>NZ_JBICMM010000049.1:0-13352 GCF_043106425.1 Pseudomonas sp. FYR_2
TCGTGTACTAGAAAGGAGTCCCCGGTGGACGAATACCAGCAAACCATCCGCGCTTTGTCCGACCGCATCGTTGCGGCCCAGACCCCGATCCGGGTATTGGACGCGGTGAAATGGGACGACAACATTCGCCAGGGCTTCCTCAAGGCCAAGGGCAAGGAGCCGCCGGCCGTCGACCGCGCTTATTACCAGTCGCGCCCGCTGGCGTTCGACTCCGGGGCGGTCAAGGCCGAGTTCCAGGCCATCGAGCGCGACATCATTCGCCAGCTTGGCCAGTTCAACCCGGTCGGGCAGATCATGAAGCGCATGTGCCGCGAATACCGCATGGTGGTGCGCATGCTCGAAGCGCGTGGCACCGAGGACTTCGGCCTCATCTCTCAGGAACTGTACGGCGCCGCCTCCGATGCCTTCCACGCCGGTGACCCGACCTTGGCCGACCTCGGCCTGATGCTCTCGGATTACCTGAACAACATCGATGGCCGTGGCGATCTCAAGGACGAACCGAAAAACCTCACCGCCAAGGAGGCCGTGGATATCCTCCAGCGCCGGCTGAACAAGGTGTTCGGTGAAGCCGAGGAAACCATTCGGGTATTCGAATCTGACGGGATCGTGGCCGATGCCGCCGCTGGCGCCGACTACATCAAGGTGCGCGCCGATGCCATGTTCAACAGCCGCGATGTGCGTGCCCTGGAAGTGCACGAAGGGCTGGTCCATGTGGGCACCACGCTCAACGGCCTGAACCAGCCGATCTGCACCTTCCTGGCCAAGGGCCCGCCCTCGTCGACGGTAACCCAGGAAGGCCTGGCGATTCTCATGGAGGTCATCGCCTTTGCTTCCTACCCCAGCCGCCTGCGCAAGCTCACCAATCGCACCCGCGCCATCCACATGGTCGAGGAGGGCGCCGATTTTCTCCAGGTGTTCAATTTCTTCCGCGAGCAAGGCTTCGAGATGTCGCAGAGCTACAGCAACGCCAGCCGGGTGTTCCGCGGCTCGGTGCCCAATGGCCTGCCATTCACCAAGGACTTGTCCTACCTCAAAGGCTTCATCATGGTTTACAACTACATTCAGTTGGCCGTGAAGAAGGGCAAGCTCGAACAGATCCCGTTGCTGTTCTGTGGCAAGACCACGCTGGAAGACATGCGCACCTTGCGCCAGTTGGTGGAGGAGGGGCTGGTCGAGCCCCCCAAGTACCTGCCCGAACAGTTCCGCGACCTTAACGCACTGTCGGCCTGGATGTGCTTCTCCAACTTCCTCAACCACCTGAGCCTGGACCGTATTGAAGCCGACTACGCGAACATTCTCTGAGTGCTGCCGCCTGCTGGCGCTTGGCCTGGTCCTGCTGGGCCTTGGCGGCTGCAGCAGCCTGCTGTTCTATCCCGAGCGTGGCCAGGCATTCACCCCCGAACGGGCCAAACTCGACTACCGCGATGTCACCCTTGCCACGTCGGACGGCCTGCGCCTGCACGGCTGGTGGTTGCCGGCCAAGGCGGGTGTCGAGGTGAAGGGCACGGTACTGCATTTGCACGGCAACGGCGGCAACCTGCCTGGGCACCTGGGGGGTAGCTATTGGCTGCCGGAGCAGGGCTACCAGGTGCTGATGATCGATTACCGCGGCTATGGCCTGTCGCAGGGCACACCGTCCCTGCCAGAGGTGTATGAAGACATCGCGGCGGCCATGGCCTGGCTGGACCAGGCACCCGAGGTCAAGGGCAAGCCGTTGGTGCTGCTGGGGCAAAGCCTTGGCGGTGCCATGGCAATCCACTACCTGGCGGCCCATCCCGAGCAGCGCCAGCGCTTCAGCGCCTTGGTGTTCGATGGCGTACCGGCCAGTTACCGTGGGGTGGGGCGCTATGCCCTCAGCACGTCATGGATGACCTGGCCGTTGCAGGTGCCGCTGTCGTGGCTGGTGCCGGACGGCGACAGTGCGATCCGTTCGATCGAGCAGTTGAGCAGCCCGCCCAAGCTATTCTTCCACAGCATCGACGACAACCTGGTGCCGATGGACAACGGCATCCGCCTATACCAGCACGCGCCGCCACCACGAGTCCTGCAACTGACCCGAGGCGGCCATGTGCAGACCTTCGCCGACCCTACCTGGCGCCAGGTGATGCTGCGTTTCCTTGACGACCCCAGCCATTTCAACGGCCTTCGGCGCCTGGCCGAAGTGCCCAATTACCCTGACGAGAAGAACAAGCAATGAGTGAAGAACGCAACGCCATCCCGCTGATCCTGACCGGCGTCGGCAGTATCATCGTGACGGTGGGGGCCTTGTGGTACTACGGTTACCTGCATTTCGCCAAACCCGAGGATGCCCTGTTGTTGCAGGACTTCACCATGCTCAAGACCATTCCGGGCGAGGACTACAAGGTTTCGCTGGACCCGGCGCCGCAAGTGGCCCAGTGCGTCGATGGTGTGCTGGTGCTGTTCGACACCCAGCAGAAAGGCCTGACCGGCGTGCTGGTGGACAACCGCAAGCGTGCGGTGCGCTGCACGGGCGAGGACACCCCGCAGCAGGTGAAGTGAGTGTTCGGCGCAGCAT
The DNA here is from genome assembly GCF_043106425.1 of Pseudomonas sp. FYR_2. Lineage (NCBI taxonomy): Bacteria > Pseudomonadati > Pseudomonadota > Gammaproteobacteria > Pseudomonadales > Pseudomonadaceae > Pseudomonas > Pseudomonas sp. FYR_2. The sequence continues at coordinate 2,537 of NZ_JBICMM010000049.1, forward strand.
TTTTTGCGCCTGTGAGATCGAGCGCCGCCCGCGTGGCGCTCGATCTCGCTGGCGCCAGAACATTATCGGCGGACAAACAAAAACCCCGCCTAGAGGGCGGGGTCGGGGTTAGCCTGCGTTACTGCTGAACCTGGCTCACCGTACGCGGTGCCACCGGCTGGTTGTCATTGGAGATGGTCACCTCCACCCGGCGGTTCTGCGCCCGGCCCGAATTGCTGCCGTTGTCCGCTACCGGGTACTCCTTACCGTAACCCTGGGCGACGATGCGCGCAGGGTCTACGCCGGCACGCACCAGCGCCATGCGCACGGAACCCGCGCGGCGTTCGGACAGGCTCTGGTTGTAGCTGGCCGAGCCGACGCTGTCGGTGTAGCCCTCGACAATCACCTTGCGCTCAGGGTTTTCCTGAAGGAACTGGGCCAGCTTGGTGATGTTCGGGTAGGCGTTGCTCTTGAGTTCGGCCTTGTTGAAGTCGAACAGCACGTCACCGAAGGTGACCAGCGTACCGCGGTCGGTCTGCTTGGCGTTGAGGCTGTCCTGCAGCTTGGCGATCTGTGCGTCGCGGGCGTCCAGCTTGGCCTGGGCGCGTTGTGCGGCGGCGTTTTTCAGCTCGCCTTCGGCGGTACGCAGGGCGATGGTCTGCTTGGCCACCTCGACACGCTGGTTGGTCAGGTAGGCGAGCTGGTCGACCTTCTTCTGGTCTTCGCGGTCCATGTAGGCCTTGTCAGCCTTGTTCAGCCAGTCCTGGGCGTCCTTGGTCTCCAGCGCCGCCACCTTGCTCGATTGCGGGTCGCTCTGTAGCGAGGAGAAGTTGGTGCGGGCCGCCTCCAGGTTGGCGTTAGGGTCGTGCGAGCAGGCAGCAAGGCCGACGCTCAGGGCCAGCAGGGCGGGAATCATGACGTAATTGCGCATAGTGTTCATCCTTTGATCGTGTGCGAAGGCTAAGGTTGGCGGGGCAGGGCTCACTGAGCGCTGCGCAGGCCTTCCTCACGTACGTCCTGGACACCCTGGCGGGCGTCCTGCACGGCCTTCTGGGCCTTGGCCGCCTGGGCCTTGCGTTCGGCGAGGCGTGCGTCCCACTCGGCTTGCTGGGCCAGCATTTTGGCTTCGTCATACTTTTTGTCGTGCATGGCGATCTCGGCCTGCTTGAACTTGTCCTGGGCCGCTTTCATCTCCACGGCGGCGAACTCGGTACCGCCAGCGCTGACGGCAGCGTTCACGGCGGACTGGGTAACGGCATACTGCTCGGTAGGCGGGTTGCCTGCACAGCCGGCCAGGACCAGGCTACTGCCCAGGGCCAGCGCGGCCAGCTTGAACCCGCGCACGTGAGTGGATGACAGTTTGCTAGTGCGGGTTTTCATGGTGGTCAGCTCCATTGGATCACTCCTGATTACGACGATGTCCGTAGCAGTCCATCGCTCATTCCCTGACAAATCCGTGCGCTTCAGCTGAACGGTGCACAAGGGCAGGTGTGCAGGGTTTTAGCGTGATGGCTATTAGCTCCGACTCGATCGTTTTTCGAATGGTTCAGAAAAAAGTGATCCGCACGAGCAATTATTTCTGACTGATTGGTCAGCGAGCATTTTCTTGAACTTTCGCGGGCGAAAGCGGTATTCCGGGCCTCCAGCAGGCCCGGAACGGTGGCGCGGGGGTTATTTGTCGCTGTCGCCTGCGGTGTTGCTCAGGCTGTGCAGGTGCTGGCGCGAGAGTGACAGAAAGCGTGGGGTAGGCCCCACATCTTCGTACATCGGGTCGCCTTCTTCATCGGTGGCGATGACCTGACGGCCCTGCACATAGGGGAAGCTGGCCTCCACCTCTTCAAGGGCGGCGGCTACCAGTTCGCCGAGCAATTCCTCGGCGGTGCGTTTGGGGTACATGTCGATCAGCGCGGCCAGACGCGCCTCTGACTCCAGGTCAAGGTGCAGGACATGGCCCGTGCGGCTGAGGGGGCCGGCGGCATTCTGTTCCCAGTGCTGGGCGAGTTCACGGATTTTCATGATGACCTCTGGTTACGCCTGCTAAGGCTGCATGGCATGGGAGTGCTATGCCTTCACTTTAGTTTGCTTTGGCCGATCACGGCTTGCCATTGCCGCCAGCCTGGGGGCACTCTTCGGGAGAGCTGTGTACAGGAGTGCGCCAGAGCCGCGCCAAAGAGAGGGCCAATGACCGATATCGATGTGCGTTTGCGTGAAGATGTCCATGTGTTGGGTGAGCTGCTGGGCGAAACCATTCGCCAGCAGCATGGCGATGCGTTCCTGCAGAAGATCGAGGACATCCGCCACAGTGCCAAGGCCGACCGGCGTGGCCCCGGCGAGCAACTGAGCTCGACCCTGGCTGACCTGGCCGAAGAAGACCTGCTGCCCGTGGCCAGGGCGTTCAACCAGTTCCTCAACCTGGCCAACATGGCCGAGCAGTACCAGTTGATCCGCCGTCGAGATGCCGACCAGCCCGAACCCTTCGAGGCCCGTGTGCTGCCCGAGTTGCTGGCGCGCCTGAAGCAGGCCGGGCTTGGCAACGATGCCCTGGCCCGACAACTGGCCAAGCTCGACATCCAGCTGGTACTGACCGCACACCCCACCGAAGTGGCCCGCCGCACCCTGATTCAGAAGTACGACGCCATCGCCGGCCAGCTGGCTGCCCAGGACCACCGCGACCTGACTCCGGCCGAACGCCAGCAGGTACGCGAACGCCTGCGCCGGCTGATTGCCGAGGCCTGGCACACCGAAGAAATCCGCCGCACCCGCCCCACGCCGGTAGACGAAGCCAAGTGGGGCTTTGCCGTGATCGAGCATTCGCTCTGGCACGCCATCCCCAGTCACCTGCGCAAGGTCGATAAAGCGCTGCTGGAGGCCACCGGCCTGCGTCTGCCGCTTGAAGCCGCGCCAATCCGCTTTGCCTCGTGGATGGGCGGTGACCGTGACGGCAACCCCAACGTGACTGCCGCCGTCACCCGCGAAGTGTTGCTGCTGGCCCGCTGGATGGCCGCCGACCTGTTCCTGCGTGACATCGATGCACTGGCTGCGGAGCTGTCCATGCAGCAGGCCAACGAGGCGCTGCGCGAACGGGTTGGCGACAGTGTCGAGCCCTACCGCGCCGTGCTCAAGCAGTTGCGCGACCGGCTACGGGCCACGCGTGCCTGGGCGCATTCGGCATTGACCAGCAGCCAACCGGCCAGCGCCGACGTGCTGGTGGATAACCGCGACCTGATCGCACCGCTGGAGCTGTGCTACCAGTCGCTGCACGAATGCGGCATGGGCGTGATCGCCGAAGGCCCGCTGCTGGACTGCCTGCGCCGCGCCGTGACCTTTGGCCTGTTCCTGGGTCGCCTGGATGTGCGCCAGGACGCCACTCGCCACCGCGACGCACTGACCGAGATCACCGACTACCTGGGCCTGGGGCGCTATGCCGACTGGGATGAAGAGCAGCGCATCGAATTCCTCCAGGCCGAGCTGAAGAACCGTCGGCCCCTGCTACCTGCGCATTTCAAGCCGCAAGCGGATACCGCCGAAGTGCTGGCCACCTGTCGCGAAGTCGCCGCCGCACCCGCTGCCTCCCTGGGCTCCTACGTCATTTCCATGGCCGGTGCCGCTTCGGATGTGCTGGCGGTGCAACTGCTACTGAAGGAAGCCGGCCTTACCCGCCCCATGCGCGTGGTACCGCTGTTCGAAACCCTGGCCGATCTGGACAACGCTGGCCCCGTGATGCAGCGACTGCTCGGCCTACCAGGCTACCGCGCCGGGCTGCGCGGCCCGCAGGAAGTGATGATTGGCTACTCCGACTCGGCCAAGGACGCCGGCACTACGGCGGCGGCCTGGGCGCAGTACCGGGCCCAGGAAAACCTGGTGCGCATTTGTGCCGAACATCAGGTTGAACTGCTGCTGTTCCACGGCCGTGGCGGCACGGTAGGGCGCGGCGGTGGCCCCGCCCACGCGGCGATCCTGTCGCAACCGCCGGGGTCGGTGGCGGGACGTTTCCGCACCACCGAGCAGGGCGAGATGATCCGCTTCAAGTTCGGCTTGCCGGGCATTGCCGAGCAAAACCTCAACCTGTACCTGGCTGCCGTGCTCGAAGCTACGCTGTTGCCACCACCGCCTCCGCAGCCCGCGTGGCGCGAGGTGATGGACCAGCTGGCTGCCGATGGCGTGAAGGCCTACCGCAGCGTGGTGCGGGACAACCCCGACTTTGTCGAATACTTCCGCCAGTCGACGCCAGAGCAAGAGTTGGGGCGCCTGCCACTGGGCAGTCGCCCCGCCAAGCGCCGCGCTGGAGGCATCGAAAGCCTGCGGGCCATCCCGTGGATTTTCGGCTGGACCCAGACGCGCCTGATGCTGCCAGCCTGGTTGGGCTGGGAAACCGCGCTGAGCAACGCATTGGCCCGTGGCCAGGGCGAGCTGCTGGCGCAGATGCGCGAACAGTGGCCGTTCTTCCGCACCCGTATCGACATGCTGGAGATGGTGCTGGCCAAGGCTGATGCGCAAATTGCCGAGGCCTACGACGAACGTCTAGTGCAACCGCACTTGCTTCCTTTAGGTGCACACCTGCGCGACCTATTGTCGCAGTCCTGCGAGGTGGTACTGGGCCTGACCGGGCAGCCGGTGCTACTGGCGCACAGCCCCGAAACGCTGGAATTCATCAGCCTGCGCAACACCTACCTGGACCCGCTGCACCGCCTGCAGGCCGAGTTGCTGGCCCGCTCGCGCAGCCGCGAAGCCGCTCTGGACAGCCCGTTGGAGCAGGCCTTGCTGGTGACCGTGGCGGGCATTGCCGCCGGGCTGCGCAACACCGGCTGAGGGCACGTGCAGGCTGCCGAGTATGTGTGCCGTGCAGAGCCTGCATGGGTAAGGGGAGGGTGGTTGCGCCGGGCGCAACCACCTGCCAGGTCAGCCGCAAGTGGCGCATTCCTGCAACTTTGGGACGCTTGTCTGGCTGCCGGGCGCTGTGTATCTTGAGCAGCCTTCTGACCGATTTTGGGTCATACCCGATTTTCCGGACTTGGCCCTGGTTGCCGAATCCATTGAATTTCATAAAAAAATTTGAGGAGCACAAGATGCGCGTAATTCTGCTGGGAGCTCCCGGGGCCGGTAAAGGTACTCAGGCAAAGTTCATCACCGAAAAGTTCGGTATTCCACAGATCTCCACCGGTGACATGCTGCGTGCCGCTGTCAAGGCCGGCACCCCGCTGGGCCTGGAGCTGAAGAAAGTCATGGATGCCGGCCAGCTGGTCTCCGACGAGCTGATCATCAGCCTGGTCAAGGAGCGCATCGCTCAGCCAGATTGCGCCAACGGCTGCCTGTTCGACGGCTTCCCACGCACCATCCCGCAAGCCGAAGCCATGGTCGCTGCCGGTGTCGACATCGACGCCGTGGTCGAAATTGCCGTGGACGACGAAGAAATCGTTGGCCGCATGGCGGGCCGTCGCGTGCACCTGGCCTCGGGCCGCACCTACCACATTCAGTACAACCCGCCGAAAGTGGAAGGCAAGGACGACGAGACTGGCGAAGACCTGATCCAGCGCGACGACGACAAGGAAGAAACCGTTCGCCATCGCCTGTCGGTCTACCACAGCCAGACCAAGCCGCTGGTGGACTTCTATCAGAAGCTGTCGGCCGCCAACGCCGGCAAGCCGAAGTACAGCCACATCGAAGGTGTCGGCTCGGTTGAAGCCATCACCGCCAAGGTCCTGGCAGCCCTGAGCTGATCCAGCGCCTGACGCCCATCGACAACGGCCCGCTAGCGGGCCGTTGTCGTTTATACTGCCGCTCTTTTCCCTGCTCCTGGATACCTGTTCGATGACCACCCTGCTGGCCCTGGATACCGCCACCGAAGCCTGTTCCGTCGCGCTGCTGCATGACGGCAAGGTAACCAGCCATTACGAGGTGATCCCACGTCAGCACGCGCAGAAGCTGCTGCCGATGATCAAGCAGCTGCTGGCCGAGTCGGGCGTTGCGCTGAATCAACTGGACGCCATCGCCTTTGGCCGCGGCCCGGGCGCCTTCACCGGCGTGCGTATTGCCATTGGCGTGGTACAGGGCCTGGCCTTCGCCCTGGAGCGCCCGGTGCTGCCGGTTTCCAACCTGGCCGCGCTGGCCCAGGGCGCATTGCGCGAGCAGGGCGTGCAGCAGGTGGCAGCCGCCATCGATGCGCGCATGGATGAAGTGTATTGGGGGTGCTACCAGGCCACAGCGGGCGAAATGCGCCTGGTCGGGCATGAGGCGGTGCTGCCGCCCGAGCACGTGGCGCTTCCAGCCGACAGCGCTGGTGAGTGGTTTGGCGCCGGCACCGGTTGGGGCTATGCCGAGCGCCTGGCCGTGCAAGTTGCAGCCAGCAATGCCAGTGCCTTGCCCAATGCACTGGACATCCTCAGCCTGGCAAGCTTTGCCTGGGCCCGTGGCGAGGCAATCGACGCCGACCAAGCGCAACCGGTATACCTGCGCGATAATGTAGCTACGCCGAAGAAGCAGTGAATGCTGTTCGTCGGTTACTGCCGGTGAAAGCAAAACCTTCTGCGCGATCTGTGGTCCAGTTATCACTTAAGCATTAGCGACGGAACTCTGATGCTGTTAGATTGCCATCATTGGTCCTGAGTATTCATGCCATGCGTATCGACGGTTTCTCATCGCAGTCCTACCTGATCAAGCGCACACCGCGCAAGGCAGCGGTGCGTGACGAGGCCATCGACGACGCAGAAGTGATCGAAGACAGCCAGGATGCACCCGTGGAAGCCACCGCCCGCCGTCGCAGCGGTGGCCTGCCGGCCCGCCAGCAGGACATGATCTTTCCCCGCGCCAGAGACCGCCGCACGGCTACCGCACTGGCCAGCTACTTGAGCACTGCAGGTTTTACCGACTGGGACATGGAAGTACTGGGGCTCGACCTGTACATTTGATGGATGAGTCCATCACCACTGCCTTACTTTCTCGGTTGCCCGTCGTGGAGTGAAAACGCCTGGCGGGACTACCTGTACCCCGCCGACGCCAACAGCAATGAGATGCTTGGCCTCTACAGCCAGGTGTTCAACGCTGTCGAGGGCAATACTACCTTCTACGCACGCCCCGCCCCAGGCACCCTTGCCCGCTGGGCGCAGGTGATGCCCGAGCACTTCCGTTTCACTGCCAAGTTTCCGCGGGACATCAGCCACGAGGGCGATCTGCGTGACCAGCTTGAGGCTGCCTTCGATTTCACCCGGCTGATGGCCCCGCTGGGTCAGCGGGTATCGCCATACTGGTTACAGCTTCCGGCCCAGTTCGGCCCATCACGGTTAGGCGAGTTGTGCCATTTCCTTGATGAAATCGGTACGCCGGTGGCCGTGGAAGTTCGCAACCAGGCCTTCTTCGCCAAGGGTGAGGACGAGCGCCTGCTCAACCGCCTGTTGCACGAGCGCGGCGTGGAGCGCATCTGCCTTGACCCGCGTGCGCTGTTCAGTTGCACCTCGCGTGACACGGCCGTTTTGCACGCGCAGTCCAAGAAGCCCAAGGTGCCACCACGCCCCGCAGCCTTCAGCCAGCACCCGCAAGTACGCTTTATCGGTCACCCGGAGCTGGAGGCTAACGAGGCCTTCCTTACCCCTTGGGTAGAAAAGGTCGCCGCCTGGATCGAAGAGGGCCGCAGCCCTTACATCTTCCTTCACACTTCGGACAATCGTCTGGCCGCAGCCCTGGCCCAGCGGTTCCATCAACGCCTGATGGCACGCCTGCCGGGCCTCGCTTCTTTGCCTGAATTGCCGCGCGCGCCCGAGGTCGAACAATTGGGGCTACTCTGACCTTTCCCTGACTGCCGGAGGTTGATTCATGGATGTGCAAACCCTGCGAGCCGAAGCCTTCAAGGCACTGCATGAACGTAATGGCGCGTTCGTCATCCCCAACCCGTGGGATGCCGGCTCCGCCAGGTTGCTGGCCAGCCTGGGCTTCGAGGCGCTGGCCACGACCAGTGCCGGCCTGGCCTTCAGCCTGGGCCGCCCGGATGCCGAAGGTGCCTTGAACCTGGAGGACACCCTGGACAATGCCGGGGAGATTGTCGATGCGACCCCCTTGCCAGTGGCTGCCGACCTGGAAAACGGCTTTGGCGACCTGCCCGAGGATTGCGCCAATACCATCTTGCGTGCCGCTGAAGCGGGCTTGGTGGGCGGCTCCATCGAGGATGCCAGTGGCCGTAGCGAAACGCCCATCTATGACTTTGGCCTGGCGGTGGAGCGCGTTCACGCCGCGGTGCAGGCTGCCCGTAGCCTGCCGTTCCCGTTCACCCTGTGCGCCCGGGCAGAAAACCTGCTGCACGGGCGGATGGACCTGGACGACACCATCAAGCGTTTGCAGGCCTACGCCGAAGCCGGCGCCGATGTGCTTTACGCCCCGGGCCTGCGTACCGCCGAGGAAATTCGCGCGGTGGTGCAGGCCCTGGCGCCGCGCCCGGTGAACGTGTTGATGGGCATGGCAGGCGTGCCGCTGAGCGTGAACCAGTTGCAGGACCTGGGTGTGCGCCGCATCAGTGTCGGCTCGTCGCTGGCTCGCGCCGCCTTGGGGGCGTTCCACCGGGCTGCGCTGGAAATCCGCGATGAGGGTACATTCGGCTACGGGGAGCAGGCACTGCCATTCGCTCAGCTGAACGACCTGTTCCGCCGTTGATGAAGGCCGTGCTGGCGCTGTTGGCCGGCGTGCTGCTGCTGGCCGGCCTGGCCTGGTACTCCGGTTGGCGTCTGCCCGCCGCCTGGAATCCTTGGGCGCCGCTGGACGTACGCCAGCCGCCCAATGTCCTGACCCCTTACAAGCTCGCACGCCTGCGCGATGACCCGGCGCTGTGCCGACAGGCGCTGGAAACCAGCCAGCTGCGTTACCGGGCGCAAGCCGACAGCCCGACTTCCGCCAACTGCCCGCTGCAAAACGTATGGCGCATCGAGGGCGGCCAAGCGCGGCTCAGCAGCAGCTTTCTGGCCAGTTGCCCGCTGGCGGTGGCCTATGCGCTGTTTGAAAACCATGGTCTGCAGCCTGTGGCACAGCGGGTGTTGGGCCAGTCGGTGGCTCAGGTGGATCACTTGGGCAGTTTTGCCTGCCGCAACGTCTACCACCGCAAGCAGGGCCGCTTGAGCCAGCACGCCACAGCCAATGCACTGGATATCAGTGGCTTTCGCCTGCAGGACGGCCAGCGCATTGTGCTGGCCCGTGACTGGCAGGCCGGTGGGCAGAAGGCGGAATTCTTGCGGCAATTGCAGCAGGCGGCCTGCGAGAGCTTCAGCACGGTACTGGGGCCGGGCTACAACGCCGCGCACCACAACCACTTTCATCTGGACATGGGGCGCTGGCAGGTCTGCCGTTAGCCTCAGGCGTGAACGCGCACGTTGTTCAGCACCAACGGGCGTGCCCAGTGGATATCGAACTCCAGGTCGTTCTGCTGCTTGGCCAGGGTTGTGTCATCAAACGGTTCGGGCGCCGGGTCCAGCAGGTCGGTTTCGAATTCGGCGATGGGCAGGAACAATGCGCGCGGGGTAGGGCCTGGGCCGGGTTCGGCAATCGGCTGGCCTTGGCTCATCACCACCGGGCGCATCCAGCTGTTGCTGATATCAAGCTGACGCTGCTGCTCGATCAGTTCCAGGGCACTGAACGGCTCGGGAGCAGGGGGCAGCAGCTTGGCTTCAAGCTCTGCCTTGGGCAGGAACAGCGGTTCGGGCGGGGCCACCTCGGTGTCTTGCACCGGGCAGGCGCGCTGGGCGTCGATCAGCGCCAGTGCGCGGGCGCCGCCGATGGGTTCGCCGCTGTCCTGGTCATACTGCACGAACGACTGGCTGACGCTGTCTACGGGCTCTTCCTGCTGCTCGGCCATGGCCCGGGCAAAAAAGTCCTGCCACAGGTGGCTGACGCCCCCGAGTGCCTGGGTGTTGTGCTGACTGTAGTTGCCGACAGGCGACAAGTAGGTCAAGCCGATGGGAAGAGTATCTGACATGGCAGTCGCGCGCGTTGTGCTCTGGCAGAATAGCGGGATATTGCCTGTATCGGCCGTGGCTGCCGATTCATTAAGGCTTGGTTTGACTTTTTAGGTGTGGACGATGGAAGAGCAAGGCACGGGTATCAGGGTCGAAGCGATGTCGACTGAGTATGCGGAACAGGCCAAGGCGTGGGCCGAGCGTCTAAGCCTGCCGCTACAGGACGATAGCGCCGGCTTCGCCGTGCAGGTGGGCGCCGAGGGTTTGCAGATTCAGCAACTGGGCCCGCAGGCACCGGGGCCGGTGCGGGTGGACTTCGTTGAAGGCCAGGCGGCGCACCGGCGCCAGTTTGGCGGTGGCAACGGGCAGATGATCGCCAAGGCCGTGGGCATTGCCCAAGGCGTGCGGCCGCAGGTGCTGGATGCCACGGCAGGCTTGGGCAAGGACGCATTCGTGCTGGCCAGCCTGGGCTGCCAGATGACCCTGATCGAGCGCCAGCCGCTGATTGCCGCGTTGCTGGAGGATGGCCTTGCGCGAGCCCGTGTGGATGAAGAAGTTGGGCCGATTGTCGGGCGCATGCGCTTGCTGACCGGCAACGCCATCGAGCGCATGCGCAGCTGGGAAGGGGAGGCGCCGCAGGTGATCTACCTCGACCCGATGTTCCCGCACCGGGACAAGAGCGCCTTGGTGAAAAAGGAAATGCGCGTGTTCCGGCCCTTGGTGGGGGATGACCTGGACGCCCCGGCCCTGCTCGAAGCCGCCCTGGCACTGGCCAGCCACCGGGTGGTGGTGAAGCGGCCGCGCAAGGCGCCGATCATTGATGGGCCCAAGCCCAGCCATAGCCTGGAGGGTAAGTCGAGCCGGTATGACATTTACCCGAAGAAGGCGCTGAAGGCCTGATTCTGTTG
>NZ_JBICMM010000004.1:0-440 GCF_043106425.1 Pseudomonas sp. FYR_2
ACCATCGAGGGCGCTACTGGCGGCAACTTTGAACAACTGACCCCGAATCCGACCCCAGCTTCGACCGTCATCAATGACAGCATCGATACCGTCGCCGTAAGCATCGTCAGCAACGGTAATGTGACCGAAGACCAGCAGCCTTCCTTCACTGTTAAAGTAAGCCAAGCGCTGGACCGTCCCTTGACCGTAACACTGTCGAACGGCGACACCGTGACCATCGAGGCGGGTAAAACCGAGGTCGAGTACAAAACCTCGGCCCAGGGCGACGACGTCTACAAAGACGCCGGCTCCATTACGCTCAGCGTGACCGATGCTACAGTTTCCGGCGCCACTTTCGAGAAGCTGGCCTTGGGTGGCCCGGCTACCGTTGAAATCTCGGACACCATCGACGAAGTGGTGGCCAAGCTGACTGCGACTCCTTCGGTAACCGAAGGTGGCGA
>NZ_JBICMM010000050.1:0-2877 GCF_043106425.1 Pseudomonas sp. FYR_2
TCTCACGCAAGTCTTGGCCTTGCCCAGATCCCTGTAGGACCGGCTTTAGCCCCGAACACCGGCAAAGCCGGTGCCATCCTCCGCGTCGCTTGCTTCGCGGCCAAAGCCGAAACCCACAGGGATCGCGACACAAGGCCGCACTTACGGGCCCTTTTCCTATGCAAGCCAACAGCCCATGGCTATCATGCCTGCCTTATTCCAAGTCGAGACTGGCATGCTGAAGTTGTTGAATCTCCTCAAGGATGGCCGGTTCCATTCCGGTGAAGCCCTGGGGGCAGCCCTCGGGGTGAGTCGCAGTGCCGTTTGGAAGCAGCTGCAGCACCTGGAGGGTGAACTGAACCTCACCATTCACAAGGTTCGTGGGCGCGGCTATCAGCTGGCGGCACCGCTCGCCTTGCTCGAAGCGCAGGCAATCGCCGGTTATGCCAAAGGCGAGCAGTGGCCAGTGTTCATCCACGAATCTATTGATTCGACCAATGCGGAAGGTTTGCGGCTTGCCGGCCAAGGGCAGGCAGCTCCGTTTATCGTGCTGGCCGAGCGGCAGAGTGCCGGCCGCGGCCGGCGTGGCCGTCAGTGGATCAGCCCATTTGCCGAAAACCTCTATTACAGCCTTGTATTGCGAGTGGATGGCGGCATGCGTCAGCTCGAAGGTTTGAGCCTGGTGGTGGGATTGGCTGTAATGCGTACCCTGCAGGCGTTTGGCGTAAAAGAGGTAGGGCTCAAATGGCCCAACGATGTGCTGGTTCGCGGGCAGAAGATTACTGGCATTCTCCTGGAACTAGTGGGCGACCCCGCCGATGTCTGCCATGTGGTGCTGGGTATCGGTATCAATGTGAACATGCAGGCAAATGACCAGGTCGATCAGCAGTGGACCTCGATGCGGCGTGAGGTGGGGGCGACAATTGATCGCAATCACTTAGTGGCATCGCTCAGTCAGCAGCTGCAGCATGAATTGGCACGCCATCGTCGCTACGGATTTGCAGCATTCCTGGAAGAATGGGAGCAGGCGCACCTTTGGCAGGGGCGCAATGTTTCGCTGGTTGCTGGCAGCACGCATATTGATGGTGTGGTTCTCGGCGTCGACGGGCAGGGTGGCTTGCGCCTTGAGGTGGACGGAGTGGAAAAGAGCTTCAGTGGTGGTGAGCTCAGTTTGAGGTTGCGTGATGATTCTTGAGCTCGATTGCGGTAACAGCTTCATCAAGTGGCGGGTAATCCATGCCGCTGATGCAGTCATTGAAGGTGGCGGGATCGTCGATTCCGATCAGGCGTTGCTCGCTGAAGTGGCTGCGCTGGCTTCGGTGCGTCTTACAGGCTGTCGCATTGTCAGTGTGCGCAGCGAGGAAGAAACCGATGCCCTGTGTTCATTGATTGCCCGGGCGTTTACCGTTCAGGCGCGTGTTGCGCAACCGGCACGGGAGATGGCCGGCGTGCGCAATGGCTATGACGATTATCAGCGTCTGGGTATGGATCGTTGGCTGGCTGCGCTGGGTGCATTTCATTTGGCAAAGGGCGCGTGTCTGGTCATTGACTTGGGCACTGCCGCAAAAGCGGACTTCGTTGCGGCGGATGGTGAGCATCTGGGTGGTTACATCTGCCCGGGCATGCCTTTGATGCGTAGCCAGCTGCGCACCCATACCCGGCGTATCCGCTATGACGATGCCTCCGCCGAGCGTGCATTGACCAGTCTGTCGCCCGGGCGCTCCACCGTCGAAGCGGTCGAGCGCGGCTGTGTGTTGATGCTCCAGGGTTTTGCGCGTACCCAGCTTGATCAGGCGCGTGCGCTGTGGGGGGACACGTTCACGGTATTTCTCACTGGGGGTGATGCGCCACTGGTAAGGGAGGCTGTGCCCCTGGCGCGTGTTGTGCCAGACCTGGTTTTCGTTGGCCTGGCCATGGCCTGCCCATTGGATTGAGGTGCCTATGCGTTGGTTGTTTCTGCTGTTACTGGTGCTCAACGTCTTCTATTACGTGTGGCACCAGCAGGAAGCCCCGCTGAAGGTCAAGGAAGTCGCCCCGCTGTCTCTGTACAAGGGGAATCAGCAAGAAATTCGCCTGCTGCGTGAAACAGGCGTGTCGGCGCCGCCCAAGCGTCGTGATGAATGCCTGGTAGTGGGCGGGGTAATGGGGCAGGGGCAGCTGGATGCGCTTCGTCAGCGCCTCTTGAGCCTGGATATTGCGACGTTGCCAGTGGTGGGGCAGCTGCCGGGGGCAGATGGGCGCTGGCTCAAGGTCGCACCGGAAAGCGAGCGTTTGCTGGACCAAACGGTGCTCTCAGCTCTTTCCAATGATTTCAAAGACTTAAAACATAAAATTATTTTCTGCCAGGGTATTGCAACTGGCGAATAGCTTGATAGAATGGCGCCCGCTTCACAGGGAACACTACTCAGGTGGTAGAACTGGAAGCGGTGTCAAAGCAGCTAAGTTTCAGATTTGATTGAAAAAATTTGAAAAAACGCTTGACACTAGGGCGGCAAACAAATAGAATGCAGGCCACATCTGGAGGGATTCCCGAGCGGTCAAAGGGGACGGACTGTAAATCCGTTGCGAGAGCTTCGAAGGTTCGAATCCTTCTCCCTCCACCAGTTTTAGCGAGAGCCGCAAGCTCCGCGGGTATAGTTTAGTGGTAGAACCTCAGCCTTCCAAGCTGATGATGCGGGTTCGATTCCCGCTACCCGCTCCAAGTTTGCCGGATTTTGCGCAAAGTGTTTCGCTCTTGTAGCTCAGTTGGTAGAGCACACCCTTGGTAAGGGTGAGGTCAGCGGTTCAAATCCGCTCAAGAGCTCCATATAAACAAGGCAGATATGAAAATATCTGCCTTTGTTTTATCAGTGCAAGACTATTTCTTCTGCGGAGGATTGTATCGATGGCTAAGGAAAA
>NZ_JBICMM010000051.1:0-129381 GCF_043106425.1 Pseudomonas sp. FYR_2
TGAGCATGTTCAAAATTCAGATTGACAAGCAAGTTACTATTCAAATGTAAGCAGAAGATCTGCCTATCTGCAGATATATTTGTCCATTGAGACGAACGAGCTTAGCGAGCGGTGGCCAAAGACTATCTATAGCCTGAGGCCTCTGCGGGAAGATAACAAGGTAAGCGCTCCATGAACCCCACATTCAAAGCGCTTACCTAATCCCCGATGCTGTGCTCCCGATTTCTTTCTGGAGTTCGCCGACCATGATGCGACCCGACGCCAAAGTCGAAAAAGTGTACCTCTACCCCAAGCCCGTCGACTTCCGAAAGTCCATCGATGGCCTGGCTGCGCTGGTCGAACTCGATATCAAAGTGGCGGTGTTCGACCCGGTGCTTTTCGTCTTTCTCAACAAGCCGCGCAACCGCGTGAAGATCTTGTACTGGGAACGCAACGGCTTCTGCCTCTGGCTCAAACGCCTGGACTCCGAACGGTTCAAAACCTCACCCGATCCGACTGACGTGGCCATCGTACTGACCGTTCAGGAACTGAACTGGCTACTCGACGGCTTCGACCTCTGGCGCAACCGTCCGCATCAGGTTTTGACGCCTCGATACGTCGCCTGATTCGGTATAATCCGCGGCATGATTTCCATGCCCGAAGACCTCCCTGACGATCCTGTTCTGCTCAAGCAACTGCTTGAGCAGATGATCAACGAGCGCGCGTCCGACAAGGGCAAGATCGTTCATCTCGAAGAGGAAGTTGCGCTGTTGCGCCAGCGCCTGTTCGGACGCAAGACCGAGCAGACAAGCGATGCGGCGATGCCACAGTTGCCGCTCTTCGACGAAGCGGAAAGCCTGGCAGAACCCTTGGATGAGGCTGGCGATGAAGAAGTCGTTGCACCGACCAAGCGCCGTGGTAAACGCAAACCTCTGCCGGCTGATTTGCCGCGTATCGAGGTTGTCCACGAACTGCCCGAGCATGAGCTGACGTGCGCTTGTGGCTGCCGCAAACATGCCATCGGTGAAGAGGTCAGCGAACAGCTTGAAATCGTCCCGATGCAGATTCGCGTCATCAAACATGTTCGCAAGGTGTATGGCTGCCGCAACTGCGAGTCAGCGCCCGTAACGGCGGACAAGCCTGCCCAGGTGATCGAGAAGAGCATGGCTAGCCCGAGTGTGCTGGCCATGCTGCTCACCACCAAATACGTAGACAGCTTGCCGCTTCATCGCTTCGAAAAAGTGTTGGGGCGCCACGGTATCGATATCTCGCGCCAAACCTTGGCACGCTGGGTGATTCAATGCAGCGAGCACTTCCAACCGCTGCTGAATCTGATGCGCGAAAGCCTGTCGAGCAGTCGGATCATCCACTGTGACGAAACACGTGTGCAGGTGTTGAAAGAGCCGGGTCGTGAGCCCTGCAGCCAATCCTGGATGTGGGTACAAACCGGCGGCCCACCTGATCGCCCGGTGATCCTTTTCGACTACGCCACCAGCCGAGCGCAGGAGGTGCCGACGCGCCTGTTGGATGGCTATCGCGGCTATGTCATGGCCGACGACTACGCCGGTTACAACGCGCTGGCCGCGCAGGACGGCGTGGAGCGATTGGGCTGTTGGGCGCACGCACGCCGCAAGTTCGTCGAAGCGCAGAAAGTGCAGCCCAAGGGTAAAACCGGGCGCGCAGACATCGCCCTGAATTTGATCAACAAGCTGTATGGCATCGAGCGCGACCTTAAGGACGGCAGCGATGAAGATCGTAAGGCTGCCCGCATGGAGCGCAGCCTGCCATTGCTGGCTCAACTGAAAAGCTGGGTAGAGAAAACGCAACCTCAGGTCACGACGCAGAATGCCTTGGGCAAGGCCATCGGCTACTTGGCCAGCAACTGGAGCAAGTTGGAACGCTACGTCGAGCACGGCTGCTTACCGATCGACAACAACGCAGCCGAGCGAGCGATCCGCCCGTTTGTCATCGGCAGAAAGAACTGGTTGTTCAGTGACACGCCCAAAGGTGCCACTGCCAGCGCACAACTTTACAGCTTGCTAGAAACGGCCAAAGCCAACGGCCAAGAACCCTATGCGTGGCTGCGCCACGCACTGGAGCGCTTGCCGCATGCGGCCTCAGTGGAAGACTACGAAGCGCTGCTGCCGTGGAATTGCACACCTCAAATACATAGCTGAGTGCTCTGCCCATCGTTGGTTAGGTGGGGTTCATGGAGCGCTTACATAACAAGGAGCGAGACAGGGTGTCGAATCGTAGCCAACTGGGATGGGTGGACTTTTCCAACGAAGACCGTGAGCGGGTCAAACATGCGCTCAGCCAGCTTGCGCAGCCCGGCACGCTGGACGAATTGGGCATCGGGGGCTTGCGCGACGCATTCGCCGACCTGATGTTCCCGGGCTTTTCTACTCTGCAGACCCGGGCCAAGTACTTCATCACCGTGCCGCGGATCATCCGCGATTACTTGCAGCTCAGTTGTGCACGCCAGCGCAAGCAGACACTTGCCCACTACCTGGACGAACAAGAGGCGTACCTTTCAGAACTTCTCAGGGAGCGCCACCGTGGTTCTGGTGTGACGGGTATCTCCGGCTTCTCGCTGTCAAAAGGCGAGCGGGTTTCCCGACAGCCATCGTCCATTTATTGGGTGGGCTTGCGCACCTGGAAACTGATCGATACCCAAGGATCGCTGCGCCAGTTCGCGCAGGCCATCGGCTCGGCAGAGGAGCCCTGGGCCGGCCCGCAGGAAGAGACGGGGGATGACGGCGACGCTCATAGCCCGGCGAGCCTCGTCCATCTGGATCGCCATGAGCCAACCTGGCTTGACGACATCCGCATAGAGCTGACCGGTTCGGAGGCGCGCTTCTTGAGCGAAAAACTCAAGGCCGGGCCTGGGCACAACCTCGTTACTGAGCTTGAAAGGTCCGGCCTGCGCGAGCAGGCGCTGGTCAAGGGCCAGGGCGGGTTTCCTGCGTTGGCAGCCTGGGTGGGCGATCAGGCGCAACTGTCTAGCCAAGCCCGCGACAGCGTGGCCAAGGCACAGGCGTTCAGTGAGCTGATTTACGGTGCCCATCTGCGCTTGAACATGCTGCTGGTGCGTAACAGCGCCGAACACCGGGCATTGCTGGATACCTACAGCCAATACTGGGACAGCTGGCGCTCGAAGGCTCATGCCCAACCGCAGCAGGTCGATCAATGGCTAGCCCACACCCAGGTTTCGCTGGCCGGACACACCCGGGCATTTCTTGAAAACTGGGCCAGAGGCCTTGCCGGTAATGTACGGGAGGACGCGTTGGACAGTTTGGTCGAAGCGCAGGCCAGGTCCAACAAGAACCAGCGCAGCATCCTCAACAGGCGCCTGCCCGAGGGCTTCGAATGGCATGGTATGTCGCGGCTGGATTACCGCTGGGCACAGGTGCGCAGCGTACTGAGGGATGTTCAGGAGGGCCTGGCATGCTAAATCCGTATTCCGACCGTATCGACTACGGCGATAAGCTCACCGCGCCTGAAGGTTTTACCTTGAGCCACGCGGTGGCGACGACCTACTCGCTGGATCTGGAGACCTTGCTGTGTCTCCCATTGGCGCTGTCGTTCAATTGCACGCCTGAAGGCGACCTGAAGGCCGACAAGTTGGCGCTGCTCGAGGCCATCAGCCAGCTCAAGGGCAAGGTCAAGGTGTTCTTCCAGCAGGGAGGCATCAAGGTACCGCGCCAGTTCAATCTGCTTTTTTCGTTGCTCGAACCCCTGTTGGCGCCCCAGGTGCCGACGCAACCCTTCAGTGCCTTCCATCCAAAGCTGTGGCTGCTGCGCTTCACCGGTCCGGCCAAGAAGGTGCGTTACCGGCTGCTGGTACTGTCGCGCAACCTGACCTTCGACCGCAGCTGGGACCTTGCGGTCGCCCTGGAAGGCGAGCTGGCCGGTGCCCGCAGTGACGACAACCAAGGGCTGGTGGCGCTGCTCAAGTCATTGATGGCTGGCACCGAAGACTTTCGCAGCGAGCTGGCGTTGCTGGCAAAGGAGCTGCCGCGTGTTACCTGGGACAGACCGGATGGCTTCAGTGCCTTGAGCACCTTGCCCGAGCAACCCGGGCAGTCGCCGCTGCTGTCGTGTCCGAACGCTGACACCGTGATGGTTATGTCGCCGTTTCTGCACCCCGATGCCCTTGATCAGCTCAAACAGGGTTGCGAGCGCCGTTGGCTGTTCAGTCGCGCGCAGGAACTCGAGCGCCTTGGTCAGGAGCGGTTGCAAGGCTGGGAATGCTTCGCGCTCAACCCCAGACTGATCGACGGCGAGGATGAACTCAGCCACGCTCGTCCACAGGATCTGCACGCCAAGATGGTACTGCTGCAGGAGGGGCCGATCAGCCACTGGCATGTGGGGTCGGCCAATGCCACCAGGGCTGCACTGGGCAGCATCGGTGCGCAGCCGCGCAATACCGAGTTCATGTTGCGCCTGTCGAGCGGCATCGCCCGGCAGTCGGCGCAGCAACTGCGTGACGAGTTGGTGGGCAACGAGCAGGAAGCCAAGGGAATTTTCCTACCCCATAGCTTTGGCACATTGTCGTTGCAGCCCGAGCAGCCAACCGAAGAGTGTCTGCGTAGGCTGTTGTACCGGTTGATCCAGGCCGACTGGTGCATGCGCGCAGCGGCTGATGCCAATGGCACCTACCGCTGCGTCATCGAATGCCCGACAGAGGTACTGGTGCCCGATGACAACTGGGTGATCGAGGCGCAGCCGCTGGTCAGTGGGCAGCCTCAGGTGTTGGCCCCGCGCCTGGAGTGGGAGGGTGTGGGGCTCACCCAGCTCAGCGCCTTCCTTATTCTGCGGGTGGTCGCCGGGGCCGAGGTGACGAGTGAGCTGGTGATCAAGCTGCGCCTGGAAATCGACGGTGGCGACAACCGGGAGCAGCACATCACCACTACCCTGATCGACAGCCCACACAAGCTGCTCGCCTACCTTCACATGCTGCTTAGCCCCACGCATGTGCACCAAGTCGCCCCCTGCGAAAGGGAAAGGGGAGTCAACGGCAGTGATGCCGACGCGTTCATCGGTCAGATGTTCAACGGTCCGCTGCATGAAGCGCTGCTGCGATGCGCCGCCCGCCAGCCGCAAAAGCTGCAACGCATCGACGACATCCTGGCGAAACTGGCCGAAACCGAGAACCTGATTCCCCCGGATCTCCACAGCTTGTGGGCACAGTACCAAGCGTTTTCGAGGAGCAAGGCATGACCGGGTGTGTATCGGACCGCGAAAGCATCGAGCTTGCCCTGCAGGGCACCTGGTGCAAGCTCAAGGATTTTCAGCGCGCCACAGTCGAGCGCATCAGTGCGCAGTTCAATGATCCGCAGCATGGTGGACGGGTGCTGGTCGCCGACGAGGTGGGGCTGGGCAAGACGATCGTTGCTAAGGGCTTGATCGTGTCGATGTTGCGCGACTGGCGCAAGCGCGAACCCATGCGGGTCACCTATATCTGCTCCAACCTGAGCCTGGCCGCCGAAAACTTGACCAAGCTGGCGGTGTTTCCCTGTGGTAGTGGCTGGGTTCGTCAGCCTTCCTATGAACGCCTGGCCCACGTCGCCCTTTGTCAGCCCGAGCAGGAAGGTGCGGTGCTGGAAATATGCACGCTCACCCCGGCCACGTCCTTTGCGTTGACCAAGGGCACTGGCAATCGGCGTGAGCGGGGCATCATCCTGGCGGCGTTGCTGCGCCATCCGCAGTTGAAAGGCTCGCGTCGCAGCTTGACGGCGCTGTTTCAGGACCGGGTGCAGGACGCCAAGGGATGGGAGGATGAGCTTCGCCAAATCGAGCGACAAGGCTTGCTCAAGTCGATCCTGGACGCCTTCCTTGCGCAGATCGACTGTGCGCAGCCAGACCAGGGGCCGACCCTACTGGAGCAGTTGCGCAGCGTTGCCGGCCTGCGTGCCCAGCGCCACCGCGCCAGCAAGCGCGAGATGATGCGCAAGCTGCGGGTGCTGTTCGCGCACTGCTGCGCCACGCAGTTGCGTGCCGACCTGTTCATTCTCGATGAGTTCCAGCGCTTCGAAAGCCTGCTGGACCAAGCCGAGGACAACGAGCACTCGCTGATTGCCCGGGAGATCTTCAGCCGCGAGCGCGACTGCAAGGTGCTGCTGCTCTCGGCCACGCCGTTCAAGGCCATGAGCACGGTGGCGGACGACGAGAACGATGACAGCCACTTGAGCAAACTGAAACAAATTCTGGCGTTTCTGAGCCTGTCGCCGCTGCAGGCGTATGAGCCGGCGCGCAAGGCATTGCAGGCCGAACTGCTGACTTTGAGGACCGACAGCGTCAACGCCAAGGTCCTCGATGACGCGCCCAGGAGAGCGGTAGAAAACTTGTTGCGCCCGCTGATCTGCCGTACAGAACGCGGTCAGATAGCGCCGGATGTCGATGGTCTGATCGATGCTACACCCTCGCGGCCCGGGCCAGAACTGCGGGCTGACGATATCCGAGCCTACGTCGAACTCGACCGACTCGCCGTGCTCCTCGAAAACGACAGCGCGCGTCAGCTGGCCAGCCAGCTCATGAGTTTCTTCAAGTCAGCGGCCTGGCCGTTGTCGTTCAGTACCGGTTACAACATCCAGCAGCTGTTGCAGCGCCATTACCAGCGCTCGCCGCAGACGCTCAAGCGCATCAACGCCAGCAAGCAGCTCTGGCTACCCCGAGAGCGGGTGCACAAGTTCACCCTCGACGTTGCCCGCGAAGCACCCAACCCCCAAGTTCGCTGGCTGACCAATCACCTGTTCGCACAAGGACGCAAAGCCGGCCCGGAAATGCTGCTGTGGCTGCCGCCCAGCTGGCCGCACTATCCGCTCGACGGGTTTTTCGCAGGCCATGAACAGTTCAGCAAAACGCTGTTGTTCTCCTCATGGGCCATGGTGCCGAGGATGGTCAGTGGCCTGGTCAGTTACGAGGCGGAGCGGCGGGTTCAGCAGCACATCGCCGACAAGCCCGAGTACTTCAGCAGGCGCCGCGCGGGCTTGAGCCAGGACGCGCAAGACACCCATGCGCAGCAGCGGCGCGCCGTGATCAAGCTTGACAGTGGCGACTTGGCGAACTGGTCATTGATCTATCCTGCGCGCTGCCTGATCGAAATCCCTGTCCAGCGTTCGGCAATCACCCTGCAGCAGCGAGTCGCCGAATTGACTCGGCACTTCAAGCAGCAGCTGGCGCCGTTCAAACGCAGCCATAGGGGAGGGCACAACAGCCATCATTGGTATCTGTTCGCGCCGATGTTGCTGGACGACGTTCATGAGGGCTGGACCAGTGACTGGCTCGAAGTGCTGTCGAATCTGCTGTCCGGGGGAATGCACCTGCGAGCGGCTGAGATTGCCCGTCGCTTCGAGCAACTGGAAGACCTTGGCGCCATGCCGGCCGACCTACCGGAGTACCTTGCCAAGCTTGCGCTGGGGTCGCCGGCGATCTGTGCACACCGTGCCCTCAAGCAGTATTACCCGAACCAAGACTGCCTGCATGGGCCTGTCATCCGAGTGGCGCTGGGATTCGTGAGCCTGTTCAACGGGGTGGCCGGCAGTACTATCGCCAGGCGGCTGGACGCCGAGCACCCCTGGCGCGGCATTGTCCGCTACTGCGCCGAGGGCGGTATTCAGGCGATGCTGGAGGAATACCTCTATCTGCTGGCCCCCAACCGCTCGCTCGAGGGCGTGGTGTCGACCCTGGAAAACGTGCTGCGTACCTCGCCGTCGAGCGTGAAGGTATGGAAGCTCGACCGCGACCAGGACGACACCCACCTGCGCTGCCATTACGCAGTGCCGCTGGGCGCGCAAAAGGCTACGGACGATGCCGGCCAGGTTCGCATTGTGAGCATTCGGGAAAGCTTCAACTCGCCGTTTCGCCCCTTCGTCCTGGCATCGACCTCCATCGGGCAGGAGGGGCTGGACTTTCACTGGTACTGTAGTGAGGTGGTGCACTGGAACCTGCCCAGCAACCCCATCGATCTGGAACAACGTGAAGGGCGGGTCAATCGCTACCAGTCGCTTGTGGTCAGGCGGCGGGTGGTACAGGCAGTGGCAGGGGGCGAAACGCCTTCAACTAGTTGGGAACACCTGTTCAAGTCTGCCGAGAGCCCGGCCTGGGGCACTGACTTGGTGCCTTACTGGCACTATCCGCTGGGCGAAGCGAAGATTCGTCGCCTGATCCCAAGCCTAGCCTTCAGCGAGGAGGCACGGCGTTATCCGAATATGCAGAAGGTGCTGTCTCTCTATCGCTTGGCCTTCGGCCAACCTGGGCAAAGCGAGTTGCTCGAACATTTGAAAAGCCTGAACCTCGACAGCGATGCGCTTGCCTATCTGAAACGTCAGTTGATGATCCGATTGGCGCCGGTTTTGTACCGCACGGATGTGGGCCGACATTTAATCGCGGTGCAAAGGACCGTAAACGATGACTGAGAATATTAAGAACACGGCGATCACCGCTGCCGGCTACATCTATCAGAATAGGCAGGGGTTGAGGGTGTTGTGCGACTGGCTAGATGCGCCGAGTCGCTACGCAAAGGTCAAGTTCGAATGTGACGTCGAGGCGGATGCACCGATGGGGCTGGATGACATCGTGGTGGAGCGTTCAGACGGTCTGCAGGATCTCAAGCAGGTAAAGTTCACGCCAAACTCTGATGCACATCCGCTGTCCTGGGATTGGTTGCTTGAAAAGTCTGGTAAGACAGAGCGGTCCCGGTCGATGTTGAAAAAATGGTACGACGCATACAGGTCGCTGGACCCCGCGCGGATCGGCGAGATCTCTCTGCTGACCAATCGCCGACCAGATGCCGAGATCGAAGTCTGCCTATCGAACGGCAAGATTGATTTTTCCAAAGTTGCTGGTCCGAGGCGCGCGGCGCTTATCGCCGAGCTTGGCGACGAGAACGACTGCAAGAAGTTTCTCGACCAGTTGCAGATCACGCACAGCGATAAGGGTTACGAAACCCTTGAGCACGAGATTGACGCAAGGTTACGCGCGCATGGCACGCCGGAGGGCATCGCCATACTCAAAACCCTTGCGTTGAACTGGGCTACTCAGAAGGACTCTCCGCCGCCGTCCGGCTGGATTACGTTGCCAGAGCTTCGCGCGATCCTTCAAGCGACGCCGCCTGCACCGCTGCCCGAGGATTTTGCAGTCCCCAAGGGGTATGAGGTGCCCGATGCAGTCTTCCATCGCGAATTCGTCGAGGAAGCCATGCGCTCGGCCGGTAAGGCGATTGTCTTGACTGGGCCGCCAGGCCGTGGCAAGAGCACCTACCTCAGCGCTCTGTGCGACACGTTTGCCGAGAAAGATATTCCAACTGTACGCCACCACTACTTTTTGTCCACGACGGAGCGTGGTCGGGATCGCGTACACAGCTACGTTGTCGAGGAGTCCATCCGGTCGCAGATCAAACGATTTAATCCGAACGTTCCTTCTACCTCAGACAGCCTACGAGCGTTATTGGAAGCCGCTGCATCCCACTACAAGTCGCTCGACAAACCGTTCGTGCTGATCTTGGACGGTCTTGACCACGTATGGCGCATCCATGCTGCAGACAAACAACCGCTTGAGGACTTGTTTTCTCAGTTGGTGCCTTGCCCTGAGAACTTGGTGCTGCTGGTCGGTACACAGCCAGTGGACGACACTCAATTGCCTGCCGACCTTTTGGTAGCAGCGCCCAGGGCAAATTGGAAGATGCTCCCGCCCATGTCCGGCGACGCCGTCCTTTCATACCTGCAACAGGCAGTGCAGACCGGTCGGTTGAGCACGCGTCTTGAGCCCGTAGAGCTTGAGGAACCGGAACCTCATGGTGAGGAGAGTAAGGCTGAAACGTTTAGAGCTTCCGCAATACATGAGGCAGCTATCAAGCAGGAGTTGCAAAGTGCTGCTGCCGCGCTCCGCGCCAGGACCAATGGGCATCCGCTGCATGTCATTTACGCAACCTCTGCACTGGTGCTTGCTGGTGGCAAGGTTACGCGATGGGACGTCGAACAACTCACTGGTGATCTGAGCCAAGAAGCGAAGTTCTATTACGGATCACTGTGGGAGCGTCTTTCTCCTAGCTCGAAAGATGCCCTGCGATTGGTATGCGCCTTTCCGTTCTTCTGGCCGCGAACCGCATTCGCTGAGATCGCTACCGCGATGGGGCTGGCTGCGCCGGAAATCGAGAAGGTTGCACATCTGCTTCATTCGTCGGCCGCTGGGCTGAAGGTCTTTCACGAGAGTCTTGCCGTATACGTGCGCTCGACCGATGGATACTCCGATCGTATCGCTGAACTGAGGCCGCAGGTTGCGCATTGGCTAGAGACTTTGGCGCCCGACGCGTTGAGGGTGAACTGGCTCTGGACGATCCAGGCGCAGCTCGGTGATCCAGGCAATCTTATCGCCGGTTTGACCCGTGACTGGGTGCTACAGCGCCTGGAAGAGGGTTATCCGCAGTCGCTATTCGACACATTGATCACCGACGCCGTAACTGCAGCGCTTGACCGGGCTGAGTTCGCGCAGGCCTATCGCCTTCAGCACTTGAAGGACCGCATGATTGAGGGCAGCAAATACCAGATGCCGGACGAGGACATGGCTCGACTGGCTTCCTATACGTGGACGCTGGCGCCGGACGATGGAGTGATCCAAGAAAACGTTGCTTCCAGGCACGAGGCGGAAATAGAACTTGTAGCGGCGTTGGGACTTGCGCTGCAATCGCGCGGCGACCATACCGTGGCTGAGATGTGTGGTGAAGAAACGCTGCGACGCTTCCGAGGTGCGAGTCGGTTCTCGAGCCAGTATGCGACGGGGAGCGGTTTGGATGCTTTCAGATTCCTGGCTGCTGCGTTTGCGCAGTTGGGTGCAGTAGGGACCACCCCGGAGTGGCTCACGCAGCTTGCAACACGGGCTCATCCGGAATGGTGGTTGCCGTGCGTACGGTTGATGGCCGCAGAGGGGCAACTGGACGAATTGATGTCACTCGCAGCGTCGATGGGTGACGGCTGGCGCAAGCATGTGGTCAGCGATGCCTGCCTCCGAGCTGCGGCTCAAGTCAATGTCAACATTGTCGAGCGTCCCGACTTCAATGAGCTCTCGACGACACCCTTTGTTGCTGCTATCAGGGCTGGCTGCACACGGTCTGTGACGCCATTGAGCGCGGATATCCCGATTGATTGGCTGGAGCTGGACTACCGTAAACGGAGGCTGGGGCTGGCGAGGTTGGTACACCACTGGTTTTTCAGTACCGTGCATTTGAGTTTTTGCATGGCCGCAGAGGCGCAAACTGAATTCAGCATTGTACGCGCACCAATCTATGCGGACCGAGAAAGCATTACAGACTTCCTGAATGCCCTTTCGGGCGTCGCGACACAGGTTGCGAATCGCTGGTGGCGAGGAGAGTTTGTGGATTTCCACGACCTCTATGAGTTACTGGAGCCGCTCGAGTACCGACATTTTCGACAAAGCTACGACTGGCAATCGTCGGCTGATGATTTTCGGGCAGCGCTGCATCGCGTGGCCTGTGATGTCCGACTCGGCAGCATCCTGTTAGGCCATGACGTCGAAGCTGATCTGACCGAAGCTACGTTGTCCGCCTCACGGACCTTCAAATGGTTCGATGCCGTGTCCTTCCGTGAGCAGTATGCCTCTGGACGTTTGACGAAGATGTCTCATGAGGCCGCCGCAACCTTTGTGAGATCCCAACACGAGCTTTTTGATGCGGAAGTTCGTCAGGAGACCAGCGTGCATTTGCAGACGCCGCTGCAACTGTGTGGAATCGCCGTTGCGCATGGTTTGGGGGACCCCGCGCGTAAACTATGTCGACAGACCTGGGAGCTGGCAACTGGCTTTTCGCATCGCAAAGACCCGACGTTGAGCAAGACTCTTGATGCGATAGGCTTCCTGGTCGACCACGCGCCAGAGGCTGCACGCCAACTGCTGGCGCAGGTGGCTTCTCAAGTCCACTCGGTGCTCGACTACACGGACGGCAGTGGTACCCGACATGTGTTGGCCGAGGCAGACGTGTTGCTGGCCAAGCTGGCTCCTGCCGCATTAGTGACCAAGTATGAGGAGCATCTGAGCGCGGGGCAGTGGACTGCGGCTGAGAATAGTCTGAGTGCTTACATTGAGCACGGAGTGAAGTCTGGCTGGCAGCTTGACGCGCTGATGCGCACAGGGTTGCATCCGAATGTTGGCAACGTGCTGCAGCGCCTTTCCAAGGAGGGTATTCCGGGTGCCGCTGAGCGACTGCAGGAACTCATCGCTCACGGAGGATGGGATATCGGTGTGCTGGATCGCGAGGAACATCCTCGTTCTAACACCGATCGAAAACCTTTTGATGGTGACGTCTCAGCCTTCGAACCCGAACAACTGGAGGCTTTGCTGGATCGTCTCTCGGGTCGTGGCTACGACGACGAAGCGGTGCTACAGGACTGGTATCGGTATTGGGAGGGTAACGGTCAAGGGAAGCGGCTTCTAGAGGTGCTCGATGTTCCGTTGTTGTCGGCCCGGGGGCTGGGCCGTGGTTTACTTCATATGTCCGGTCACGCCTTCCACACCAGACGCAAAATGAGTGGTCTGAGGGCGGCTTGGAAGTATCTCGTGGAGGCACAGATCAACAGTGGCGGGTGGATGAACTTCATGGAGGGCGAAGAGAAGACGTTGGCACGGTTGGACCTTGTGGCGAAGCATTACCCGAAGCGATGTGACGAATTCGTAAGTGAAACGACCTATTCCATGTTCGGTGAGCCAGAGCGGCCGAGATTGGCTCCGGGCGAAGCCATGGTCTATTTCTATGCGAAGCAAAAGCGCATTGATGAAGCGGTCGCATTTGCGCAGGTGATGGTCGATTGCGTGCTCGAAGATACTCGAACGCTACCCCTGACTATGCCGTGCTGGGGAGTCGAACTGGCGACAGCAGACCTTCAGGAGGAGTGATGGACGATCTTCGAATTCTCATTGCTCGTCTCGGATGGCCAATACCTGCAGGCCGATGGTGGACAATGCAGGAGTTGGCAAAACGACTGGGCGCCCCTGCCACAGCGGCAGAAACCGAGGCTGCGCTCCTGAGATTACTGAACTCGTGCAAGCTTGAGGCGGAAGTCGTCGAGGCGCTTTGCATTTTCTGGATTGCTGCGGCGGTGGAGGGATACGTTGCCAATCTGGACTTGTTGAAGCGAACACCCAAACCGTCCCTGCTGTCCAACCTGTTCTTACAGACCCTCGGTTTTGAGGCGCAGGCGCTCGATGTCGACCTTAAAGTGGCGCCGCCAGACTTCGAGATCCCTGCTGACTTCGATGGCATGCAGGGGCTGCAACTGGCCAGGAACTTACGAACGAATCTGAGCCGGCTAGAGAATCGGACCTCGCTCCCGCTAATCCGCCAGATGGCGTTCGAATGGACTCAGAACCAGACGGCTTATCCTGAGTCGCCCATACAGGGGGACTTCTGGCACTTTGCGCGGTCGCTGGGCGAAGGATTCGTGGGGCCGTACTCGAGTCGTGCCGCCCTTCGTGGGATTTCTGCCTATCTGCGTACCTTGGTGGTAGGAGAACAGTTGTGGGGGCTGCCGGCCGGCGTCGTTCGCCATTACGCGCTTAAAGCACTGCCCGTTCATCCAGCGCTGGCTGCGCTGAGTCCGTCACGTCCGGCATGGGGGCTGATTCGGGGGGACTTCAGTGGGGGCTCAAAGGTGATTGAGGAAATCCTGCGAGGTGTCGTCGACCGCGTTGCAGCCGAGCGGCCCGGTGATGAGTTAGTTGCGCTCAGCTCTCCCGTAGAGATGACGATGGGGCGTTGTGTTGAGGTATCGCTGGTGCGTTGGTTGCAGGTCGGTGACAGTGAGGTGGCGGATCAGGACTTGGCAGTACATCTCGACACCTACTGGCACGACATGCCTACGCTGTCGAGCGCTCCTACGAAGCCACTCGACGGAAAGATATGGCTGCGTAGAATGCCTATCGATGAGCTCTTGGACGACCCGTCGGCGTCTTTGCCTTTGGCGGGACGGGTTGACTTTGATCGCATGGGATACCTGCAACTGCACCTCTATCCATCTAGATTATTTGTGCCTACTCTCGTGCATACTGATCAAATCGAGGTGCGCCAAGAGGGCGGTATGCTTGAGGTCCTAGAGGGTGAACAAGTGGTGGCGGATTATTCCCATTGGAACTCGGGCTGGGGGCCGGTGCGGCCGACGCAGCTGAGTGGGGCCTGTGGTGCAGCCTTAGTGTCGTGCGGAACGGCCTACCGCGAAGTGCCTGCTTCTGAAGGCCAAGTGGTTCGGTCATTCTATCTCTGGCAAGTTCGGATACTTCAGCGGAACAGCACGCAGGAAGCGTTCGATGAGGTCTTGAAGGGCGGGGTCTTCTTTGTCTAATCAACTGTCGCTTCCACGCTGACGGGGTAGGGCGGCGCTTGTACCGGAACGTGACGCCCTCGAGCTGGGTGACCACCCAGCGCAAGGTTGGCTCAACCAGTCCAAGCGAACGAGCGGCATCGATACTGTTGTAGCTTTTTTCTAGGCACTGTACGAAGAGAGATCCGGCAGCAGGCCAACGTGACCATGGTGAGATAACTTATTGTGAGCTTGCAGTAACGCGTGGCCAGCC
Organism: Pseudomonas sp. FYR_2; assembly: GCF_043106425.1. NCBI lineage: Bacteria > Pseudomonadati > Pseudomonadota > Gammaproteobacteria > Pseudomonadales > Pseudomonadaceae > Pseudomonas > Pseudomonas sp. FYR_2. Next base: position 14,560 of record NZ_JBICMM010000051.1, read on the forward strand.
GGCGGTGCTCTTTCAGCCAGCCAAATAGACGCTCGATGACATCCCGCTCCCGGTACTTGGTTTGTCGAATAGCCGTGGGAGGCCGGGTTTCGGCTTGCGTTTCATGGCGCGGTAACCTCCGGCCGTTGGTCAGTGCCGATAATCCTCCGCGCCACGTCTGTTGGAGCAGCTTGGTTTTCGAAGGTGGTGAGCTTAAGCGGCGGTCTTACTCTCGGGAGCACTCTGGAAAGCGAAAAATCACCGCGAAGACAGTTTTGGCACCCAAGATGAACAGCGTGGTCGGCAGATTACCGAAAGCGCTGAGCATTTTCGGTTGGGGGCATCCTTTTCAAACCATCCAAAGCATGCCCTCAAATTTGCCCCAAATGTAGCAATTAGCTGGAAGTAAATGGCTATTCGAGGCTAGAAAAAGGCAGAAATGATCAACTAATCAAGCATGCGCGAAGCCCCTAAAGACTGTCGGGGTCGCCGAAGAACATCTGGATCCTCGACCGTAACCACCGCTCCGCCGGGTCGTTATCCTGCGCTCCACGCCAAGCCATGTGCAGCTCGAAACTGCGCACGGGTATCGGCAAGTCCTCGGCACGCAAACCACCCGCCGCCGTCAGTGCATCGGCCGTGTAGTCCGGCACCGTCGCCACGATATCCGTGCCTGCCAGCAAGCTTCCCAGCCCGTTGAACTGCGGCACCGCCAGCACCACATGGCGCTTGCAACCAATCTCTTCCAGCGCTTCGTCGATAAACCCTGAAAGGTCCCCGGCAAACGACACCAGTGCATGCGGGCGCGCACAGAAGTCGTCCAGGGTGATGCTGCCGGGCACGCTGTCGGCCCGCAGCAGTTTCGGCATGCTGCGGCGCAGTACTTTGCGCTTGGCGTTGGCCGGCAGTTCGCTGGTGTAGCTGACGCCCACCGAAATCTCGCCCGAAGCCAGCAACGTCGGCATCAGCAGGTAATTGACCCGCCGCACCACCAGCACGATACCAGGCGCTTCTGCGCGAATGCGCTTGAGCAACTGTGGCAGCAGGGCGAACTCGGCGTCGTCCGACAGGCCGATGCGGAAGACGGCATTGCTGGTGGCGGGGTCGAACTCGGCCGCGCGGCTCACCGCCGTGGAAATGGAGTCCAGCGCCGGCGACAGCAGGGCGAAGATCTCGTGGGCCCGTGCCGAGGGCTCCATGCTGCGGCCGGTGCGTACGAACAGCGGGTCGTCGAACAGGTTGCGCAGGCGCGACAGGGCCGCGCTGATGGCCGGTTGGCCGAGGAACAGTTTTTCCGCGGCACGGGTCACGCTGCGCTCGTGCATCAGCGTTTCGAACACGATCAGCAGGTTGAGGTCTACGCGACGCAGGTCGTTTCGATTCATCGGTGCGCTTCGCCTAAAGTGGGGCAGGGATGAATCTTAAGGCCAAAGGCTGTTACCCTGCACGGGTTTAGGGGGACCAATTGCAGGGAAAGTGAGGTGCCCAATCGATGACAAGCATGTCGACTATTAATGACCGCTGATGGTCTAACCGGTAAAGCCCGGATAGAGTCAGTGGTAATTAGAGGTTCACAAAGGCGAGGTATGCGATGTCCCGCATGATCCGTTTCCACAAGTTCGGCGCTGCCGATGTGCTCCGTTGCGAGGAGCAGGCCGAACCGTCACCCGCTGCCGACGAGGTTCAGATCCGCGTCCAGGCGGTTGGCGTCAGCTGGTATGACGTGCTTTGGCGCCAGAACCTGGCGCCGTCCCAGGCACGCCTGCCTGCGGGGATCGGCCACGAAATGGCCGGGGTGGTGACGGCGGTCGGTGAAGGGGTCGAAGACATTGCCGTCGGTGATCGGGTTGCCAGCTTCCCGGCTACCAGTGCCAACGACCACCCGGTGTATGGTGATGTCATCGTGCTGCCGCGCTCAGCCATTACCCGCTATCCGGATGTACTGACCCCGATCGAGGCCAGCGTGCATTATACGCCGCTGTTGATCGCCTATTTCGCCTACGTCGACCTGGCGCGGGCCAAGGCCGGGCAGACTGCGCTGGTCACCGATGCCAGCCATTGCGCCGGCCCTGCCTTCGTGCAGCTGGGCAAGGCATTGGGGCTGAAAGTGTTTGCGGCCACCAAGGAAGCGGATCAGCGTGAGTACCTGCTGGGCCTGGGCGCCGACAAAGTGATTGTCACCGAAGAGCAGGACTTGCTGCTGCAGGTTGGCAAGTATACCGATGGCCGCGGCGTGGACATGGTTCTCGATGGCATGGGCGGCCCGCAGATGTCGCTGCTGGGCGACGTGCTGGCACCGCGTGGCAGCCTGGTGCTGTATGGCCTGCAAGGCGGCAATCAGACGCCGTTCCCGGCGTGCGCGGCTTTCCAGAAGAACATCCAGTTCTATGTGCATTGCATTGGCAACTTCACCGGCAAGCCAGAACTTGGCATCAGCCAGGACCAAGTGGCCTTGCAGCGCGCCTTGCGCGACATCAACCAGTTCACCGCCGACCAGTTGCTGACACCGCAGATCATCAAGGTGTACCCGTTCGAGCAGGTGGTAGAGGCGCATCGCTACATGGACCAATGCCCGTGCGGCGGGCGGGTGGTGCTGGACATGGCACAACACTGACGGTTGCATGCGTTACTGGAAAACCCGGGCGAGTCCCGGGTTTTTTTGTCTGCGGGGTGGGGTTGAAATATTAAAAATAGGAACGTTCCTACAATTGAATGTGACAAGTACTACATCTAAGTGGATTGGTTTTTAAGTGTCGTAAATATTTCGCCAAATAATCTGGCTTGAACGCATTCGCCATGCGCTTCAATGTGCACCCGTACTTCTGGTGAATGGTTTTTTTACCGCTATCTGTATCTTCAATTCGCTCTGCATCCCTCGATAATGGCCCGGTAGTAGTTTGCGCAAGGAGCGTGAAATGAGCATGGCTATGCCCAGGCCAAGGCAATGTGCGTTAGCGATAGAGCATCGTGGCGGAGGGCTTTTCTCGATGGCTTGGCGACAGTGAAGGGTTACGTCATTACTTCCATTTGATTGTAGGAAATTTCTTCTGGGTAGTTTTGGCACAGGTTCAAGCTCAATACAGTGGGCTCGGCATGTGTCGGCTGAATGAAGTGGGTGAGGTGATTTCGTGACAGCTATTCACGACCAGGCAATGCATTACGTCTACGAACAAGTGCTTGAACGCTTGCTGAGCCACATGTCACAGTCGCAGCGTGCTTCTCTGCAGTTGCTGATACAACGGCTGCTGGTTGCGGCAGGCGGGCTCGAGTACATCGGGACCTTCCGCTTGCAGGTGTTGCAGGGCGGCGATCGCAACAGTGCCAGGCTGTTGGCGATGCTGCGTGCCGCACAATTGAGTATCGCCCTGCGTGCGCCGGTAACCTTCCAGCTGCGGGTGCTGGTGGTCAGTCTACCGGTTGCGGACAGCGCCAGGCTGGACGCGCATGAGCGCAGCTTCAGCGCACTGTTCATGCAGGATGACCTGCGGGTGCAGCTGCAGATGATCGAGGGTGGCGCAGTGGTACCGTTTCGCCGCCAGCCCTCGGCCAGGCCCGAGCGTTGGGCACTGGCGAAAGACGCCTTGTTGATGTTCGGCCACTTGGTCGACGCCAGGCCTGAAGCCTTGCTGGGTAGCCGTCTGCACCTGGAGTTGGCGGGGGCTATAGGTTTTGCCTTGCAGGCACAGGCACCTGCCGATGCATTGGTCACCGCCATACCCGGTGCCCAGCGGCGCCGATACCTGGCATGGGCCCGGCGTAGCCTGCGCCTGTCCGGTGAGCGCGGCCCGTATGCGATGCACCAGTGCCTGGCGGTGCTGGCCCAAGGTCTGGGCCGGTTGCACGGGCTTGTCGGGGGCGCCCCCACTAGCCAGCCGGCATTGGGCGACGCAACGGAAAGGGACATGGTGCGGCTGATTGCCCTTGATGACCTGCTACCGTACGTGGTCGAAGCACAGCCGCTTGATAGCATGCTGGCTTTTAGCATCGAGAACGCCCCGAATGCCTGGCCACTGTCGGCATTCGTCGATCCGCAAGCCGCAGTACAGTTGCATGAACTGCGTGCACGCAGCCTGGATCCCCAGTCCAGCCGCCCCGCGTTGCGCCTGGCCGGGCAGTCGGGCGGTAGCAAGCAACACGAAATGCATCAGTCGCAACTCGGCAAAATCTACGGCATCAATCAGACGCAGCTGGTGTGCTTGCTCTTCAGCCCTTTTGCCCGGCAAGGGAAGAACCTTGAACGTTTCCTGCAATGCCGGCATGCCGATATGTTGGTGGCGTTGCCGTATCTTCACCGGGCGTTGCAGGGCAAACCCTGCCCAGATGCGGTGAAAGCCTGGCTGGTGAACACCAGTGGCCTGCCGCTGGTGCAGTTGCGGGCGATTTATAGCGGGCAGTTGCCGCTGACCGCCTGGCGCCTGCTGAACAATCTGGCCCGCCGCGACGTGCACTTGAGGTTGATGCCTCGGCAGGCGTCGGGGCTGAGGCGCGGTTTTGTGGGGTTGTCCTGATGGGGCGAGTGGCCCCCGGCGAGTTCGCGTATCGCCAGGTATATCGCTACCTGGAAGCCTTGATCGACCAGGCGGCAAGCGGTGGTCCATGCCGCTTGCCGTCACTGCGCACACTGTCGCGACGGCTGCGGGTGTCGTTGGCAACCGTGCAGAGTGCCTACAGCCTGCTGGAAGAGGAGGGCCGTGTACGCTGCTTGCCGAGGTCGGGTTATTACGTACAACTTGCCGGCACAGTGCAAGCGGTGATCACGCCCTGCCTGCCCCCCCCCGTGCAACCGCTGCTGGAACGTGCCCTGTTTGGCCACGAACGGCGTTTCGCCCGCCAGCGGGACCGCAGCGTCGAGCCTTGGGGGGCACTTGGCAGCACCCGCCTGCGCAGTGCATTGGCAGAGCGCTATACCCGTTCTTCCAGCCAGTACTGGTGTCGCGATGACGTGCAACTGGCACCTGATGTGCCGGCGTTGCTGGAGACGCTGCTGGCGGCGCTGGCCTTGCAGGGCGGTACCGTGCTGGTGCATTCACCCTGTTGCCGGCAAGTGCTGCGCGCCCTGACGCGTGCAGGCATGCGTGTGCTAGAGGTACCACCGGATGCCCGTGGTAATCCGGACCTGCACAACTTGGCCACGCTGCTGGGGAGCGAGCCTGTAAAGATGCTGGTCATGCCATCGTGCCTGGGCATGCCGCAAGGGCGGCTGGTTTCACCGTACTATCAGCAACAGCTTGGCCTGTTGCTAGGCCAACACCCTGTTTGGCTGCTGGAAAACGACCTGGACAGTGAGCTCTGTTACAACGGGCCACCCAAAAAGCGCCTGCGCGACTGGGTCGACCCGCGCTGGCTGCTGGTGATGGGCACGTTCGAGCCTGCGGTAGGGGCCGAAGCACCGTATGCCTATGTGTTGAGCAAAGACGCCGTGCTGGCCAAGGCGTTCGCCGAACGTGCGTTTCGGCTTGCGCCACTGCGTCTGCAGGCGCTTGCGCATATGCTCGGCAAGGGGGAAATGGACGTACAACTGGTACACCTGCGCACAGACCTGCAAAGGCGCACTCACGGCCTGGCGCATGTGCTTGAGCTGCAATTTGGCCAACAGGTGAGGTTTGAGATGCCGCAAGGTGGGCACATGCTGTGGGTATGCTTTCGCCAGCCGCTGGTATGGGAGCGTGTTGCCGCAGCCTTGGCAGGTTCAGCGTTGCATGCGCTACCGGGCGCGCAGTTCTGCCTGCAGGGGCGTTACCCGCAATACTTGGCGTTGATGTGGTCGGGCGGGCTGCCGGACGACCTGCACCAAGCGGTGGAGCGTTTGGCGCAAGCGCTGGAGCAAGGCTGTCGGCGCCGTGCCCGCTTCTCACATTGAAATCGAAGTGCCTGCAAGGGCAGCACAGGGCTGCGCTTGGAGGCGGTGCAAGCGTGCGTGTTGCTCAGTGTTTTTCCTGCCCTTGGCGCAGGCGGGTGCTGACCAGTGCCGCCACTACCAGCAACGCAGCAATGACCCACAAACCATTGCGGGTGCTGCCGGTGGTCTGCTCGATGAGCCCCATCACCGAAGGCCCGACGAAGCCGCCAAACAGACCGCAGGTGGTAACGAAGGCCAGGCCGGCCGCCAGCGCATTGCCGCTCAGGCGGCTCGAGGGGAAGACGAAGATGATCGATTGCACCACGAACAGCATCAGCGCCGTCAGGGAGAACCCGATCAGGCCAAGGAACGAGTTGGCCAGCGAGGCCAGCAGCAGCCCGGCCGCCATGGTCAGCAGGCCGAAGAACAGCAAGGTGCGGCAGCGGCGTGGTGAGGTGGCCAGCCGTGGGAAGGTGGCGGCACCGATGGCGGCGGCAACCCATGGCACCGCGGTCAGCAGGCCAACCTGGAAAGGCGAAAGCGCAGCGTATGTGCCGATAATACCCGGCAAGAAGAAAATCACCGTGTAGATGGTGATCTGGTGCACGAAGTACACCACGATCGCCAGCCAGATCTGCCGGTCGCGGAACATCTGTCCCAACTTGCTTTGCTGTGGCGCACCAGCCCGCTCCGCAGCCAGGCGGCGTTCGATATCCTTGGCATCGGCAGCCGACAACCAAGGCGCCGATGCGGGGCCGTCCGGTAGCTTCTTCCACACCACGAAGGCCAAGGCCACGGCGGGCAGGCCCTCGAGTACGAACAGCCATTGCCAGCCATGCCAGCCAAGTACGCCGTCCATTTCCAGCAGGGCACCGCCCAGTGGCCCGCTGAGGATATTGGCCAGGCACACGCCCAGCAGGAAATACCCCGTCGCACGGGCGCGCTGTTCCCGGTCGAACCAGTAGGTCAGGTACAACATGACACCCGGGAACAGGCCCGCTTCGGCCACGCCCAGCAACAGGCGCATGATGTAGAACGAGGTTTCACCCTGGACGAAGGCCATGCCCGCCGAAAGCAGACCCCACGTAATCATGATGCGGGTGATCCAGAAGCGCGCGCCCACCCGATGCATGATCAGGTTGCTGGGCACTTCGGCCAGCGCATAGGTAAGGAAGAACAGGCCGGCACCCAGGCCGTACGCCGCTGCCGACAGGCCCAGGTCGATGCCCATGCTGGCTTTCGCCAGGGCGATGTTGGTGCGGTCAAGAAAGCTCATCACATAGACGACGATGAGCAGTGGCATCAATTTGCGCAACAGCAGGCCGTTCAGGCGCTGCTCTGTGGTGGCGGCAGGGGCCGAAGCCGCTGCACGGGTGAGGGTTGTCATTGTTTTTTTCCCCGTGAAATGTGCTGGTGACGTGTCGCGTAACCGCGACACGCCAAGGTCTGTGGGTCAGGAGCGGTTGATGTCGAGCCACACGGCGCCGTTGGGGTACTGGTAGCGCTCCAGGGTTTCGGCGTGCATTTCGATGCTGTAGCCCGGGCGTTGTGGCGGCATGTAGCGCCCGCGGCGGATCACCACCGGGTCGATGAAGTGCTCGTGCAGGTGGTCGACGTACTCCAGCACCCGGTTGTGCAGCGAGGCAGACACTGCGATGTAGTCGAACAGGGCGATGTTCTGCACATATTCGCACAGCCCGACGCCACCACCGTGCGGGCACACCGGTACGTTGTACTTGGCCGCCATCAGCAGCACGATCAGCACCTCGTTCAGGCCGCCCAGGCGGGCAGCGTCCAGCTGGCAGAAGTCCAGCGCACCGGCCTGGAACATTTGCTTGAACATGACACGGTTGTGGCAATGTTCACCGGTAGCCACGCCAATGGGCGCGATGCGCTGGCGAATGGTGGCGTGGCCGAGAATGTCGTCCGGGCTGGTCGGCTCTTCGATCCACAGGGGTTCGAAGGCGGCCAGGCGGCGCATGTTGGTGATCGACTCCTCGACCCCCCACACTTGGTTGGCATCCATCATCAGGGTGCGCTCCCAGCCGATTTCGTCGCGCAGGATACTGGCGCGGCGGATGTCTTCTTCCAGGTCGGCACCGATCTTCTGCTTGATGTGGGTCCAGCCATCTTCCACGGCCTCGCGGGCCAGTTTGCGCATTTTCTCTTCGCTGTAGCCCAACCAGCCTGGCGCGGTGGTGTAGCCGGGGTAGCCCTCACGCAGCATCTGCGCCTCGCGCTGGGCTTTGCCTGGCGCCTGGCGTCGCAGCAGGGCAATGGCTTCTTCGGGGGTGAGCACGTCGGTGACATAGCTGAAGTCCAGGCAGCGCACCACTTGCTCCGGCGTCATGTCGGCCAGCAGTTTCCACACGGGCTTGCCTTCGTGCTTGGCCCACAGGTCCCACACGGCGTTGATGATGGCGGCCGTGGCCAGGTGGATCACGCCCTTTTCCGGGCCCAGCCAGCGCAGTTGGCTGTCGCTGACGGTAAAGCGGTGCCAGAAGCCGCCCATGTCGGCGGTGATTTCATCGAGGGTGAGGCCGACGATCAAGGGCGCCAGTGACTGCACCGCCGCCGCGCATATCTCGTTGCCGCGGCCGATGGTGAACGTCAGGCCGTGGCCTTCGAGGGCCTCGGCATCGGTGTGCAGCACCACATAGGCCGCAGAATAGTCGGGGGCGCTGTTCATGGCGTCTGAGCCATCCAGCGACAGTGAAGTGGGGAAGCGGATGTCACGTACGCTGAGGTGGGTAATACGAATGCTCATGGTCGGCTCTTGTTCTGTTCAAGCACTGGGAGCGCTGACTGTAGGTTGTCGAGCGATACAGGCATAATCGCCAAATCTTAACCAGCGATACCGGATTCGATATGTCTCGCTTGCTGCCCGATAACGCCCAGGTGCCTGCCAGCCTCGGCGCACTGAAAATCTCCAGCCGGCAGATCACGCTGCTCAATGCATTGGGCGAGTTTGGCAACCTGCGCCGCGCTGCGGCAGCGATGCACACCACGCAACCGGCGGCCAGCCTGTTGCTGCAGCAACTGGAGGAGCGTCTTGGCGTACGTTTGTTCGAGCGTTTGCCAAGGGGCATGCAAGCAACGCTGTACGGCGAGGTGATGATCCGCTACGCACAGAACGCGTTGCATGAGTTCGAACATGCCCAGGCGCAAATCGCCGAGCTGGCGCGCGGGGCCTTGGGCCTGGTGCGGGTGGGTAGCGTCATGGGGCCGGTGCCGGGCGTGCTGACCAAGGCGATACTGGCTTACAAGCACGACCACCCCAAGGTACGCATCGCCCTGGAAGTGGGTACCAGCGATACTTTGCTGCCCGCCTTGCTGCGCGGTGACTTCGACATGGTGGTGGGGCGCCTGCCGGAGCAGAGCGACAGCCAGGCGCTGAACATCGAGCTGTTCGAAGGCGGTGAGCAGATGCGCGTGATTGCCCGCGCAGGCCACCCCTTGGCCCGCGCCACCGGGCTGCAGTTGGCCGACCTAGTGAGCCTGACCTGGATCCTGCATCCCATTGGCAGCCCGATGCGCCGCCGTGTCGAAAGCGCACTGCAGGCCGGCGGCATGGTGCAGTCGCTGGACATCGTCGAAACCGCCTCGATCCTGGCGACCACGGCCATGCTTGAAACCTCTGAAATGATTGCAGTGGTGCCCAACGACGTGGCCGAGCATTATGCCCGCTATGGCATGGTCGCCATCCTGCCGGTGGAGCTGCCGCTGGCCATGGCCAACCTCGGTGTACTCACCTTGCGTTCACGGCCCCACTCGGTTGCCCTCGATACTTTGCTGCGCTACTTGCGGGCGCAATGACCTTCACCCTGCATGAGGCCCTGCGTCTATGCCGCCGGACATGACCCATTCCAGCTTTTGCAATTGGATCCGCTACAAGCACCTGGTGCTGATCGACACCCTGGCGCGCACGCGCAACATGCATGCAACCGCCACCCGCATGAACCTTAGCCAGCCGGCCCTGAGCAAGATGCTGCGCGACCTTGAGGAGCAGTTCGGCTTCGCCCTGTTCGAGCGCCTGCCGCGCAGCATGCCACCTACCGAACTGGGCGAATACGTAGTGCGTTACGCACAGGGTGCGCTGGCCGAGTCGCAGCAGTTCGTCGACCAGGTCAACCGCTTGCGCAACGGCGGGCACGGCTTTATTCGGGTTGGCGGTATCTTTGCCGCGACTGCATTGGTTCTGCCGCAGGCCATCGCCGCCATCAAGGCGCGCAGCCCGTTACTGTCGATTGAGGTGGTGGAGCACTCCAGCGATCACCTGCTGGCCATGCTCGAGCAGAACAAGCTGGACATCATGATTGGCCGCTTTACCGAGGAACGCTACAGCCAGCTGTTCGACTTCCAGCCCTTGGAGCCCGAACCTTTCAGCCTGGTGGTGAACAGCGAGCACCCGCTCAACCTGCTCGACAGCACCCCCCTTGAAGCGCTGGGCGACTGGCCGTGGGTGCTGTATCCGGTGGGCACGCCGATCCGCAACCGCCTGGAGCAAGCGTTCCGGGTGGCCGGTATCGCCACGCCTGCCGACAGCGTCGAGACTATCTCCATGCCGATGTTCCTGCAACTGCTGCAATCGGCACCGATGATTGCCATGTTGCCGCGCTCGATGGTTGCTGCACAGCTGGCCAGCGGGCAATTCAAGGAGCTGAGCAGCCCCTTGCATGTACCTGCGCTGGAGTATGGCGTGGTCACCCGTAAGGATGAACCGCTGAGCGCTTCGGCCCGGGCGTTTGTCGAGATCCTGCTGGAGGGCGCACAGCGTCGCAGGGCCGTGCAGAGGTAGCCCCGAGGGCCATATGGCGCCGCCCTCATGGCCCCCAGGTGATTGATGATCAGGTGCTGAAATCCGCTTGCGATAACGCCAGGTTATCGCTTGATCGGATCATCTCATTGGGAATGCCACGCAAGGCTTCTTAAAGTGGCCACAGCCATAACAAGAAGTCAGCCGCACCGCCCTGAGAGGTCCCATGCAACTGATTGCCAAATCCGGTGACCCTGCCGTCATCCGCTTAAACCCGCTGGACAATGTACTGATCGCCCGTCAGCCGCTGCCGCAAGGCCTGCGCCTGGAAGCCGAGGCGATTACTGTGCGCCAGCCTATCCCTTCGGGCCACAAGCTCGCCACGGTTCGTGTGGAGCAGGGCCAGCCGCTGCGCCGGTATGGCCAGATCATCGGTTTTGCATCGCAGGCCATCGACGCTGGCGACCATGTGCATGTGCACAACGTCCAGATGGGTGATTTTGCCCGCGACTATGCCTTCGGTGTTGATACCCGCAGCCAGCCGGGCAGTGCAGCGCAGTTCCAGGGCATCGTGCGCGCCGATGGCCGGGTCGCCACCCGCAACTACATCGGCATTCTCACATCGGTGAACTGCTCGGCAACGGTGGCCCGGGCGGTGGCCGACCATTTCCGCCGCGACATCCACCCCGAAGCGCTTGCCGACTACCCGAACATCGACGGGGTGGTGGCCCTGACCCACGGTGCCGGCTGCGCCGTGGACCCCAGCGGCGAAGCCCTTGGCCTACTGCGCCGAACCCTGGCCGGGTACGCCGTGCACCCCAACTTCGCGGCCGTACTGATCATCGGCCTGGGCTGCGAAACCAACCAGATCGAAAGCCTGCTGGAAACCCAGGGCCTGCAGGGCAGCGCACAGTTGCGTGCCTTCACGATCCAGGGCATCGGTGGCACCTCGAAAACCATCGCGGCGGGCATCGAGCAGGTTCGCAGCCTGCTGGCCGAGGCCAACCAAGTGAGGCGCCAACCGGTCAGCGCACAGCATCTGGTCGTCGGCTTGCAATGCGGCGGCTCCGATGGCTACTCGGGGATTACCGCCAACCCCGCACTGGGCAATGCGGTTGACCGTTTGGTGGCGGCCGGTGGTACCGCGATCCTTTCCGAAACCCCGGAAATCTACGGCGCCGAGCACTTGCTGACGCGCCGCGCGGTCAGCCGTGAGGTGGGGGAGAAACTGGTGGCGCGCATTCGCTGGTGGGAAGACTACTGCCAACGTATGAACGCCGAACTGAACAACAACCCTTCGGCCGGTAACAAGGCAGGCGGGCTGACCACCATCCTCGAGAAATCCCTCGGTGCGGTGGCCAAGGCGGGCTCCAGCAACCTGGTCGATGTGTATCAGTATGCCGAAGCCGTGCGCGCACAAGGCCTGGTGTTCATGGACACCCCCGGCTACGACCCGGTCTCGGCCACCGGCCAGGTGGCCGGCGGTGCCAACCTGATCGCGTTCACCACTGGTCGAGGTTCGGCATACGGCTGTGCCCCGGCGCCGTCGATCAAGTTGGCCACCAACAACCGGGTATTCGAGCACCAGCAAGAAGACATGGACGTCAATTGCGGAGGCATCGCCGATGGCTCCACCAGCATCGAGGAGCGGGGTGCTTACATCTTCGAGCAGATGCTGCGCATTGCCTCCGGGGCGCGCAGCAAAAGCGAACAGCACGGCTATGGGCAGAACGAATTCGTGCCCTGGCAGATTGGCGCCGTGACCTGATCGTCCGCTCCCGTCCCTTTTTTGAGGCAACCGTAATGACTCAAATCACACGTTACAACGTGCAAGCGCTCATCGCCTTTGTTGAGCAACTGTTCGTAAAGGCCGGTGCCGATAGCGAAGTCGCCCAGGTGGTCACCCGGGTGCTGCTCGAAGGCGAGCTGCTCGGGCACCGTACTCATGGCCTGAATCTGGTCAGCCGTTACATCGATGGCATGCTCAGCGGGCAGGTCAAGGCCCGCGCACAGGCACTGGAGCAGGTGTCGGACAGTGGTATTTCCAGCGTGTTCGACGGCCATTATGTACTGGGGCCCTACTGCGTCAGCCGTGCACTGGACTGCGCAGCCAAAGGTGCGGTGGCGCAGGGCATCGGTATCGCCGTGGTGCGCCGGGCGTCGCACATAGGTTGCTTGGCCGCTTATCTGAAGCCCTATACCGACCAAGGCCTGGTGGCCATGGTCTACTCGTCGGACCCCTCTGTGGCGCTGGTCTGCGCCCATGGCGGCGTGGAGCCGGTATACACCCCCAACCCGATTGCTGCCGGTATACCGACCCAGGGCGAGCCGATACTGCTGGACGTCAGCATGTCCACGGTCACCCTCGGGTTGGTGGGCCAATGCCGCGATGCCGGCAGCCGCCTGCCGCACCCGGTGCTGGTGAGCAACGACGGGCAACTGAGTGATGACCCGCGTGATTTCTTCACCACCCCGCCAGGCAGCATCCTGCCTTTGGGGGGGCAGGCCTTTGGTCACAAAGGCTTCGCCCTGGCGCTGCTGGTCGAAGCCCTGACCTCGGGCCTGGCCGGTCATGGACGCAAGGACGAACCCACCCAGTGGGGCGCCTCGGCCACTGCCGTGGTCATTGACCCACGCTTCTTCGGTGGCCTGGAGGCGTTCACCCACGAAATCAGCTTCCTTGGCCGCCTGATCCTGGCGAGCCGCCCGCTCGATCCCGAACGCCCGGTACGCCTGCCCGGGCAGGCCGGCCTTGCCCTGCGTCGCCAGGCACTGGCGCAGGGCGTGAGCCTGTCGCCACAGTTGATGGCCGACCTCGACCGCCTGGCCGGGCTGCTGGAACTGCCGACATTTTCCCAATAATGCACAGTAAGGGTACACAGATGACTGATGAACGATCGAACACCCATCAACCGCTACCGCTAAGTTGTGATGCCAGCGTGTTCGACAGTGGCAGTTGGGTAGGGCGCGTCTGGTTGCCGGAACAGGGGCCGGCGGTGGTGCGGGTGAAGGCTGGCGCCGTCTACGATATCAGCACCCATGTGGCGACGGTCTCGGCGCTGCTTGAAGTGGACGACCCGGCCGCTTACCTGCGTGGCTTGCCGTTGGCCGAGCCGCTCATCGCGCTACCGGCGTTACTGGCCAACAGCGACCCCGCCCGGCGCGACCCGCGCCAGCCATGGCTGTTGGCACCCATCGACCTGCAGGCGGTGAAGGCCGCTGGTGTGACGTTCGCCACCAGCCTGCTGGAGCGTGTGGTTGAAGAGCAGGCCAAGGGCGACCCGGCCAAGGCCGATGCTATCCGTGACACCTTGGCCAGCCGGATTGGCGCCGACCTGTCGCAGATCGTGCCGGGTTCGGCCCAGGCCGAAGCGCTGCGCAAGGTGCTGGTGGAGCAGGGCCTGTGGTCGCAATACCTGGAAGTGGGCATTGGCCCGGATGCCGAAGTGTTCACCAAGGCCCAGCCGCTGTCGGCGGTTGGCCATGGCGCGGACATCGGCATCCACCCCAAGTCCAGCTGGAACAACCCGGAGCCGGAAGTGGTGCTGGCGGTGTCCAGCGATGGCAGCATCAAGGGCGCCATGCTCGGCAACGACGTCAACCTGCGCGACTTTGAAGGGCGTAGTGCCTTGCTGCTGTCCAAAGCCAAGGACAACAACGCCTCCACTGCATTGGGGCCGCTGCTGCGGCTGTTTGACGAAAGCTTCGGGCTGGACGACGTACGCGCTGCCGACGTGGACCTGCGGGTCGAAGGTGAAGACGGTTTCGTGCTGTCGGGTCGCAGCTCCATGCGCCAGATCAGCCGCGACCCGCAAGACCTGGTGCAGCAGACGCTTAACGAAAACCATCAATACCCCGACGGCCTGGTGCTGTTCCTTGGCACCCTGTTCGCGCCCAAGCAGGACCGCGACCAGTCGGGTAACGGCTTTACCCACAAGCCGGGCGATGTGGTGAGCATCAGCAACCCGCAACTGGGTACCCTGTGCAACCGCGTGACCACCAGCGACCTGGCCCCGCAATGGGCGTTTGGCCTGCGCGCGCTGATCGACAACCTTGGCCGGCGTGGCCTGCTGGAGGTTGCAGCCACTGCACGCAGGCCCTGAACGACAGGCTGCGCCAGGGAGGGGCGCAGCATCAACGAGGGATCGTCAAGGCGCTGACAGCGCGGCAACAATAATAATAAAGGTCGACACATGAACCCTATGAAGAAGTACCAGCGCATCACCGTCGTGTTCCTGCTGCTGATCGGCATCGTCAACTACCTGGACCGTAGTGCGCTGTCGATCGCCAACACCTCCATCCAGAAAGACATGATGATCAGCCCTTCGCAGATGGGCATCCTGTTGTCGGCGTTTTCCATCGCCTATGCCTTTGCCCAACTGCCGATGGGCATGATCATCGACCGCCTGGGCAGCAAGATCGCCCTCGGTGCCTCGTTGCTGGGCTGGTCGGTTGCCCAGGCCGCGTTCGGCATGGTCAGCAGTTTTGCCGGTTTCATGGGCCTGCGAGTATTGCTGGGGATTGGCGAGGCGCCGATGTTCCCGTCGGCCGCCAAGGCCTTGTCGGAGTGGTTCGATGCCAACGAACGCGGCACACCAACCGGCGTGGTGTGGTCGTCGACCTGTCTTGGCCCCTGCCTGGCACCGCCGTTGCTGACGCTGTTCATGGTCAACTTCGGCTGGCGCGGCATGTTCATCATTACCGGCGTGATCGGCGTGGTACTGGCGGTGTGCTGGCTGAGCTTCTACAAAAGCAAGGCGCGATACCTGGCCGAGCTGGCCGCCGAAGGCAAACCGCTGCCGGATGAGCACCTGGCGCCTGCGGCCTCGGTTCATGCGCCGAAGCCTTCCTACTTTGCCGGCTGGCTCGACCTGTTCAAGCACCGCAGCACCTGGGGGGCGGTACTGGGCTTCATGGGTGTGATCTACATGCTGTGGCTGCACCTGACCTGGTTGCCGGGTTACTTCGAGCGTGAGCACGGCCTTGACCTGTACAAGACCGCCTGGGTCGTGTCGCTGGCCTACGGTTTTGGCGCGGCAGGTACCATCGTTGCCGGCCGCTTCTGCGACTGGCTGGTAAAGCGTGGCATGAGTGTGCTGGGCAGCCGCAAGTTCAGTGTCATCACCGGTCTGGTGCTGGCAGCACTGTTCACCTTGCCGCTGTCGTTCGTCACCGGCCTGACCGGCTGCATCATCCTGCTGTGCCTGGCGCTGTTCAGCATCAACATGGCCAGCGCAACGGCCTGGATGATCGTCAACACCATCGTCGACAGCCAGCGCGTGGCCTCGTTCGGTTCGATCCAGAACTTCGGCGGTTATATCGCCGGCTCTGTCGCGCCGATCGTGACCGGCTTCAGCATCCAGTATTCGGGCTCGTTCGCCACGGCGTTCATGATCAGTGCGGTGGTGGCGCTGTGCTCGGCGGTGGCTTACTTCCTGCTGCTGCAGGCGCCGCTTGGCAGCGTGAAGGCTGAGGCGGGGGACATGGTCACCGCGACGGAGTGACCCACGGTACTTGCCAGGCGTGCAAGTCTGTATGTATAACCAGTGTTTGTTCCAGCCGCCTGACTCTGTATTTGTGATCGCTCATTCCGTCGACGACCCGTTCTACTACTTGCACAATTTCCGCCAGGTGCTGCTGTGGGTAGAACAGCGCTACCAGGACCTGCTCGATGAACAGGAGCTGGCGTTCATCCAGGCCTTCAACCAACTGGAGGCGCCAGCTCAGGCCTTGATGGTGCGCATGGTCATGCGCAAGGGCGAGTTGTTTCGCAGCGACCGGCTGGACTACGTCGAAATCGGCGATACCGTGCTGGCGCTGCAGCCGTTGCAGGCGCTCGGCTGGGTACGCGAGCCCGAGCAACTGGCGCTGGAGCAACTGTTCGCCTTGCTGCGCAAAGACGAGCTGGCCCATTGCTTCGCCCCGCAATTGACCCGCCCCCGCGCCGCCAAGCAGGACCTGCTGGCACAGCTGCAACCCTTGGAACTGGCTGCCCGACCACTGAGCGAGTGGTTCCCCGACAGCGAAGTACGCATTGTCCAGTGGTGCCTGCAGCCCCTGTGCGACCGCATGCGCTTGCTGTTTTTCGGCAACCTGTACCAGGACTGGTCTGACTTCGTCCTCGCCGACCTGGGGGTGCTGCGTTACGAGCAGGTACCGTTCAGCACCGATTCACGCGCCTTGCAGCAACGTGCCGAAGTCGACCTGGCCATGGCGCTGCACCAGTGCGCCGAGCGGCTGGAGCAGGGCGGCGACCCGCTGCCCATCCTCGCCGCCTTGCAGGGCCTGCACAGCGACAACCCCTGGCTGGCCCGGCGCCATGCGCGGCTGCAATTCGCCCTGGGCCAACACTGCGAGCGCCTGGCTGAATGGGACCTGGCCATGGCCGTGTATGCGCAGTGCAACCATGCCCAGGCGCGTATCCGCCAGGTGCGGGTGCTGGAGCGCAGCGAACAGTGGCCCCAGGCCCACGCATTGGCGTTGCAGCTGGCTGCGGCACCTGCCAATGCGCTGGAAGTGCAGGCGCTGGAGCGCATGCTGCCGCGCCTGGCGCGAAAACTCGGCGGCCCGCCACAGCGGCGCCAGCGGGTTGCGCCACTGGAGCTGATCGAACTCGAACTGCCCCGCGAGCACGCAGCACTCGGCGTGGAGGAAGCCGTCCGCCAGCATCTGGCACAAGCGGGAGGCCAGGCACACTACGTGGAGAACACGCTGTTCAACAGCCTGTTTGGCCTGTTGTGCTGGGAGGCCATCTTCGCGCCGGTGCCCGGCGCGTTCTTCAACCCGTTCCAGGCAGGGCCGCAAGACCTGCACGACAGCGACTTCCAGCAACGGCGCAGTGCGCTGTTCGATCACTGCCTCGGTCGGCTCGACGATGGCAGCCATCACCAGGCGATTCTCGACTGCTACAAGGCCAAGCAGGGTTTGCAGTCGCCATTCGTGTTCTGGTCCATGCTCAGCGAGGAACTGCTGGAACAGGCCTTGGCTTGCCTGCC
This sequence comes from Pseudomonas sp. FYR_2, assembly GCF_043106425.1. Classification (NCBI taxonomy): domain Bacteria; kingdom Pseudomonadati; phylum Pseudomonadota; class Gammaproteobacteria; order Pseudomonadales; family Pseudomonadaceae; genus Pseudomonas; species Pseudomonas sp. FYR_2. The sequence continues at coordinate 32,129 of NZ_JBICMM010000051.1, forward strand.
AGCGGCCCAGTTGAAGCAGTGCTTCCTGCGCCTGTTGCAGGACATTCGCAGCAACCGTGCCGGCATGCCCGACCTGATCCAGTTCTGGCCCGAGCAGGGCCGTTATCGCATGGTCGAGGTGAAGGGCCCAGGTGACCGCCTGCAGGATAACCAACTGCGCTGGCTGGAATTCTGCCGGCAACACGGGCTACCGGTCGCGGTGTGCCATGTGCGCTGGTGCGACACACCTTGAGCTACAGCGTGGCGGTGCGCGCCTTGTGCGAGTTCAGTGCCAAGGTGGGTGACCTGGACCTGCGCTTCACCCCGTCGCCCACCGCTCAAGAGGGCATTGAAGGGCACCAGCGGGTAGTGGCACGGCGTGCTGCCGGCTACGAGTCGGAAATTACCCTCGAAGGCCAGTTCGAAACCCTCAAGGTGCGCGGCCGTGCCGACGGTTATGACCCGGCCAGCAATCGCCTGGAAGAGATCAAGACACACCGTGGCGACCTGGCGCGCCAGCCGGCCAACCACCGGCAGTTGCACTGGGCGCAGGCCAAGGTCTATGGCTGGCTGATGTGTCAGGCACGTCAACTGCCAGCCATTGAGGTGACGTTGGTGTACCTGGACGTCGACAGCGATGGGCAGACGCTGTTCAGTGAGCATTACACGGCGACTGAACTGCGGGCCTTCTTCGAAATCCAGTGTCAGCGCTTTCTGGGCTGGGCTCAATGCCAGCAACGACGTCTGGCCGAACGCGACCAGGGCCTTCAGGCACTGAGCTTTCCCTACCCACAGTTCCGCCAGGGCCAACGGCAATTGGCCGAAACCTTGTACAAGGCGGTGAGTACCGGCCGTTGCCTGATGGCCCAGGCCAGCACCGGCATTGGCAAGACCCTCGGGACCTTGTTCCCGCTGCTCAAGGCCATGGTGCCGCAGCAGCTGGACAAACTGTTTTTTCTTACGGCCAAGACGCCGGGCCGGGCGCTGGCGCTGGATGCCATGCGCCAGATTACCGAAGCAACGCCGCAGCCCGCGTTGCGCACACTGGAGCTGATCGCCCGCGACAAAGCCTGCGAGCACCCGGACAAGGCCTGTCATGGCGAGTCCTGCCCATTGGCGGCGGGTTTCTACGACCGCTTGCCGGCGGCGCGCGAAGCGGCGGCAGCACGGCCGCTGCTCGACCGCGCCAACCTGCGCGAAGTGGCCTTGGCACATCAGGTATGCCCTTACTACCTGGGCCAGGAGATGGCCCGCTGGGTCGACGTGCTGGTCGCCGACTACAACTACTACTTCGATGCGCATGCGCTGCTGTACAGCCTTGCCCAGCTCAACCAGTGGCGCGTTGCCGTGCTGGTGGACGAGGCGCACAACCTGGTCGAGCGTGGGCGCGGCATGTACAGCGCCAGCCTCGACCAGGGCCAGTTGCTGGCGTTACGCCAGAGCAAACCACCCGGGCTTGGCAGTGCGCTGGACCGGCTGAACCGCCAATGGAATGCACTGTATAAAGAGCAGCGTGCACCGTACAAGGCCAGCGAGTCGGTGCCCGAAGGCTTGCTGCGTGCCTTGCAGCAGTGCATCGGGCTGATTCATGATCAGATGAACCAGGCGCCCGCACACTTGGACCCGCAGGTGTTGCAGTTCTTCTACCAAGCCTTGCAATTCACCCGGGTGGCCGAGCTGTTCGACGAGCACTTTCTGTTCGACATCAGCCAGCGCCAGGGCCCACGCAAGCGCCGGCTGGCCACGCTGTGCCTGCGCAATGTCACCCCCGCGCGCCTACTGGCCCCGCGCATGCAGGCGGCGCGTAGCGTGACGCTGTTTTCCGCCACATTGACCCCGCGGCATTTCTACAGCGACCTGCTGGGCATGCCAGCCGACACCGCCTGGCTGGAAGTGGCTGCGCCGTTTCGCGCAGAGCAACTTGAGGTGCGGATTGCCAGCCAGGTGTCTACCCGTTACCAGCAGCGTCACGCCTCTCTGGCGCCAATCGTCGAGCTGATGGCCCGGCAGTATGAGCGGATGCCGGGCAACTACCTGGCGTTCTTCAGCAGTTTCGAATACCTGCAGCAGGTGGCAGGGCTGTTGGCAGAGCAGCATCCGCAGATTCCGCAATGGGCTCAGGAACCGGGCATGGACGAGGCGGCCCGTCAGGCATTTCTCGATCGTTTTGTCAGCGACGGGCAGGGCATCGGCTTTGCCGTATTGGGCGGTGCTTTCGGTGAGGGGGTGGATTTACCGGGCACGCGGCTGATCGGCGCCTTTGTCGCCACTCTCGGGCTGCCGCAGGTCAACCCGGTCAACGAGCAGTTCAAGCAGCGCCTTGGGCGGCAGTTTGGTGCGGGGTTCGATTACGCCTATCTCTACCCGGGGGTGCGCAAGGTGATCCAGGCGGCGGGCCGGGTTATCCGAGGTGACCAGGACCGTGGCGTACTGGTGCTGATTGATGAGCGCTTCGCCGAGCCCCGGGTGCAGCAGATGTTCCCAGGGTGGTGGCCGACGGCCATTTAGTTGGCTGGCCGGCTTAGCGCCGTACGGGCGGCCCTCGACGCTGTAAATGGGTTAAGATCTGGCCCGTTCAGCTATAAGTCCCTGAATATCAAGATGATGGCACTGCTTCGGGTTCGAATGGCGTGCGCTTGAAACGTCATTGGCCCTTGTTCATCAATCGTTTCGACTTGCTTCAGATGCTGGCCGGCTCAATACCGGCCGCCGCTTCGCTACAGGATTCACGTTTTGTCCGATCTCTCCAACAATCCCCTGCTGCAGTACATGGCCCGCCTGGCCCCATCCAGCCAGCAAACCATGCGCTACATCCTTCAGGACGCCGCCGACCGGCTGGGCTTTGTCGACTGCAACATCGTCGATGTGCCTTGGCATCGGCTCGAACCCGGTCATGTGATTGCGCTGGTGGCTGCCCTGCGTGCCGACGGATATGCCCCCAACAGCTCGTCGCTGTACGTCAACGCGATTCGCGGGGTGATGAACGAGGCCTGGCGGCAGGGCCTGATCGATCATGAGCAGCTGTTGCGCATTCGCGAGGTCAAGCCGGCCACTGGCACTCGCCTGCCACCCGGGCGCAACTTGCGGCGCAGCCTGATTCGCGAGCTGATGGATGTGTGCGCGGCCGACCCTCGGCCGCAAGGCGTACGCGATGCCGCGATCATTGCCTTGCTGTACGGTACCGGCATGCGCAAGTCGGAGTCGGTCGACATCGACCTGAACCAGGTCGATTTCCAGGCGCGTAGCCTGCAGGTGGTGGGCAAGGGCAACCACCAATTGGTCAAGTATGCCCCGCCATGGGCATTCGAGAAGTTGCAGGCTTGGCTCGACCTGCGCCGCCAGGACCTGCCTGCCGGTGCGGAAGATGACCCGTTCCTGTTCAACCGCATCCGCCGTGGCAGCCACATTACCCGGGCGCGCATTACCAAACATGCCATCTACTACATCGCCCGCCAGCGCGGTGCGCAGGTGGGGGTGAAGATCATGCCGCATGACTTCCGTCGGGCATTCATTACCCGGGTGATCGAAGAGCACGACCTGTCGATTGCGCAGAAGCTGGCACACCATGCCAATATCCAGACCACGGCCATCTACGACCGGCGCGATGACAACGAACGCCGCCGTGCGGTGGACCGCTTCGACTACTGAGTCTTGATGTATTCGGGGCCGCTTTGCAGCCCCGATTGCATTTCTGCTGGCACCGAAACAGGGCCAGTGCGCGCCCCCGCTTTGTGCGCAATTCCCCCGTATGCCCTGTGCCAGAGCGGCTTTGAGAAAAGTTTCATCTGCCTTCACCTGCGAAGTTGGCCCGCAAACTGCTATATCCAGCCTGCGAATTTGATCGAGTGGTCAGGCCGTGCGCGCTAGCAGCCGCCCGCGCCGGACCCTCTAAACGGCCAGCAGGCCACGAATTTCAGGGGCCGCAGGATGTCGCTCGCGGAGCAGATCGAACAACAACAAGACGATGCAGGCTGGAGCGCCCACCTGCAGTTGCGCTTTGTCAGGCGCGACGACGTGACCCGCCTTGGTGCGTGTCGCCATTTCGGACCTCTTTTGGTGCAGCGGCCTTTCTATCCTGAAGGTGCCCCGTGCCATGTCTATGTGTTGCACCCGCCGGGAGGCATCGTCGCCGGCGACCGCCTGGAACTGGATATCCACCTGGAACCTGGCAGCCACGCGCTGCTGACCATGCCCGGCGCCAGCAAGTTCTACCGCAGCATCGGCCCCACCGCACGGCTGACCCAGCGTTTTCGGCTGGCGGCGGGCAGCACCCTGGAATGGCTGCCGCAAGACAGCATTTTCTTCTCCGGCGCCCGCGCCAGCCTCGACAGCCGTTTCACCCTGGAACCCGGGGCGCGGCTGCTGGCCTGGGAAACCTTGTGTCTCGGGCGCCCGGTCATGAACGAGCGTTTCGAGCAGGGCAGGCTGGACAGCCGTTTGCACATTGAACTGCCCGACGAAGTCGGCCTGCACGAACGCCTGCGCATCGAAGGCGGGCGCCTGGACAAGCTCGGCGGCCACCCGCTGCTCGCCACGTTCTGTGCAGCACCGGCCGACCAGGCGGTGCTGGAGCAAGTTCGCCCGCTGCTGGATGAGCTGGCCACCCCGGCCGGCGCGACCCTGCTGGGTTCGTTGCTGGTCATCCGTGTGCTCGACCACGACAACCAACACCTGCAACGCACCCTGCAACGCCTGTGGCATGTGCTGCGCCCGGCCGTCCTTGGCCTGCCAGCTTGCCCACCACGCATTTGGGCCACCTGAGAGAGCGCCATGGAGCTGACCCCGAGAGAGAAAGACAAACTGCTGCTGTTTACCGCCGCACTGCTGGCGGAACGGCGCCTGGCCCGTGGCCTGAAGCTGAACTACCCGGAAGCGGTGGCGCTGATCAGCGCCGCCGTGCTCGAAGGCGCACGCGATGGCCGCACCGTGGCCGAGTTGATGAGCCTGGGGCGCGAAGTGCTGACCCGCGAGCAGGTGATGCCCGGCATTGCCGAAATGCTCCACGACGTGCAGGTCGAAGCGACCTTCCCGGATGGCACCAAGCTGGTGACCGTGCATGACCCCATCGTCTGAACCTGCCAAGGAGCCCCGCATGATTCCAGGTGAAATCCAGGTCGCTGCTGGCGACATCGAACTGAACAGTGGCCGGGAAACCGTCAGCGTCAGCGTGGCCAACCACGGTGACCGGCCGGTGCAGGTCGGCTCGCATTACCACTTCTACGAAGTCAACGACGCGTTGGTGTTCGACAGAGCGCCCACCTTGGGCTTTCGTCTGGACATTCCGGCCGGCACTGCCGTGCGTTTCGAGCCAGGCCAGGCGCGCACCGTGCAATTGGTGGCCTACGCCGGCAAGCGTGAGGTCTACGGCTTCCAGGGCAAGGTGATGGGTGCACTGGAGGGCAAGGTATGAGCCGTATTTCCCGCCAGGCCTATGCCGACATGTTCGGCCCCACGGTGGGCGACCGCGTGCGGCTGGCCGACACGGCGCTGTGGGTTGAGGTAGAGAAGGACTTCACGATCTATGGCGAAGAAGTGAAGTTCGGCGGCGGCAAGGTGATCCGCGACGGCATGGGGCAAGGTCAGATGCTGGCCGCCGAAGCCATGGACCTGGTGCTGACCAACGCGCTGATCATCGACCACTGGGGCATCGTCAAGGCCGATATCGGCATCAAGCACGGGCGTATCGCGGTGATCGGCAAGGCCGGCAACCCCGATGTGCAGCCGGGCGTTAACGTACCGGTCGGGCCAGGTACCGAAGTGATCGCGGCCGAGGGCAAGATCGTCACCGCCGGCGGCGTGGACTCGCATATCCATTTCATCTGCCCGCAGCAGGTGGACGAGGCGCTGAACAGTGGCGTCACCACCTTCATCGGCGGCGGCACCGGGCCGGCCACCGGCACCAATGCCACCACCTGCACGCCCGGCCCCTGGTACCTGGCGCGCATGCTGCAGGCCGCCGACAGCCTGCCGATCAACATCGGTTTGCTGGGCAAGGGCAATGCCTCGCGGCCTGAAGCGCTGCGTGAGCAGATTGCGGCTGGTGCGGTGGGCCTCAAGCTGCATGAGGACTGGGGCTCGACGCCGGCCGCCATCGACTGTTGCCTGGGCGTGGCCGAGGAAATGGACATCCAGGTGGCGATCCACACCGACACACTCAACGAATCCGGTTGCATCGAAGACACCTTGGCGGCCATCGGCGACCGCACCATCCATACCTTCCACACCGAAGGTGCCGGCGGTGGCCATGCGCCGGACATCATCCGCGCGGCGGGGCAGGCCAACGTGTTGCCTTCCTCGACCAACCCGACCCTACCGTACACGGTCAACACCGTCGACGAGCACCTGGACATGCTGATGGTCTGCCACCACCTTGACCCAAGCATTGCCGAGGACGTGGCCTTTGCCGAATCACGCATCCGCCGCGAAACCATCGCAGCCGAGGACATTCTCCACGACATGGGCGCCTTTGCCATGACGTCGTCCGACTCCCAGGCCATGGGCCGGGTCGGGGAAGTGGTATTGCGTACCTGGCAGGTCGCGCACCAGATGAAGCTTCGCCGTGGGCCTCTGGCGCCCGACACCGCCTACAGCGATAACTTCCGGGTCAAGCGCTACATCGCCAAGTACACCATCAACCCGGCACTCACCCATGGCATCGGCCACGAAGTGGGGTCGGTGGAGGCGGGCAAGCTGGCCGACCTGGTGCTGTGGTCGCCGGCGTTCTTCGCGGTCAAGCCGGCGCTGGTGATCAAGGGTGGAATGATCGTCACCGCACCCATGGGCGATATCAACGGCTCCATCCCCACGCCGCAGCCGGTGCACTACCGGCCCATGTTCGGCGCTCTGGGCGCGGCGCGGCATGCCACGCGCATGACCTTCCTGCCCCAGGCGGCCATGGACCGCGGCCTGGCAGAGGAGCTGAAACTGCGCAGCCTGATAGGCGTGGTCAACGGCTGCCGCCGCGTGCGCAAGCCGGACATGGTCCACAACACCTTGCAGCCGCTGATCGAGGTCGATGCGCAAACCTACCAGGTGCGTGCCGATGGCGAGCTGCTGGTCTGCGAGCCGGCCAGCGAGTTGCCGCTGGCCCAGCGTTATTTCCTGTTTTGAAGGAGTACCAATGATTGTCTTGACCCGCCGCATCACCGAGCCCGGCACGCTCACCGAAACCGGCACTGTCACCCTGGATGTGGACAGCCGTATCAAGAGCCGCCTGCGCGTGACCCTGGACGATGGCCGCGAAGCCGGCCTGATGCTCGAACGCGGCCACCTGCTACGCGGGGGAGAGTTGCTTGCCGATGCCGATGGCAGCCAGCTGATTCGCGTGCTGGCGGCACCCGAAACGGTGTCGACGGTGCGCTGTGCCGACCCGCACCTGTTGGCCCGTGCGGCCTATCACCTGGGGAACCGCCACGTGCCCCTGCAGATCGAGCCTGGCCTGCTGCGTTTTCAGCACGACCATGTGCTGGACGACATGCTGTGTGGTCTGGGCCTGACGGTGGAGGCTGAACAGGCGCCGTTCGAGCCCGAAGCGGGCGCCTACCAGAGCGCGCCGCATGGCCACAGCCATGCCCACGGCAACGATCACCCGTTCGTTCGCCTGCCTGCCCATTCCTGAACTGCCCTGGAGCAACCCATGAAAAAGACCTTCGCCCTGTTTCTGCTGATGCTGGCGCTGCCGGCTTTCGCTCACCCTGGGCATGACAGCAATCCGTTGCACGATGGCCTGCTGCACCCGCTGACGGGCCTTGACCACCTGCTGATGCTGTTGGGCACTGGCGTACTCGCTGCACTGACCCGACGTAGCCTGATGCTGCCCTTGGCAACCCTGGCGGCGATGTTTGGCGGGGCAGTCTTTGGCCACTTGTTCGGTGACGTGCTGGGCATGGAAACCCTGATTGCCGTGTCGCTGCTGGTGGCCGCCGGGGCGGTGCTGCTACCGAGCCGGCAGTTGCTGCTGGCCATGGCCATGCCGGTGTTTGCCCTGTTCCACGGCTGGGCCCATGGCGTGGAAGCCACGCCAAGCGCGTTCTGGCAGTTCAGCGCCGGCTTTGTCACGGTCAGCGGCTTGCTGTTGGCGGTGGGCTTCGCCGTCGGGTGCCTGCTGCGCCGGCACAGTGGCCTGCAGAAAGCCTTCGGTGGTGGCCTGCTAGCCGGTGCCGCGCTGGTGCTGGCCGGTTGATGGACAGCGACCTGGCGTTGCTGCGCCTGTTGCAGCTGGCCAGCCCCGGCCTGCCGGTGGGCGGCTTTACGTATTCGCAAGGCCTGGAGTGGGCGGTCGAGGCGGGCTGGGTGAAAGGCGTGGACGGCTTCGCTGCCTGGCAGCGCGAGCAGGTCGAAGACACCTTGGCGTGCCTGGAATGGCCGGTGCTGGCGCGCCTGTATCACGCGTGTCAGGCCGAGGACGCCGAGGCCTTCAGCCACTGGAGCCGCTTCTTGCTGGCCAACCGCGAAACCGCCGAGCTGCGCCTGGAAGAGCAGCAGCGTGGTGCGGCCTTGGCGCGGCTGCTCGACGGCTGGCAACTGGGCCAGTCACCCGCATGGCGCGCCAGCCTTGAACTGACCCAGTTGGGCGGTATGGCCTGGTTGGCTGCGCACTGGGGCATTCCACTGCGTCAGCTGGCCCTGGGCCATGGCTTTGCCTGGCTCGAAGGCGCGGTCATGGCCGGGGTCAAGCTGGTGCCGTTCGGCCAGCAGGCGGCCCAGACCTTGCTGCGCGACCTGGGCACCGAATTGCCCGCTGCACTTGACCAGGCCCTGGCGCTGGCCGATGACCAGCTCGGTGGCGGCCTGCCATTGCTGGCCATTGCCTCATCGCGTCACGAAACCCAATACACCCGTTTGTTCCGTTCCTGAGGACTGCCTTCATGCAAAGCTATCAACAACCCCTGCGCGTCGGTGTCGGCGGCCCGGTCGGCTCTGGCAAGACCGCACTGCTGGAAGCGCTGTGCAAGGCCATGCGCGATCACTACCAGATCGCTGTGGTTACCAATGACATCTACACCAAGGAAGACCAGCGCATCCTCACCGAAGCCGGCGCCCTGGAGCCGGAGCGCATCGTGGGCGTGGAAACCGGCGGTTGCCCGCACACGGCCATCCGCGAAGACGCCTCGATGAACCTGGCCGCCGTTGAGGCGCTGGCGCGCAAGTTCGGTAACCTTGAGGTCATTTTCGTGGAAAGCGGCGGTGACAACCTCAGCGCCACGTTCAGCCCGGAGCTGGCCGACCTGACGATCTATGTGATCGACGTGGCTGAGGGCGAGAAGATTCCGCGCAAGGGCGGCCCGGGTATTACCAAGTCGGACTTCCTGGTGATCAACAAGACTGATCTGGCGCCCTATGTGGGGGCTTCGCTGGAAGTGATGGAGCGCGACACCCAGCGCATGCGCCCGCAGCGGCCGTGGACGTTCAGCAACCTGAAGAAGGGCGAGGGGTTGCAGGCGGTGATCGACTTTATCGTCGAACGCGGGATGCTGGGCGTGCGCGGCTGACTAAACGCGTCCCTTGTGGGAGCGGGCGTGCCCGCGAAGCAGGCGACTCGGTGCCTGGCACCGGCTTTGCCGGTGTTCGCGGGCACGCCCGCTTCCACAGGAGTGTGTGGTGCCTTGGAGCTTAGGTGTGGCAGCAGTGGGGCTTTTCTGGCTGCCCTTCATACCGGTCATGGTGCCGCACCCAGTCCATGGTCCCGCCTTCGTTGCGCCCCAGTGGCGCAATGTCCAGGAAGTTGTAGGTGTTGACCAGGATGTCCAGCCCACGGGCATAGGTCGAGTAGGTGTGGTAAACGCTGCCGTCCGCTTCACGGTAGAACGCGCTCAGGCCAGGCAACTCGCTTTCACTGCCGTCATACGGCTCATAGTTGTACTGCCGTTCTCCCTCGCTGCCCACACTGACGCCAAAGTCCTCGTTGAAACCACTGCCCTGTGACGAGTACCACGGGAACTGCCAGCCCATGCGGCGGCGAAACGCCTGAAATTCGGCATAGGGGGCCCGCGACACCGCCACCAGCGACACGTCGTGGTGCGCCAGGTGCAGGTTGGCGCCGTCAAAGTGGTCGGCCAGGAACGAACAGCCGGTGCAGCCTTCACTCCAGCCTTCGGCGAACATGAAGTGATAAAGCAGTAGCTGGCTGCGGCCTGCGAACAGGTCAGCCAGGCTCAGTTCGCCGTCCGGCCCCTGGAAGCGATAGCCTTGCTCGACCTTGACCCAGGGCAGGGCGCGCCGCGCTGCGGACAGCGCGGCGCGGTGGTGGGTAAAGGCCTTTTCGTGCAGCCAAAGTTGCCGGCGTGCTGCCAGCCACTGGCTACGGGAAACCACCGGGTGCCTGCTTTCGCTTGTGCTCATGGTGCTGTCTCCACACTGGGGATTCACACACTAGTCGAGCACGCGTTTGCCGATTCGACAGGCACCGGTAGCCGGGCGATGAGTGGTTATCCGCTTAGCCCGAATGGGCAATGTGGCCCTCGGTCAGTTCATCTGCGGCGTCATCCTCTCCGGGCAGCGCGGTGATCACGCTGAAGTCGCTGACTTCCACCTTACCGCCGCCATACCCCAGCAAATGGAAGGAAAACGCTTTGCGTTCGGTCGGGTTGTCGAAGCTGAACTCCATCTCCAGCGGTTCGTCGGCGGTGACCTTCACCTCGGCAGGCAGGCCCAGTGGCACATCCTGCTCCAGTTGCTTGGCCTTGAGCTGGATGTAGGCGACACGCTTGGGGTCCAGCGAGCGCACCTTCACCCGCACGCGGGTGTGCGAGCCTTCCGGCATTTCAAGGTACTGGGCGCCGATCAGGTTATCGGCCCAGTCATCGTGAATGCGCTTGCGCAGCTTGATCGGCGAAGGGCCGCCGAACTGGTAACGCAGGTTAAGCGGGGTTTGCAGCAGGGACTGGTCGAGTACCCCGGCCAAAGCGCCGATCTGCTGGCCGAGCAGGCTGTCGCCCGGGCCCAGATAGCGGGCCTGGTCGGCAATGAAGCCCTCGCTGGCGTAACGCCGGCAGCGCTGCTGGAAGTCACATTCGGTGAAGACGCCCTGGCCGTTGTGATAGCGCAGCATGCCATTGGTGTAGGAAATCATTTCGCGGCCGGTATCGTAGTCGCGGTACAGCGAGCGACCACCAAGCGCTATTGGAATGGGCAGTGCAAAGTAGTCGAGCACGGAGGTGGCCAGGTCGATATGGCCGTACGTGCCGCGCTTGATGTGGGGCAGTTGCGCCTGCTCCGGCGCCAGGGTGAGGTTGAAGCCCCAGGACGAGGCCAGGCGCACACCGTCGATGCCGTGGGATTCGTCGGAGGTCACCACCACCAACGTGTCCTTCAGCACGCCCTGGCGTTCCAGGTTATCGAGAAACGCCCCCAGTGCATCGTCCAGGTAAGCCACGGCAGCCTGTTTGGGCGTGTCATAGCGTTCCAGGTAATCGGCGGGTGCCGAATACGGCTGGTGCGTGCCCACGGTAAGCAGGGTCAGCATCCAGGGTTTGTCCTGCTTTTGCAGCTGGCCGACGTAATCCAGGGCACCTTCGAAGAAGGCCCGGTCATCCTTGCCCCAAGGGAAATCCAGGTAGTTCTTGTTGCGGAACCACTCGAGGCCGTGCACCGAATCGAAGCCGATGTGCGGCATGATGCGGTCCTTGGCCATGAAGCGCAGGCCGGCCCCTTGCAGGTAATGGGTGGTAAAGCCGGCCTGGCGCAGTTGCGCCGGCAGGCAGGCCTGGTTGCGTTCGTTCTGGGTTAGCAGCTCGACGCCCTTGGGCGTGCCATTGGCCAGTTTGTCGTAGTCACCACACAGCATCGCGTACAGGCCGCGGATGGTCTGGTGGGTGTGCAGCACGTAGTCCGGGGTGTTCATGCCGCGCTCGGCCCACTGGCTGACCTTGGGCATCAGGTCTTCGTCGAAGCGGCTGTGCAGGGCCTGGCGATTGGGCCGCAGGTAGGCCCCGGGGATACCTTCCACCGTGATGACCAGCAGGTTGCGAGCACTGCCTGGCCCGGCCAGTAGGCGCTGGCCATGCAGGTCGGATTGCGTCAGGCCGCTGCTGGCCAGCGGCGTGAACGTTTGCGTGCGGCCCATCCAGCCCTCGACCTTGCGCTCCAGGGTGCCCACCCCGGCAGACATCAGTTGGTGGGTGAGGTTGTATTGCCGCCATTGATCGGCGTCGCTGGGGACCAGCTGCTGGCTGCCCCAGTGGGTAGCGAACAGCAGCGCGGGAATGGCCCAGGCCTTGCGCGGCAGCGGCGGGCTGCGCCGGGTGCGGCCACGCCAAGCGGTGGCCAGCCAGGCCAGCAGGCCTGCGCCCATTACCCAGGGCAGCCAGGCATGGGCTAGGCCGCCGCCGGTAGAGTTCTCCATGAATTGCGGGTCGACGAGGTACGTCAGGTCGGCGCTGGTGGGCAACCGGCCCACCGCGCTCACGAGTTCGGCCGAGGCCACCCACAGGGCAGCCCAGGCCAGCAGCACGGGCAGGGCCAGCCACCATGGCCGACGGTGCAGCAGCAAGACCAGCAGGCTGCCGAGGGCGAGGTCGGACAGGTAACCGAGCGGGTTGGACCAACCCAGCATGGCGCGCGTACCCAGTGGGATCACCAGCACCAGGGCTGCCAAGGCGGCAAGCCGGGTACGTGGGTGGTCGGACAGGTTCTTCACAAAAACTTCCCTTTTGCCATTAAATCGTCATGCATCTGTGCTGGATGATAACAGGCCGGGGAAGGGAAAGCGGTTCGCTACAAGGCTGGTAACCAAAAGCCTGGCACGCTTGCGCGGGCCAGGCTGAGGGCAAGTATCAGAAGTAGTAGGGGAATTTCAGGCTGAAGGAAAAGTCAGGCGCATCATCGGTCAGACCAATGGACAGGTTAGGTACGATGGTGAGGTTGTTGGTGGCAGCGAAGGTCAGGCCGACGTTGAAGTTGGCCGCGTTGTAGTCACTGTTGGAGATGGACTGCCAGTCACCGCCATCGGGTTTGATCTTGCTTTTGCGGGCGAACTGGTCAGACACCGAGAACGACATACTCATCTTTTCGTTCAGGGCAAAGGCGATACCGCCACCAATCTGCCAGGAGTCGCCGAGTTTCACGTCACCGGGCACCTTGCTGTTGACCTGTGGGCTGATATCGCTGAACGAGTCCTGCATATTGTAGGTGTACGACAGGCTGCCGAACAGCACGGCTGGGTCGAAGGTCTTGACCAGGGAGATGCCAGGCGTGATCGACCACACACCGTTGCCGGTTGGCAGGCTGTCCGGTACCGACAGGTTGCTGTTGCCGTCGACCTCGCGCAGCTTGATGCCATACGGGTCCTTGCCGGTCGGTGCCTTGACCCGCAGGGTGGCGACGGCGTCTGGCCAGGTTTCGTCCTCGTCGATGAACTTATAGGCCACACCCACGTTGATATCGCCAATTTCAGGGTCGCGGGTAACGGTGGCATCCGAGGTACTGGCCCCGGCGCCACCGGCGCCGCCAGAAGAGTAGGTGGACTCGCGGTAGACCACGGGTACGTTGATGTCGAACTGCCAGCGCTGCGCCAGGTTGTAGCGCGCGGTCATGTCCAGGGTCCAGTTGTCGGCCTTGATGCGGTCGAGGTTGATACTGCCGAGGAAGATCGAGTCCAGCGCCAGAAAGCCATTGAGCGTGAGCGCCCGGGTATCGTAATGGGTGTAGGTAACACCTGTTTCGAAGCTGAACTTGCCGCCGCCAAAGAAGCCGCTGGCCTCGTCATACAGGTTGGACACGCTCTGCGCCGGTTCCGAATCGGCCGTCAGCGCCTGGCCGTAGGAGCTGCCTGTAGTGCCTGGTGCGCCAGACGCAACGGTCTGCGCCCCCTTGACCCCCTCGGCGGGGGACTTGACCAGGCGTTTGGGTGGCGCCGCCGCAGGGGCCTCCTCGACCTGGCGCACGCGCTGCTCAAGCACCATCAGCGCCTGTTGCTGCGCCTCGTAACGGCGCTTGAGTTCTATCAGTTCCTGTTTCAGCGCTTCGACCTGCGGGTCGGCGGCTGCGTAGAGTGCGGTGGGTGCCAGGGTAGTCAAGCAAACAAAAGCGCGAAGCGTAAAAGATCGGTACATGGAGTTGCCGTCCCTTCCAACTACTTTTGATGAGACAGAGCGTAGATCAGTATCCGAAGGTACGTAGACCTTTGAGCTGGTCAAGGCTGCCGTTCAGCGACGCAGCGGTCGGTACGCTCTCGCGCATGACAACGTTCAATGAGGTGACGTTGCTGACCAGGTTGCCGTTACCGAGCAGCGTCGAGTTCTGCATCAGGCCGCCTTGGGCCAGGCGCTGAACGCTGCTGCCCTGGTTGTTGCTGGCGTTGATGTTGAGCTGCACGCCCACGCCGCTGGATGACACGCTGAGCGAGCCGGCGCCATTTTCGCCGACCAGGGTCTGGCCGGCAGCGAGCACCTGGCCTTGCTGTTGCACGGCGGGGGCCTGGTTGGCCTTGGTGACGTTGATATCGACGTTGTTGTAGGCCGTGTTATTGTCACCGGCAGCCCGCACCACCTGGGTGACGCCTTCGGTAGTGGAAAGGCCGTTGCCGCCGGTCACCACGCCGGTGCCCGCAGCAGACGCGTTGCTCGACGCCGCACCTGTGCCTTTTTCATCAATCATCGAGACATAGAACTGGGGCTTGATGGTCGATTGCTGGACCTGCAGCGTGGAGGTCGCCCCGATCACGTCCCCTTTGGCATTTTGCCAGGTGCTGGACATGACAATGCCGAAACTCACGATGCGCCCCGGCATCACGTAGCGGCCACGCAGGTTGGCCAGCTCCTGGTCCTTCAGTTCGATGGGTTTCAACGGCTCGGCGTGGCTTGGCAGGCTGGCGGCCAGGCAGGCCATGGCCAGCCACAATGAAGTCTTCATGAAATGCTCCCTGGAGCTTCATGCTCCTTGTCATTAGAACAGTCGTTAGAAGAAGTCGCTTTTGATGAAGCCGAAGTCCAGTAGCTCGGTGTCCTTCACTGGGGTGAAGTTGTTCACCCGGCCCTTGGCGGTCAGCGGCAGGGGTGGGTCGAGCAGGACGTTGTTCTTGTCGTAACCCTGGCCGATCACGGCGAAGATGATGCCGTTCCAACCTTTGAGGAAGTCGTCGACTTTGTAACGCCGATGGCCCAGTACCGGGTCGCCGACATACACCCAGCCTTTGTCGACCTTCTGCATGACCACGAAGTGCTTGTAGCCGCGCACATCCATCAGCACCACGACCGGGATGCGCACGCTGTGCAGAGTGTCGGGCGCTACCCGGTAGCCGCGGGCGCGCATGCCCAAGCTTTCCACGTAGCGCTTCATGTCGAGCATCGAAAAGCCTTGCGTGCGCACCAGGTCCTGGTCGGCGTGGGCCAGCATGCCTTCGATGATCTGGTGTTCGTCCACATCCAGCCAGTAGGCCTGGCGCAGGATGGTCGCCAGTGCGGCGGCGCCGCAGCTGAAATCGGTTTTCTGTTGTACCAGGTCAGCGAACTTGCGCTCACGCACACTCTGGATGGGCTTGAATACCACGGCACCGCCCGGCAGGACGGACAGCGGCATTTGTGCAGCTTCGCTCACGCTGGCCAGGCACAGCAAAAACGCCAAGGCGATAATGCGCATGATCGGATGCCTTCCGGTGGGTGTTGAAGAAAGGCCCCCCGAAGGGGGCCTCAAGCGCAGCGTTTAGAACGAGGTGTTGGAAATGGCCAGCGAGTTGCTCTGCTGGTTGCCCACACCGGCTGCCACGTTCACGCCCAGGTTGCCGCTGCCACCGTTGACCGAACCGCTAAGGGTTGCAGTATTGGTAACAGGGTTGGCCCAGCCGGTCGGGGTCAGCACTTGGAAGGACACGGTATTGCTCAAGTCGTAAGCGCTGCTTTCGCTGTAGCTCTTCGAAACGTCGTTCGAGGATTGTTTCGATTTCTCGCCAGACTTTTCAAACGCCGAAGCCGAAGCATTCTCGTACGAAGAGTCGTGAGACTTGGTGTACGAAGAGTCTTTGGACTTGTCGTAAGACGATTCGCGCGACTTGTCGTAGCTGGAGTCGAAGGCTTTCTCGAACGACTTGTCGTACGCACTTTCGCGCGACTTGTCGACCGATACGTCCAACGATGCATTGAGCGAACCATCGAAGGTGCTGGAGCGGGTGCGTTCGCGGCGGCCATCATCGGTGGTGAAGGTGCGCGTAGCATTGGCTGCGGCATCCAGCGAAGCGTTCAGGCTGGCGCTGCTCGACGAGCTGTTGCTGCCGCTGGCAGAGCCACTGGCATTCCAGCCGTTGGAGCCGCTTGCCGACATGCTGCTGGAGCCACTGGCGTTGCTGGATTTCGAGCCGCTGGAGTTCCAGCCGCTAGAGCCGCTGGAGCTGGCACTTTGCGAACCGGCCACGCTGAAGCTCGACGACGAGCTGCGGTCGTCGGTCGAGTTGAACGTACCATCACGCGAGCTCGAGCCACTGGCCGAGGTGGTGATGGTGATCGTGTCGACGCGGTAAGTGCGGTCAGCACTGTTGTTCACGACCAGGCCTGGCCCGTCCTGTTGGGCAGAAGCCGTGGCAGTGGCGTTACCCAGAGGCGCACCGGTGTTGGCGATGGCCATGGTGTTTTTCTGTTGGTTGAGGTCGCCACCGGCGATGTTAATGCCGATGTTGCCCTCAGCCCCGCTGGCCGAGCCGCTCATCACAGCAGACGACTGGGTCGAATAGTTGTCGACCCGGTTGTTGTCGCTGGATTGCACGACATCGGCAGTGGCACTGGCCATGCCGAACACGAAGCTGTTGTCCAGGCTCGACTCGGAACCGGCGTTGGCAATGGCTGCGGCGTTATCCTGCTGGTTGCCGTTACCGGCTGCCACGTTGATACCGACGTTGCCACTGGAGCCTTCGCCCGACTGGCTCATCTCGGCTTCGTTTATAGTGCCCTGGTTGCTGATACGGTTATTGGTGCTGGTTTGGGTATCCCAGGCATTGGCCGTTGCATACACAGGGATTTTGGTTGGAGGAGGCGTGTGCTGACCATTGTTATGGTGGCCGTTGTGGTGGTCATTGCGTCGATCGTTTTGCCCAGCTTGTACAGCAACAGCCATGACCGCAGCAATTGCGAACACCAGAGGCTTGATTGCCATCGAGGGTTTCATGGTGATTCTCCGTACTCTATGTTGGTTAAGTGTCGTTCTTAACTGAAAGGGTCAATCCGCGACCCGGATGCTCAAGGTGTTAGCCATTCGGTTTCCCACCCCGGCACTCTGGTTCAACTGGATCACCCCGCGGCTACCGGTGAAGGCCTGGTCACTGGTGGTGACCTGGCGATGGCCTGTCGGGGTGTCAGTTGGACCGGAGTTGTTGAGCAGCGCCACGTTCTGTTGCATGAGGACGCTGTCGTCGATGCTTTGCGGTTGAGCACTGAGGGTTATGCTCAGGGCATTGGCTTGCTGGGTATTGGCGCCGGCGCTCTGGTTGACGCCCAGCGCACCACTGCCGTTGCTGAACGCGTTGCCTTGAATGGTCGAGCGGGCGTCCATTGTCGGGTCGGCGGGTGTGTTCAGCCGTTGCCGGATCTGCGTGCTGGCATTCGCTTCGGGCCCGACGGCGATGGCCCGCGCATTGGCCTGTTGCTGTTTGTCGCCGGCAGCCTGGTTAACGGAGAGGTTGCCCTGATAGCGGCTGCCGGAGCTGTCGATGTTGGCATTGTCGATGACGGGAACCAGGGAATCGGCGAGGCCTGGGGTGCTGCACAGGGTGGCCAGAATCAGCAGCATGTGCTTCATGTCACTTGCCCCCGCCGGTCAGAATCTGCAATGGCGCGAGGCCGCGTTGCACACTTGAGTTGACCATGTTGGAGATGCCGTTACCCGCGCCCCCCGTGCCACGGCCGCCTGACAGGTTGGGCAATTGGTGCTGGTTACCGAGGTTGCCCCCTAGGTTATTGGTCTGCTGGGTAATCATGTTGCTGATGCCGGCGCCACTGCTGATGCTGGCGAAATCGCCATCGCTCAGCTCGTTGGTTTGCTTGAGCACGTGGGCAGAAGGGTTGGCGTTGACCGTGGTCGGGCTCGGGTCAGGGATCAAGGGCGGGATCGTCGCGTTGCGCACCTGCACGTCGCGCTTGATGATGATGATGCCTTTGTCTGCGTGGGCCGTGAGGCTCAATGCCCCCAGTACACAACCCGCCACCAACAGGTGATAGAGGCGTTTGTCACTCTTCCTCACGACGGCATCCCCTTCTCTGAGCGCTGGCCTTGTTCAGCGATGCGAAGGACAGAGCAGATGGTGTGCCGCTTTTGAGAACCGTATTCAGATCAGACAGTTAGGACAAGAGGCTGACAAACTGCGGCGTATTCTGTCTCAGCGGTGAAACAGCCAGCCGTGGGCGTTGCTGGCCAAGCCAGCTGTTGCCTTGATTGGAAGGGTTTTTGCAGGAGTGTTTCACGGGCTTGACACTGCCCCCGAGACGGGGGGAAGCCCCGCAAATTCGGGGGCTTCGCCCCACTGGAGTGTGTCAGTAGGTTAACACTCGGTCGGGCAGGATGGCGCATCGCTATCAAGCAGCGTAGCAACGGCTTGCAAGGCCAGAAACTGGCGTTGCGGCCAATTGCCCTCAAGTATCTGGTGCGCCTGATTATGCTGCTGCAGCCAGGCAAGGCTGTCGTCGAAAAAGCGCTGGCGGTCGTTGATGTCGGGTTGGCTGCGCTGGCCATCGGCAACCCATTCCACCCCTTGCGGGCTCAGCAGCAGGTGCAGGTCGTAGTGCCGTTCAAGCAAGGCTTGTTCCAGCCAGGCCGGGCAGTCATCGAACAAGGCGCGGCTCCAGAGCATGTTGCTGAGCAGGTGAGTGTCGAGGATCAGCAGCGGTGGCGCCTGTTCGCGCGCCCGGTCCTCCCAGGCCAGCTGGCCGTGGGCGATGGCAGGGATATCGGCATAGCAGGTATCGCGGCACTCCTGGTCGATGAAGTGGCGCACGTACTCGGCCACCACCACACCGCCGAAATGCGCCTGGATCACACCGCTGAGCCAGCTCTTGCCGCTGGATTCGGGGCCGCACAGCACCACGACCTTCATGGCGTGTTGCGTGCTCATGGTTGCGCCAACGCCGGGTCGCGGCGCCATTCCAGCCAGCCGCGCACGGCAATCAGGGTGAGTACGGCAAAGAAGCCCGCCGTGAAGTACAGCTGCTGGTGCAGGTAAAGGCCTACGTAGACGATGTCTACTGCCACCCACAGCGGCCAGCATTGCAGGCGCTTCTGGGCCATCCACAGTTGCGCCACCAGGCTGAAACCTGTCAGGGTGGCGTCGAGCCAGGGCAGGGCGGCATCGGTCCAGTTGGCCATGGCCGAACCCAGGGCTGCGCTCAGGAATACCCCGGCAGCCAGGCCGGCACACAACGCAGGGCCTTGCAGCCGCGATACCTGGCGGGCGTCTTCGGTGCGGCCGGGGCGTTTCCATTGCCACCAGCCGTACAGTTGCAGAATCGCGTAGGCCAGTTGCAGCAGCATGCCCGAGTACAGCTTTACCTCGTAGAACAGCCAGCCATAGATCAGCACCATGACCAGGCCGATCGGCCAGCACCAGGCGTTTTGTTTGACCGTGAGCCAGACAGCGGTGACGCCGAGGACGGCGGCGATGAGTTCAAGGCCGGACATCGGCGATCCTTGGGGAGACTATCGGGGAAGGGCGCGATTGTAGCGGGTCGGCCAGGGAAGGTGTAGGGCGCAGTAGGTGGGGATGCATAGGCTCTGTGTGGGAGCGGGCATGCCCACTCCCACAAAAGAGGCCGGCGCTACACTCGGAACTGCCGCAGCAACTGTTCCAGCTCTTTGCTCAACTGCCCCAATGCCACCCCGGCATCGCTGGACTGGCGCGCCGCATCGGCCGTCTGCTGGGACAGCCCGGCGGTATCCAGCACATTGCGGTTGATTTCCTCGACCACATGCGACTGCTGCAAGGTGGCGCTGGCAATGGAGGCATTCAGCGCGGTCAGGTTGGTCAGTGCTTGGTTGATGGCATCCAGGCTGGCGCCGGCTTCGCGGGCCTGCTCGACGGTTTGGCGCGAGGCTTCGCTGCTGGTGTCGATGGCTTTGACCGCTGCGTCCGACTGGCTTTGCAGGTGTTCGATCATGGTATGGATCTCGGCCGTCGATTGTGCCGTGCGCTGGGCCAGCAGGCGAACTTCGTCGGCGACCACGGCAAAGCCACGGCCTTGTTCCCCGGCCCGCGCCGCTTCGATGGCCGCATTCAACGCCAGCAGGTTGGTCTGCTCGGCGATGGAGCGGATGACATCGAGCACTCCGCCGATGCGCGTGCTGTGGCCGGCCAGGTCGCGAATCACCTGCACGGCCTGGTCGATGGTCAGCGACAACCGGTCGATCTGCGCCAGGCTGCCATGAATTGCTTGCTGGCCATGGGTTACCTGCTGCTGCGCGGTGCGCATTTCCCCGGCGGCCTGTTCGGCGGTCTTGGCTACGTCCTGCACGGCATAGGTCACCTCATTCACAGCGGTGGCTACCTGGTCCATCTGTAGCGATTGTTGGGCGCTGTGCTGCTGTGCGGCGCCTGCATTGTCGCCGACGTGCCCGGCGGACTGGGCCAGCGCGTGGGCTGCCCCTTGCAGCTGGCCGACCACACCCTGCAGCTTGCCGTTGAAACGGTTGAAGTGCTCGCCCAGGTGGGTGATTTCGTCACGGCCGTGGGTGTCCAGGCGCCGGGTCAGGTCGCTTTCGCCGCTGGCGATATTGCCCATGGCCTGCACAGCCTCTTGCAAGGGGCGGGCAATGCTGCGCGCAATCAGCAGGACCACCAGTGCCATCAGCAGGGCAATGCCCACGCCCACCAGCGAGGCATCGCGCAACTGGCGGGCGAATTCGGCCTGCACGTCATCGACGTACACGCCCGAACCGATAATCCAGCCCCAGGGTTTGAACAGCTGTATATAGGAGGTCTTGGCGACCGGCTCGCTGGCACCGGGTTTGGGCCAGCGGTAGTTGACCGGCCCTGCATCCTGCTGGCGGGCCAGGGCGACCATTTCGTTGAACACGGCAAAGCCGTCGGGGTCGCGGATGGCAGAAAGGTCCTGGCCATCGAGCTTGGGGTTGGCCGGATGCATGATCATCTTTGGCCCCAGGTCGTTGATCCAGAAGTAGTCATCGTGGTCGTAGCGCAACGCACGTACCACCTGCAGTGCCTGTTGCTGGGCAGCTTCGCGGCTGAGCGTACCGGCCGCCTCCAGCCCTTGGTAATAGGCCAGCACGCCCGCGGCGGTCTGCACCACATGGCGGGTTTTTTCCGCTTTGGCCTGGTAAAGGTCACCGTGGATCTGGCGCAGCATGAGCAGGCCAAGCACCACCAGCATGGCCACCGCCACCACAAGGATCAGCCACAGGCGCCGGCTGATCGACATCGATCTCAACGTGTTCATCCAGGAGCTCCCGCATTGTTCTTTTTATTGAGGTGCATCCAAGCATGCTTTGCGACAGGTCCCCACCCGACTAATGGCTAAGTGCTATCTTTGAAACAGTCTGCAGCAGGTCGCGTAAAGCGATTGCAAAGGCGCTCTGCTAGGATTTCGGCCGCGTAAGATGAAACCTTTAGCGGGCGTGAACTTTTCTACTGGCGTTGCGCCCAACAGTCGCTGTAAAACAGCCGGGCCGCGTGCGGCAAATTCAAGCAAATCAAGAACAAGGGGCCCGCAGCAAGCGGCGCTCCATCCGGGGGAATGATGGATTTTTGGACTGCCTTTCAGGCAATCATCTTAGGCGTGGTCGAAGGGCTGACGGAGTTTCTGCCGATCTCCAGTACCGGGCACCAGATCATCGTCGCCGACCTGATAGGTTTTGGCGGTGAGCGGGCCATGGCATTCAACATCATCATTCAGCTGGCAGCGATCCTGGCGGTGGTGTGGGAGTTTCGTGGCAAAATTTTCGAAGTGGTGTTTGGCCTGGCCAGCCAGCCCAAGGCGCGGCGTTTCACCGGTAACCTGCTGTTGGCGTTCATGCCGGCGGTGGTGCTGGGCGTGCTGTTCGCCGACCTGATTCACGAATACCTGTTCAACCCGATCACCGTGGCGGCGGCATTGGTGGTGGGTGGCATCATCATGCTCTGGGCCGAGCGCCGCGAACACCGCGTGCAGGTGGACCATGTGGACGACATGCGCTGGAGCCATGCGCTGAAGATCGGCTTCATCCAGTGCCTGGCAATGATTCCGGGCACTTCCCGCTCGGGCTCGACCATCATTGGCGGCCTGCTGTTCGGGTTGTCGCGCAAGGCCGCGACCGAATTTTCGTTCTTTCTGGCGATGCCGACCATGGTCGGCGCGGCGGTGTATTCGGGTTACAAATACCGTGACCTGTTCCAGCCCGGTGACTTGCCGGTATTTGCCGTTGGTTTCGTGACGTCGTTCATTTTCGCCATGATCGCCGTGCGGGCGTTGCTCAAGTTCATTGCCAACCACAGCTACGCGGCGTTTGCCTGGTATCGCATTGTGTTCGGCCTGCTGATTCTGGCGACTTGGCAGTTCGGCTGGGTTGACTGGTCGACAGCGCATGGCTGAGGTGTTGCGCGGGCAACGGGCGGAGGGCGTACGCAATATGCGCCTCAAACTGCTGCTGTTGGGGGGGCTGTGCCTGTTGCCCGGGCTGGGCGCTGCGCGCATGGCCTGGAACGACCAGGCCTGGTGGCTGCTGGCGCTGTACCCGGCGATGAGCCTGATCAGCCTGTTGCTGTATTGGCAGGATAAGCAACAGGCGCGTACCCAGGCCTGGCGTACGCCCGAGAAAGTGCTGCATGCCAGTGAGCTGTTGGGTGGCTGGCCGGGGGCACTGGTGGCGCAGCAGATATTTCGGCACAAGACACGCAAGCTGTCTTACCAGCTGGTGTTCTGGGGGATTGTGCTGGTACACCAGGTGTTCTGGGCGGACTGGCTGTTTTTTGAGGGGCGTTATCTGCCCTTAACTTGATTATTGCCTGTACCGGCCTCTTAGCGGGCACGCCCGCGAAGAGGCCGGTACAGGAAACTACATCACCAACCCCACCTGCAATCGCTTCGGCAAGCGCCGGACCACCAACTGGTGCGAGCGCTGCAGCAAATCTCTAAGCTCATCACGCCCCATGGGATAGGGCTGCGCCATGCTGATCCATTTTGCTCGCGCCAGATACGGCGCAGGTCGTACCCCTGGGCGGTCGCAGTAGCCGAGAAACAGTTCATCGGCCACTTTGAACGACAAACCCGCACCGGCCAGGTCGAGCACGGCGAACATCTTGTTGCCAGCCACTGAAAACACCCGAATGCCACCCCATTTGTAGTCTTCCCGCGCACCCGGCAGGCTCAGGCAAAACGCTGCCACTTCGGCTTCGCTCATTTTCCTTTCAGACATACCGTTCTCCACAGGCCTCGAATGATGCTGCCAGGTGATCGATCCATACCCGCACTGCAGGCAGTACACCCCGCCGGTGGGGGTATACCGCTTGCAGGTAGCCACCCGGTAGCGACCAGTCTGGCAGCAGGCGCACCAGTTCGCCGCGCTCCAGTTCTTCCTCGCAAAACATGCTGGGCAGGGCAGTGAAGCCGAGGCCGGCTCGTACAGCAGCATTACGTACTACGAAATCATCAATGGCCAAGCGCGGTTCCAGAGCGATTTCCTGCTGCTTGCCATGAGGGCCGAACAAGCGAAAGTGTACCAACCGGTCTGCTTCGGCAGCGCCCAGCACGGGAAGTGACGCCAGCTCGGCAGGTTCACGAATGTGATCGGCGAACCCGGGCGCAGCTACCAGTTGCATTTGCGCCTGGCGAAGGCGGCGGGTGACCAGCGCCGGGTCTTCATCGCCCAGGTCACGCACGCGCAGTGCCACGTCGATGCCTTCGGAAATCAGGTCGACCCGGCGGTTGAGCAGCACCATGTCCAGTTGCACCAGCGGGTACTGCTCAAGAAAACGGCTGATCACATCTGGCAGGAATGCGTGTGCCAGCGCCACCGGGCAAGACACCCGCAAGCGCCCGCGCGGTTCACTGCTCATGCTGGCGACGGCTTCATCGGCCGCTTCGGCTTCCAGCAGCATGGCCTGGCAATGATGCAGGTAGCGTTCACCTACTGCGGTGAGCTTGAGCTGCCGCGTGGTGCGTTGCAGCAGGCGCGTGCCAAGGCGCTCTTCCAGCTCGGCGATACGCCGCGACAGGCGCGACTTGGGGATACCCAGCTGGCGCCCGGCTGCGGCGAATCCACCGGCTTCGACGACGCGCGCGAAGTAAAAGAGGTCGTTAAGGTCTTGCATGGGCCTGTCTCACTGTTCCACCTGTGGGACAAACTAACGCATTTTTGCCTCCTTATCAGCCATTGCGCACCCCGGTAGGATTCTCCCCATCGTGATCGCCCACTGGCGCGGTCTTCAATCACAGGAGAGTCCCATGAAACTGTTGCACATCGATTCGAGCATCCTGGGCGACAATTCCGCTTCCCGCCAGCTAAGCCGTGAAGTGGTCGAGGCCTGGAAAGCCGCTGATCCAAGCGTGGAAGTGGTTTACCGTGACCTGGCCGCTGACGCCATCGCCCACTTTTCTGCTGCCACCTTGGTAGCAGCTGGCACCCCTGAAGACATGCGTGATGCTGCCCAGGCTTTTGAAGCCAGGCTCAGTGCTGAAACCCTGGAAGAATTCCTGGCTGCTGATGCTGTAGTCATTGGTGCGCCGATGTACAACTTCACGGTACCGACCCAACTCAAGGCCTGGATCGACCGCGTGGCCGTTGCCGGCAAAACGTTCCGCTACACCGAAGCTGGCCCGGAAGGCCTGTGCGGCAACAAGAAAGTGGTGCTGGTTTCCACTGCCGGTGGCCTGCACGCTGGCCAGCCGACAGGCGCCGGGCATGAGGACTTCCTGAAAGTGTTCCTGGGCTTCATCGGTGTCACCGACCTGGAGATCGTCCGCGCCCATGGCCTGGCCTATGGCCCGGAACACCGTAGCCAGGCGATTGACGCCGCCCAGGCTCAGATTGCCAACGAGCTGTTTGCAGCTGCCTGAACCTTTGTAGCAGGCCTGTCACGGCCTCATCGCCGGCAAGCCAGCTCCCACAGGTACAGCGCATGACTTAATGTCGATGCGGTCGATGTGGGAGCTGGCTTGCCGGCGATGAGGCCGTTTCAGGCAACCGGTATGGCGGGATCAGCCGCTTCCAAAGCCGCTGTACGATCTGCCGCTGGCGGGTAGATCCACACGGAGTTGATCTGCGATTTCAACACCTTGGCCTCGACCTTGGCGGTCGCGCTCGCCGGTGATCTGTTCGGTGAGCGGGTTGGCCTTGAAACCTACTGTCCAGACCACCGTACTGGCAAGGTAGGCCCTATCGAGGGTCAGCAGTGTTACCAAGGCCTGCGGGAGTGCTTCAAAATGTTGGCGGCGTGATCACCCAGATCACCACGGCATCCACTTCGCCGGGGTTGCCATAGCGATGGGGTTCCTGGCTGGAAAAGCTGAAACTGTCGCCTTCACCCAGCTGGAAATGCCGCTCGCCCACCCAAAGCTCGAAGCTGCCGCTGAGGAGGTAGCCGGCTTCTTCGCCCTCATGGCTGTAGCTTTGCTGGCTGTAGGTGCCCGGGGGGAAGCGTGAGTGCAGGATTTCCAGCTGGCGGTTGGGTTGGGGGGTGAGCAACTGATCGACAATGCCATCTTCGTAATGCACGCTCAGGCGGCTGTTGCGTCGTACCACGTAGCCTTGGTCTTCGGGGGCGGTGCTGGCTTCGCTGGCAAAGAACCACTGGATGGTCACGCCCAGGCTGCGGGCGATGTTGAACAACGCGGGGATCGACGGATAGGAGAGGTTGCGCTCCAGCTGGCTGATGTAACCGGCAGTCAGTTCACTGTGTGCAGCCAACTCCGCCAGGGTCATGCCACGGCGCTTGCGCAGGCCGCGGATGCGGGTGCCCAGGAACTGCGGCGCGGCGCCCCCGGCTTTACTGGCGGGGGGCTGGGGAAGTTGGCTCATGCAGGTCGGACCATCGTAAAAGCCGCAGTATGTACAGCCTCAGAGCGACCAGGCAACCGTCAGGCCGTCGTGAATCGCTTCTTCGGCGGTGCGTGGCGCCAGGCAGTCGCCAACACGCCGAACTTCCACCAGGCCGGCCAGCTCGCTGGCCAGCCTGTCTTCAGGCTGATGGCCCAGGCACAGCACCAGGGTGTCGATACCCTCGAAGATCATCGGCTCGCCACTGGCAGTGTGCTGCAAGTACACCGTGTTGTCGTCGCTGCCATACAGGCGCGCGTACGGGGTGATGGGGATGCCCAGGCGATGCAACTCGCCGGCCAGTTGATCGCGCACGTACAGCGGCAGGCTTTCGCCGCAATGGGTACCGTTAACCGCCAGCTGCACGTGATGCCCCTCGCGCACCAGGCGTTCGGCGATGCCCGGGCCGATCCAGTCGCAGCGCCAGTCGATGACCAGCACCGAGCGCCCCGGCTTCACTTCATTGCGCAGCACCTGCCAGGCGTCCACCACTTGCAAGTCGCCAGTGCGTTCGAACGCTGGCCAGTAAGGAGTGGCACCGGTGGCGGCAATGACCAGGTCGGGGCGCTCGCGCTCGACCAAGGCGCGGTCGACCCGGGTGTTGCGCACGACTTCCACGCCGGCCAGGGCCATTTCCCGCTGCAGGTTGGTGCTGGCCCCTCCGAACTCGGCGCGGCGCGGTAGCAACTGGGCCAGCAGCACCTGGCCGCCGAGTTGGGGGCCAGCCTCGTACAGTGTTACCTGGTGCCCTCGGGCAGCGGCCACGGCGGCGGCCTTCATGCCAGATGGCCCACCGCCGGCCACGAGGATGCGCTTGGGTGTGACCGTGGGCGTCAGTTGCCCGTACTGCAGTTCTCGACCGGTTTCGGGGCGCTGGATGCAGGAGATGGC
Organism: Pseudomonas sp. FYR_2; assembly: GCF_043106425.1. Classification (NCBI taxonomy): domain Bacteria; kingdom Pseudomonadati; phylum Pseudomonadota; class Gammaproteobacteria; order Pseudomonadales; family Pseudomonadaceae; genus Pseudomonas; species Pseudomonas sp. FYR_2. The sequence goes on from NZ_JBICMM010000051.1 coordinate 58,937, forward strand.
CAGGCCACGGTGGAAGTGGCCGATGCACGCTTGGTTGCAGGCGATGCAGGCGCGTACATCTTCGACCTGGCCGCGTTCGGTTTTGTTCGGCATCAACGGGTCGCAGATCAAGGCACGGGTCATGCCGCAGACATCGGCCTGGCCGCGGGCCAGAATCAGTTCGGCATCCTGGGGCTGGTTGATGCGCCCGGTCACGAACAGCGGGATAGCCAGCTGTTGCTTGAAGGCAGCGGCCTCGCGTGCCAGGTAGGCGGGCTCAATGGCCATGGGCGGCACGATATGCACGGCGCCACCCAGTGACGCTGAGGTACCGGCGACGATGTGCAGGTAGTCGAGTTGGCCCTGCAAGGCAATTGCGGCGGCCAGTGACTCGTCCTCGCTCAGGCCTTGGCTGTCACGTTCGTCGGCGCTGATGCGCAGGCCGATGATGAACTGCTCATCGGTGGCGGCGCGCACGGCGGCCAGCACTTCACGCAGGAACCTCAGGCGTTGTTCCAGTTCGCCGTTGTAGCCGTCGCTGCGCAGGTTCACCCGTGGGTTGAGGAACTGCGCGGGCAGATAGCCATGGCTGGCCACCACCTCGACACCATCCAGCCCGGCCTGCTGCAGGCGGCGGGCGGCGCTGGCGTAGCCCTGGACGATTTCATCGATCATCGCCTGGTCCAGCGCGCGGGGCATGACGCGGAAGCGTTCGTTGGGCACCGAAGACGCCGAGTACGCCACCGCCAACAGGCCGTCTGCCGACTCCATGATCTCCCGCCCGGGGTGAAACAGCTGCGAGAGCACCACAGTACCGTGCGCATGGCAGGCTTCGGCCAGCTGGCGGTAGCCGTCGATGCAGGCATCGTCGGTGGCCATCAGCACATGCGAGGTGTAGCGGGCGCTGTCATGCACTCCGGCAACTTGCAGCACGATCAGGCCGACGCCCCCGGCGGCGCGGTCGCGCTGGTAGGCGATCAGTTTGTCATTCACCAGATTGTCGGTAGGCAGGCAGGTGTCATGGCCGGTGGACATGATGCGGTTCTTTAGGCGTTTGCCGCGGATCTGCAAGGGTTCGAACAGGTGAGGGAAGGCGGTCTGCATACAGGCGGCTCCAGTGCGGTGTTGTTCTTGTTTTGTTTATTAAAGTGTAGCCTTAGTAAAAAAATAACGTTTTTATTTACTGATACGCAACGGGGTTTTGTTCACCCTCACGGCGGGCGTGAGCTCACAAATGAGCGCCTTGACTGGAAACGCCTGGGCCATGCCGCCGAACTGATCCTGATGGAGCCGGGCAGGGGCTTGAGGCAGGGGGAGCTGGCGGACCCGGATGCACTGCAATTGGCATGGGCTGCGCTGTTGCGGATGCTGGAAAAGACGGCGCCTGGCTTTCGGGATTGAACGGATGCAGTAACAGTCACTGTTGCGCAACCCTTGGCCACAACTGTGCTGGTCGCAGCCAAAGGAATAGTCTTATGCTGTAACGAAATATGTCTAGAAAAGCCTGAAGAAGGAACTCGCAATGCCGCTCAAGGACCTGCTCATCGCCCTGGTGGTGATTGTCGCCTGGGGAGTCAACTTCGTGGTCATCAAGGTTGGCCTCGATGGCTTGCCGCCGATGTTGCTGGGGGCATTGCGCTTCTTGTTGGTGGCGTTTCCGGCCATCTTGCTGGTCAGGCGGCCCAAACTGCCGTGGCGCTGGCTGATCGCCTACGGGGCCACCATTTCGCTGGGCCAGTTCGCCTTTCTGTTCCAGGCCATGTACAGCGGCATGCCGCCAGGGCTGGCCTCGTTGATTTTGCAGTCGCAAGCGTTCTTCACCCTCGGTTTCGCGGCGTTGTTCCTGGGTGAGCGGCTGCGCCTGGCCAGCGTGCTGGGGCTGTTGGTGGCGGCCAGCGGCCTGGCATTGATCGGCAGCGAAGACGGCGGCCATGTGCCCATGCTGGCGCTGGTGCTGACCCTGTGCGGCGGTGCCATGTGGGGCCTGGGTAACATCATCACGCGACGGTTTGGTTCGGTTGACCTGGTGGCACTGGTGATCTGGGGCGGCCTGATCCCGCCGTTGCCGTTCCTGGCGTTGTCCTGGTGGCTGGAAGGGCCTGAGCGCATTGGCCATGCGCTGGCCAACATCAGCTGGAGCTCGGTGCTGGCGTTGGCGTACCTGGCCTTTGTCGCCACCATGCTTGGCTACAGTTTGTGGAGCAAGCTGTTGTCACGCCATCCGGCTGGCAAGGTGGCACCTTTTTCGCTGCTGGTGCCGGTGATCGGCCTGAGTTCGTCGGCATTGCTGCTGGGCGAACGGCTGACCGCAACCCAAGGCTGGGGGGCATTGCTGGTCATGGCCGGGTTGCTGGTGAACGTGTTTGGCGCGCGGCTTGGCCAGCGCTTGCGCGCGGCCAACGCGTAAAGCGGCCCTATCTGCCGGACTGCGCTCTGTTAGAATCGGCCTCTTTTGCCAGGCCAGCGGAGCGCACCCATGATCATTTCCACCACCAGCCAGCTCGAAGGCCGCCCGATTGCCGAATACCTGGGCGTGGTCAGCTCCGAATCGGTGCAGGGCATCAACTTCGTGCGCGATTTCTTTGCACGCTTTCGTGATGTTTTCGGCGGCCGTTCGCAAACCCTGGAGAGCGCGCTGCGCGAGGCGCGCGAGCAGGCCACCGAAGAACTCAAGGCTCGGGCACGCCAGTTGCAAGCCGATGCAGTAGTGGGTGTGGATTTCGAGATCAGTATGCCGTCGGTACAGGGCGGTATGGTCGTGGTATTTGCCACCGGTACGGCAGTGCGCTTGAAGTAGAGCGGGTTGCCACTGGTCGGCTGCCGGAATCTTGTCCGGTCGGTCCGCAAATGACCAGCTAGTCTCATTCTCACAGGCCGCGTTTCCTGGGCAGCTCTTCTGGTTGCCGACGCGACCGCCACTGGAGGGAGACAGGGCATGAGCGAATCCTTTTTCGAAGACCTGAATGACGCGTTCCCGATCAACAGCCAGGTGCGTTGCGGTCAGGCGGCCTTTCGCCTGGGCTTCGCCCACATGACGCTGGATGATTCCGAACAGCTCCAGCCTGCACACCTGCAGCGCAGCAAAAAAGGCCGCTTCATGCCGCGGGTTCCGCTGAAGAAGTGATCCCGCCCCCGTACATGATCCCGCTGAATGGCGGGGTTTTTATTGCGCTTTGTTGACCCGCCTCATGGCATTGCCGGGTAGCACTCGCCGGCTGGCCGAGGTTGTGGTTTTCTGGCGGGGCATTCCAGTAACGGAGGATTGAATGCTCATGCGAGTCAGGGAACAGACCTATTGGCAGTGGGCCGACGCCCAACTGCACAGCCGCAGCCACGATGAAGCCCTCAGTGACGGCACCACGCTGGATGTGCAGGTGCGCCTGTCGCGCCTGGGGGCCACTCAGCTGTTTTTGGGGTTGTACGCTGGAGATGGGCGCGCACTGTTGGAGGAGTACTACCCGACACGGCCGGGCGAGACCATGACCCGCGCCTTGGTATGGGGTGTCGACCGCGCCAGGGCGATGGCAACCGGTGCCTTGCCCTTGCCAGAAACCTGCAGCCAGCGGCGCCAGGCATGAAAAAGCCCGGCCAAAGAGGGCCGGGCTCAGGTAAAGGCGGGAACCCTCAATTGAGCGGTTCGATCACCTTGACTGCCTGCTGCTCACGGGCAGCGGGCCATTCTTGTTGCAGGGTCTGCAGCACGCGGCCAACGAACTCGGTGTCTGCGGCGGCCTTCTTGCCAACGTAGCCCTGGCCACGGCGGTAGACCTTGAAGCGTGCACGCATGCTGGGCAGGTGCTCTTCAAATTCATCTTCGACGGTGTTCGGTGGCAGGCGGTCGAGGCGCACTTCACCGGTTTGGCTGACCCACAGCAGGTGGTCGTCAAGGCTGTCTTTGCGCACGGCGAACAGCTGGGCCAATTGGTCGATAGTAGGATTGTTGTTCAAGTTCATCATAAAGCCCCCATTACCCATTCGTAGGTGATTTTCACAGTTGGCGCTACCACGGTGTAGCGCACTACCAAGGCTGCTACAGCAGCATCGCAACAGGGGCTTTCTCACGCTGCCTTTTGGACAGTTTCCCTCTCCACGGACGGCCTGCGTTACCGCGCAGGCCGTCTGGAACACCCTTGCCACCGCTCCCGATCGGGGAGACGGCTTCATCATGCACAAGGGCGATGAACGGCGTCAACCATTTTGTAGTGAATATTTTCTGGCACTACATTTCTGTCGTTTTGTTTGACAATCGCTGCTTGTACTAAAGGCTGGACAGTATCTCGAAGGCGGCGCGCACCCGCGCTTCGTTCGGGTAGTTTCGGTTGGCCAGTAACACGATCGCCAGCTGTTCGGAAGGCACGAACGCGGCGTAGGCACCAAAACCGTTGGTTGAACCGGTCTTGTTGTACCAGGCAGCCGGCTGGGCGGGCAGGGCCGGTTGCAAGCGTGTGGTTGCTTGGGGTTCACGGATCAGCCGCGGGCTGTTGCCATCGACCAGTGTGGCCAGGGTTGCCGGGTAGGCGTAGCGTTCCCACCCCAGGCCCTGCGTCATGGCGCCGACCTGGAAGTAGCCTTGCTGGGTGATGTCGATGGCTTTCACCAGTGCCGGTGGCAAGCCTTCAGGCTGCATCTGCAGGCGCACGTAACGCAGCAAGTCGCTGGCACTGGTCTTGATGCCGTAGGCTTCGTCGGCGTACGGGCCGGGGCCGACGCGCACCGGTTTTCCGGCGGCATCGTACCCTTGGGCATAAAGGCCCTGGGCGCTGGCCGGGATGTGCAGGTAGGTGTTCTCCAGGCCCATTTTCGGCAGCAGGCCTTCGGTCATCAGTGTGGCAAACGGCTGGTGCTGCGCGCGGGCGGCAAGGTCACCAAACAAGCCAAGGCTAGGATTGGAATAGCAGCGTTGCGTACCGGGCTTGGCGTGGGGCTGCCAGTGTCGGAAGAAATCGACGACCTGCTGCGACGTCTGCACCGCATCCGGGAACTGCAAGGGCAGGCAGTCGGCACTGTAGGCGCCCAGTTCCAGCACCGTGGCGTCGCCGATGGGCGTGCCGGCCAGCGCCGGGTGGTAGCGTTTGGCCGGCGCGGTGAGGTCCAGCTGGCCCTCGGCACTGGCCAGTGCCGCCAGGGTGGCGGTGTAGGTCTTGCTCAGCGAACCGATCTCGAACAGCGTGTCACGGCTCACCGGCACGTTGTCGGCCTTGCTGGCCACGCCGTAGCTGAAGTAGTGCGCGTGGTCGCGGGCGTAGATGGCCACGGCCATGCCGCTGATGCCTTGCGCCTGCATCAGTGGGCGGATGATACGGTCTACCTTGGCTTGCAGCTGGTCATCGGCCTGGGCGCCAGCATGGCCCAAGGTGAGGGTAATGGCGGCAGCAAGCGCGGCCAGGCGGGAGAGGGGCATGGTGGGGTCCTTTTGTGGCGCGTGTCCGTTGAGCGATACCGGTGGGGGTTCCGGCGTTAGCGGCGAAAAGCCGCAGACCTTATCGTTTGCCCTTGCACAATGACAAGATGGACACAGTGATGAAGTATTTGCGCATGTTATTCGACAATTTCACCCTGGCCTTGCTCGGGGTGGTGCTGATTGCCACCGTGCTGCCTTGCTCAGGGGATGGCGCAGTGTATTTCGGCTGGCTGACCAACCTGGCCATCGGCCTGCTGTTCTTCCTGCACGGCGCCAAGCTGTCGCGCGAGGCGATCATTGCCGGTGCCGGGCACTGGCGCCTGCACCTGCTGGTGTTCTCCTGCACGTTCGTGCTGTTCCCGCTGCTGGGCCTGGCCTTCAAGCCGCTGTTCGTGCCGCTGGTGGGCAATGAACTGTACCTGGGCGTGCTCTACCTGTGTGCCTTGCCGGCTACCGTGCAGTCGGCCATCGCGTTCACTTCGCTGGCCCGTGGCAATGTGCCGGCGGCCATTTGCAGTGCTGCCGCATCCAGCCTGCTGGGCATCTTCCTTACCCCGTTGCTGGTGATGCTGCTGCTGGGCGCCAGTGGCGACACCGGCTCCGGCCTGGATGCCGTGCTGAAGATCACCTTGCAACTGCTGGTGCCGTTCGTGGCGGGGCAGATTGCGCGACGCTGGATCGGCGCCTGGGTCAAGCGCAATGCTCGTTGGCTCAAGGTGGTGGATCAGGGCTCGATCCTGCTGGTGGTGTACACCGCCTTCAGCGAGGCAGTTGTCACCGGGCTGTGGCACACGGTATCGCCGCAGCACCTGGCCGGGTTGTTCGCCGTGTGCGGGATTTTGCTGGCGGTAGTGCTGTTTGGCACGCGTCTGCTTGGCAAGGTGCTGGGCTTTGGCCTGGAAGACCGTATCACCATCCTGTTCGCCGGCTCCAAGAAGAGTTTGGCGACCGGCGTGCCGATGGCCCAGGTGTTGTTCGTGGGCAGCGGCATTGGTGCGATGATCTTGCCGCTGATGCTGTTCCATCAGATCCAGCTGATGGTCTGCGCGGTGTTGGCGCAGCGTTATGCCAGCCGAGAGCAAGTGGCAGAAGAGGCATCGGTGGCGTCCTGAAAAACCAAGCGCAGCGGGCGTGCCCACAGCGTCGCGCACCGCTGCTGCTATCTGGCCTGGCCCGAGCCGCGTTCGCGCAGTGCCTTGCCCACCTCGGCCTCGATCTTGTAGGCCGGTCCCTCCAGGTCGTCGTAGTTGCGCGTATAGCGCCGGGCGAATTCCTCTACCCCCAATTCCTGATATTGCTGCACATGCTTGAGCTCATGCGCCCACAGGGCCACGTTGTTCTCGGCATCGTCGGCCCGCCGGAAGATGATCGTGTCGATCAGCGTCACAGCGTTCACATCAGGGTTCTGCAACACTGCATTGGCCGCGCTCATTTGCTGTTCGTCACCCACCCGGAAGCGCGCTGCGTCAAGCACGGCAAAGTTGTACCAGGGTTCGAGTTGCGCCCGGATATGCAGCGGGATCGGCTCGACGCCGTTGGCGGTGGCATCATCCCTGGCCTGGCGCAAGGCGAACGTCAGGCTGGAGGACGCCATGACCTCCACATCCTTGAGAATCTGGCCGGCCTGACCCGGGTCTATCGGCGCACAAAAACACCCCATCAGGCACACCTGGTATTGCCCGGGCGGGCACGCTTGTTCGGCAAGCGCGGGCAGCGCCAGTGTGAGGCCCAGCAGCAGGCTAATCCGCTTCATGCAGGGCCTTTTCGACAAACTGGCGGCTTGCGTCCAGCACCTGCGACTGCACACCCTCAGTGGCCAGCATGCGCCCGACCATCAACGCACCGACGCATTGGCTGATGAGCACCCAGGCCAGTTGATCATCCTCCAGTGTTGCACGCCAGGCCTGGTGAAGGCTGACCAGCCAGTGCTCGGCCTCTTCGCGTACGGGCGCGGCGGCCCGGGCGATTTCCACACCCAGCGGCGGCAGCGGGCAGCCACCCTCGGCATTGTGCAGGTGGGCCAGGCTCAGGTACTGCTGTAAGCAACGGCCCAGCCGCTCGCGGCTTGCGCCCGAACTGGCCAGGCGTGCCAGTGGGCTGTTGCACAGCTCCTGGCGTACCACTTCGGTGAACAGGTCATCTTTGGACGGGAAGTGGTTGTAGAAGGCGCCGCCGGTCAGGCCAATCGCTTTCATCAGCCCGGCCACGCCGGTGCTGGAAAAACCTCCCCGCTTGGCCAGCGCGCCGCTGCTGGCCAACAGCCGTTCGCGGGTTTGCTGTTTGTGTTCATTGGAGTAGCGCATTCACATGCCTCTGCCGGCGGGCTTGACGATGACCGCGATCTTAACATAGCGTTCGTTTACTAAACGATCATTCACCAATGGAAGCAGGCATGGCAGAACAACAAAAAGTAGTGCTGGTGATTGGTGCGGGCGACGCCACTGGGGGTGAGATTGCCAAGCGCTTTGCCCGCGAGGGTTATGTCGCTTGCGTGACCCGGCGCCAGGCCGAAAAACTGCAACCGCTGCTGGAGGAAATACGCGCTGCCGGTGGCCAGGCCCATGGGTTTGGTTCTGATGCGCGCAAGGAGGATGAAGTGGCCGCGCTGGTGGAGACTATCGAACGTGATATTGGCCCTATCGAGGCGTTTGTCTTCAATATCGGTGCCAATGTTCCCTGCAGCATCCTTGAAGAAACCCCGCGCAAGTACTTCAAGATCTGGGAAATGGCCTGCTTTGCCGGTTTTCTCACGGCTCAAGCAGTTGCCCGGCGCATGGTCCAACGTGAGCGTGGCACCCTTCTGTTCACTGGCGCCACCGCTGGCACGCGTGGTGCAGCCGGGTTCGCCGCTTTTGCCGGGGCCAAGCATGGCTTGCGTGCCCTGGCCCAGAGCATGGCGCGCGAGCTGGGGCCACGGAATATTCATGTCGCGCATGTGGTGGTAGACGGGGCCATCGACACGGCCTTCATCCGTGACAGCTTCCCCGAGCGTTACGCCCTCAAGGACCAGGATGGCATTCTCGACCCCGCGCACATCGCCGACAGCTACTGGTTCTTGCACGCCCAGCCGCGAGACGCCTGGACATTCGAACTGGACCTGCGCCCCTGGATGGAACGTTGGTAAGCCCCTCTCACCCAGCAAGGACCGAAACCCATGCACAACACTGTCGATTTCTATTTTGACCTGGGCAGCCCGGCCAGCTACCTGGCCTGGACGCAACTGCCGGGCCTGTGCGCTCGCCAGGGGGCCACACTGCGCTACCGGCCAATGCTGCTGGGAGGGGTGTTTCAAGCGACTGGCAATGCTTCGCCGGCCATGATCCCGGCCAAGGGCCGCTATATGTTCACCGACCTGGCGCGCTTTGCCGCACGTTATGGCGTGCCGTTCGGCATGCCGCCGGGGTTCCCGGTCAATACGCTGAGCTTGATGCGCGGCGTTATGGGCACCCAGCTGCATTCACCGGAGCGGTTCGAGCCATTGCTGTCGGCGCTGTTCAATGGGCTGTGGGCGCAGCGGCGTAACCTGGGCGACAGCGCCGTTCTGGATGAAGCACTGACAGCGGCAGGCTTCGATCCACAGGCTTTTCACGCACTGACGGCTGACGGTGACGTGAAGGCGGCGCTCAAGCAGGCGACCGAGGCGGCTGTGGCGCGTGGGGTGTTTGGTGCGCCGACCTGTTTTGTGGGTGAGGCGATGTTCTTTGGGCAGGACCGCCTGGACTTTGTCGAGGAAGCGCTGTTGCACACAACGTGAAAGCTGCCGCTATCACTGTGGGGGCGGGCAAGCCCCCACACATCGAACAGTCAGAAGTTCGCCGGAGTGTTGGCGCTGATGATCTCGGCCTCGTCCGGGCCAATGTTCTTGAAACTGTGCGGCAGGGTAGTGGGAATGTAGTAGCCATCGCCCGAGTTGAGGACGCTGACCTGGCCATCGACCCACAGCTCCACGGTGCCGCGAGTGACCAGGCCACATTCTTCGCCCTCGGCATGCACGATCGGCTCGCCCGAGTCGGCGCCGGGGGCATACAGTTCACGCAGCATGCGCATCTGTCGGCCTTCGACACTGGCACCGACCAGCAACATGCGCAGACCGTTACGGCCCAGGTCGGGCTGTTCGCCACCCCGGAACACGTAGCGCTCTTCACGCACCGGCTCGTCGAAACTGAAAAACTCCGCCAGGCTCATGGGAATGCCTTCAAGCAGTTTTTTCAGGGAGCTGACCGAAGGGCTGACGCGATTCTGCTCGATCTGCGAGATCGTCGAATTGGTCAGCCCGCTGCGACGGGCCAGTTCCCGTTGGGAGAGGTTGTTGCGTTCACGCACCAGTTTGAGTCGCGTCCCCGTGTCCATAGCCGCCTTGTAATCAGAGGTGTCAATAATAATGAGCGATGCGCATTAAAACACACTCTGCGCGCTTGCGCGCTGTGCTTGTCAAAGCCGCTGTTCACGCGGTATTGGCCACAACCCGACCAGCAACAACAGCACGGCCACGGCCAGGAATGGCAAGCGCGGATCGAGGGCATACACCAAGGTACCTGCCAGTGGCCCGAACACGGCGCCCATGCCTTGTGCCGCGCCAATGGAGCCGGCTGTAGCGCCTTGTTCAGACGCCTGCATGGCATTGGCCGCCAGCGCTGAGAACGACGGGAAGACAAAGCCCATGCCGGCTGCCGCGACGAAGTAGCACGCCCATAGCCAAGGTGCGGTAGCCGCGAGCGAGCCGCAGGCAAAGCCGATGGCCGAAAGCGTGGCGCCTACCCGGATCATCTTCAGCGGTGGCCATTCCAGCTTGCGCAGCAGTATCTGCGACAGCATCAGTGCCACGCCCACGGTAGTCAGCGCGATGCCGGCGGCCTGGGCCGCTTCTGCCGGGCCCAGGTGCAGGCGGTCGAGGGCGAAGAAACCGACGACGATCTGCGACACGGTGACACTGAGCATGGCGCTGAACGCCACCAGCAAGGGCCGACGCAGGCGTGGGTCGCCCAGCCGCACCGGGCTGGGGGCGTGGCTGTGGGGCAGTGCCTGCGGCTTGAGGGTGAACAGCAGCACAAGGAAGGCGCTGGCCGGCAGCAGCGACATGATATGGAATGGCAGGCTCAGACTATGCCGCGCAAGTAGCGCAGCCAGCGCTGGCCCCACCACCAGGCCGACAGCGTTGGCCGCCCCTAGCGAGGCCATGGCGCGCGCGCGTCGCTGTGGCTCGACATGGTCGGCAATCAGTGCGTTGCAGCCCACCGGGATGGCGGCATAGAAAGCGCCGATACAGCCGCGCGCGACCATCAGGCCGAAGAAGGCCAGGGTCGCCCCCGGCATGAAGCGCAGTGCGCCTTCGACGAACAGGCACAACAGCCAGTACGCCAGGGTGAATCCGGCAGTGCCCAGCAACAGAATGCGCCGGCGGCCCAGGCGGTCTGAAGCCCGGCCCCAGGGCCGTGCCAGCAGCACCCAGACCACGCCGGCCACCGTTACGGCGGCGCCGGCCTGCCAGGTGGCCATGCCGAGTTGGCGGGCGATCGGGCCGATCAGGGAGACGAAGGCCATCATCGACATGGTACAGGCCATGTTGGCCAGCAGCAGTGGGCGTAAGTCCAGCGTGCTGGCAGGTAGAAGGGTTGCAGAGTCCTTTGCGACGTTCATGGGCAGTCCAGGTAGTGCGGCAAGTGAAAGCCGGCCATATTAAGGATAATTATCGTTTATCGAGCCCCTGGGCTGCTGCCGGTCAGTCGTTGCGACGCAGGGGGCCAGGCCACATGCTACGCAACACGCCGTCGCGGCGCACCCATGCGTGCATCAAAGCCGCCGCCACATGCACCAGCACCGTGGCGAACAGCAGGTAGCCGGCCCAGCCATGGGCCTGACGCAGCACGGCATACAACTGCAGGTTGTGCGGGGCGATGGCGGGCAAGCCCAGCGGGCGAGGGTAGTCGCCGGCCGACAGCATGGCCCAGCCCAGCAACGGCATGGCCAGCATCAGGGCATAGAGCAACAGGTGCGAGGCCCCGGCGGCCCGGCGCTGCAGTGTCGGCAGCGCCGGCGGCAGCGGCGGGTGAGGCACGGCCAGGCGTACAGCGATGCGCAGCACGACCAGTACCAACAGGGCCAGGCCGGTGGCCTTGTGCAGGCTGACCAGCACGGGGTGGCGCGGCGACAGGTCGGCGACCATGCTTACGCCGATGAACAACATGGCCAGGATCAGCACGGCCATCAACCAGTGCAGCAAACGGGCGAACGGGTGGAAGGCTTCGGGTCTCATGGCTGGGCTCCGGTGCTGAGCGATTCACGGCTGCGGCGATTGAACGATTCCGAATAGGCGGCGGAGCGGGCGGCGAGAATCGGGTCGCCTGACGCCTCGATGCCGTGCGGCAGAATCAGCGGGTCAAAGTTGAGGTCGCGGCAGGCCCCTTGTTCCGGAGCGTCGACCTGCTCCAGCACCAGGGTGCCGGCGTCTACGCTGCGCCGCTCGGTGGGCCAGGGGCGGGCAGGATCGTCCACTGCATCGCCCGGGTCGGCCAGCACCAGGCGCAGCGTCCAGCGCAGCGGGCCTTGGGCCAAGCGTTGCTGCAGGTCGTGTTGCAGGAACTGCTTGTCATCTACTTGGGCGGGCAACGCGGCAAATGCGGCTTGTGGCTCTAGCTGCCAGCGCACCGGGTGGGCCACCCCGGCTGCGTCGATCAGGCGGAAGGCATTGATGCTGTGGTATTGCGTGCTGGCGAAGCTGTCGCTGGGCTTGTAGCTGGCCGCCCATTGGCGAAATGCCGCGCTTTGCGGGTGGGCAGCGAAGAACGCCTGCAGCCTGGCGGGGTCTGGCTTGTGGGTGGTTGGGTCTGGTGCGCCCGCCAGTACTTGCTCGTAGAACTCTTGTGGGGTGCTGACCGCCAGCACTGGCGGGTTGTTCATGCCGGTGCGCCAGACCTGGCCGTCGTCGGTGCTCAGCTGGATCGCCAGGCTGCGTACCGGAATGCCGGTGTCCGGGGCAAACGGGTTGGCACCGCCGATGGCGAAACGGCCGATCACCGGTACCCGCGACTGGCTGAATGCTCGCGCCGTGGACAGCTTGGCGGCCTGCCCGCTGGCCTGGAAGTAGCCGCTGACGCACAGGCCTTTGGCGTGGTTCTTGCGATAGCCCGGGTAATGCCCGGCCTGGGCTTCGAAGGTGTCGATGATGCGCTGCGGCGTCAGCCGGCTTTCGCCGAGCCAGCCGGCGGCATAGGCAAAGCCGGCGCCTGCGGCCAGCATCACGGCGCCGATGGCAGCCAAGCGCAACGCTTTGGCCGGGCCGTGCAAGGGTGAGTTCATGGTCATCGTCCGGTTGGGGAATGTGCCGGTACGACGGCTCAGGGAAAAACTTATTCCCTCGGCGGGAATAGAATTTGCCGCCAGGCGTCTGCCTTTTACACTGACAACTTCAAAGGCCGGGACTTTGCCATGCACGATCTGGACGACCACCAGTGGCGCGAGCTGCTGACCCGCCTGCGCCGCTTTGCCGTGTGGCTGACCCGCGAGCCGGGCAGAGCCGACGACCTGGTGCAGGCCACGGTCGAGCGGGCCCTGAGCCGGCGTGACCAGCAACGCGATGCTGATGCGCTGCGCGCCTGGCTGTTCACCATTCTTTATCGGCAGTTTCTCGACGGTAAACGCCGCGAGCGCCTGCATGCGCGCTGGTTGTCCTGGTTTGGCCGCGCCGAGCGCGACGACGAGCCGGTTGGCGACAACCTCGAAGCCATCGTCCTGGCCCATGCCGACCTGCAGGCGTTCGCCCGGCTGTCGGCAGAGCAGCGCGCCCTGTTGCTGCTGGTCAGCATCGAAGGTTTGAGTTACAAGGAGGCTGCCCAGGCCTTGGGCATTCCCATCGGCACTGTGATGTCGCGCCTGTCGCGCGCGCGCAATGCCTTGCGCGAACTGACCGAGGGCAACCCGCAGCCCCCGGCCTTGCGGAGACTGAAATGACGCGCCTGATCCCCAGCGAAGACGAATTGCACGCTTACGTCGATGAGCGCCTTGGGCCTGTGCGCCGGGCCGAGGTGCAGGCCTGGCTGGTGGCCAACCCACAGGCTGCAGAGCGGGTAGAGGGCTGGCGTGCCGATGGCCGCCGGCTGCGTACCGCGTTGGCCGGGTTTGGCGAAATGCCCGGGGCCGCGCAGCTGGACCTTGGGCAGTTACGGCGGCAATTGCGTCAGCGTCGTCAGCGGCGCTGGGCGACGGCGGCGGTGGTTATGCTGGCGTTGGGAGTGGGAGGGCTGGGCGGCTGGCAAGTGCGCGATGCCACGCTGGCGCGGGTCGACCTGCCCATGGCCGATGCCGTCCAGGCGCACCGCTTGTTTGCCGACAGTCAGGCGCTGGATATCCAGGCCAGCGACCCGGGGCAGTTGCGCGACTGGCTGGGTCGACATTTCAATCGCGTGGGGCAATTGCCGGATTTGGCGGGCTATGGTTTCAAACCAGTAGGCGCTCGCTTGCTCAGCAACGAGCAGGGGCCGGCGGCCCTGCTGGTGTTTGAAGATGGCAAAGGCCAGCGCATCAGCCTGTTCCTGCGCTCACCGGGCGAGCTTTATCGGCGCATGCCGGACGGGCAGCGGGTCGATGGTCAGCTGGAGGCAAGGTATTGGTCGCATGGGGCTTACAACTTTGCCCTGGTCAGCGCGGCGGACGATGTGCGCGGGGCGAGGGTGGGGGAGGCGTTGCGGCTGGGTTTGTGAAGATCAGCTTCGCCGTCAAAATTGCCGGGGCCGCACAGCGGCCCCAGTGCAGCCTTTTAGGTCAGTTCAACTCCAGCCAGATCGGTGCATGGTCCGACGGCTTTTCCATCCCGCGCAGTTCATAGTCCACACCCGCCGCTTTGATCCGTGGCACCAGTTGCTGCGAGGCCATGATCAGGTCGATGCGCAGCCCACGCTTGGGATCGTCCTCGAAACCACGGCTGCGGTAGTCGAACCAGCTGAAGCGGTCGGAAACATCCGGGTAAAGGTGACGGAAGCTGTCGACCAGCCCCCAGCCTTTCAACCGCTCCATCCACTCACGCTCTTCCGGCAGGAAGCTGCACTTGCCGGTCTTCAGCCAGCGCTTGGCGTTGTCCGGGCCGATACCGATATCGCAGTCCTGCGGCGAAATGTTCATGTCGCCCATCACCAGCAGCGGCTGGTCGTTACGGAACTTGTCCTCCAGCAGTGCCTGCAGGTCGCTGTAGAAGCGCTGCTTGGCCGGGAACTTGGTGGGGTGGTCGCGGCTTTCGCCTTGGGGGAAATAGCCATTCATGATGGTGATCGGGTTGCCATCGGCATCGGCGAAGGTGCCCCAGATAAAGCGGCGCTGGGCGTCTTCTTCATCGGTTGCAAAGCCTTTGTGCACGCTAAGCGGTGCCTGGCGCGACAGCAGGGCCACGCCGTAGTGGCCTTTCTGGCCGTGGTAGTCCACGTGGTAACCCAATGCCTGCACGTCGGCCAGCGGGAACTGATCGTCGCTGACCTTGGTTTCCTGCAGGCCGATCACGTCCGGCTGGTGCTTTTCTATCAGCGCCGCCAGCTGGTGCGGGCGGGCCCGCAGGCCGTTGATGTTGAAACAGACGATCTTCATGGAAAGATAATCCCGGTAAAAGGCGCGATGCTAGCCGACATCGCTCGTCATCACCAGCGTGGCGGCCAGGCGAACCTACTGCTAACGTGCTGTTGGGGGTGAACGAAGCGCGCTGGGGCACCTCCAAGGCACCGTACGCCCATTCCAGGAGGTCTGCCCGCAATGCCCGATACCAACGCCGCCCCGGCCCGTGTCTGCCTGCTTGATGATGGTTACAGCCGCGAGGCGCGTTCGCTGCTGTATAACGCCTACCGCCATGAACCCACCTTTGCATATATTTTCGAGGCCCAGCGCCCAGGGTATGAGCGGCGCCTGCGGGTGATGGTGCGCGAATGGGTGCGCCAGCATTTCTACCTGCAGTTGCCTGCCATCGGCCTGCTGGTGGAGGACCGCCTGATCGCCCTGGCACTGATCGTGCCGCCGCTGCGCCGGCTGGGCGTGGCCGACAGCTGGGCCTGGCGCCTGCGCATGATCCTGGGTACGGGCCCGCGCTGCACGCGGCGCTACATGGACTACCAGGCCGCACTGGCTACCTGCCTGCCCACCGACCAAGTGCATGTACTGCCGTTGCTGGGCGTACACCCGCAGTTTCAGGGTAAGCACTACGGTGAGCAATTGTTACAAGCGGTGCACGACTGGTGCGCGGACGACCCTGGTACCCAGGGTGTGGTGCTGGACACCGGAAACGAGCATTACCTGGCCTTTTACCAGCGTCAGGGTTATGAGGAAATTGGCGAAGTGGCTGTAGGCCCCATCCGGGAAAGGGTGTTCTTCCATCCGAATCCGGTCTCTTCAAATTCCGCTTTTGCCTGAACAGGCTGCCAGGCGGCTCCCTTGAGCGCCTGGCTCTGGTAGCATTCACCGCATGACGTATTCAGGAAGATTGACCTGGGGCCTGGTTTTCTGGGCCGCCAGTTTCGCAGCATGGGGCCAGAGCGAGTTGCTGGTGAAGGTAAAACCGGCCAACAAGGCGCTCAAGGCCAATGTCGAAGGCTATATAGGCACTTTGGGTGACCGCGATGAAGAAGCGCTTCTGCGCTTCAGTCGCGGGGCAGAGGAGCAGGCGCGCAAAGCCGCGCAGGCACTTGGCTACTATCAGGCGCAAATCGATACCGAGGTCAAGCCCGCCAGTGACGCTGACCACTCCCCGCAACTGATCATCCGCATTAACCCCGGCGAGCCGATTCGCTTGCGTAACGTGACCGTGCGCATCGACGGCCCGGCCAGCGAAATGAAGGCCTTCCGCGTTCCCGACAGCAAGGCATTGCGTGCTGGGGAACAACTTAACCATGGCCATTACGAGGATGCCAAACGCCTGATCCAGAACCAGGCATCACGCTACGGCTTCTTCAGCGGCCGCTTTACCCGCCAGCGCCTGGCGGTCGACCCGCAAGCCGGCGTGGCCGATATCGAACTGGTCTACCAAAGTGGCCCGCGTTATCGCCTGGGTGCCGTCACCTTCGGTGGCGACACGCCACTGGACGACGACCTGCTGCACCGCATGGTGTCGTTCAAACCGGGCACTCCCTACGATTCTGAACTGATCGCCGAACTGAACAATGACTTGCAGTCGAGCGGCTATTTTGAAGGTGTGCGCGTGGATGCAGCACCCACCGCCGCGGTGGGCGAAGAAGTCCCTGTGGATGTGCGCCTGGAAACCCGCAAACCTCGCACCATGGGCCTGGGCTTGGGCTTCTCGACCGACGTCGGGCCACGCGGCAAGGCCAACTGGACTCGCCACTGGGTTAACCCACAGGGCCACAGCTACGGCTGGGAAACCGAGCTGTCGGCGCCGCGGCAGAACGTTGGCCTGTGGTACGACATTCCCCTCGACCCGCCGCTGACCGACAAGCTGCGCTTCGCCGGTGGCTACCAGAACGAGGAACTTGCCGGTACCGACACCCTCAGCAAACTGTTGACGGTCGGCCCCGAGTGGCACAGCAAGCTGCCCAGTGGCTGGCAGCGGGTGATATCGCTCAAGTACCAGCGCGAGGAATATCGCCTGGGTGACGACTCTGGGTTGAGCAACTTGCTCATGCCGGGCGTCAGCTATTCCTTCCTGCGCAGTGACAACCGTATCGACCCGCATAACGGCTACCGCCTGCAGTTCGATGTACAGGGGGCCAAGGAAGGGCTGGTTTCCGACACCAACCTGTTGCATGGCAACGTGCTGCTCAAGGGCCTGACCACGCTCGGCCACAACCACCGCTTGCTCGGCCGCGTACAGTTCGGCGGCAGTGCAACCAATGGCTTCAAGAACAACATCCCGCCGTCGCTGCGCTTCTTCGCCGGTGGTGACCAGAGCGTGCGTGGCTACGACTACCAGACCCTGTCGCCCAAGAACAGCGACGGTGACCGTATCGGCGGGCGCTACCTGGTGGCCGGCAGTGTCGAGTACCAGTATTCGCTGACCGAGAAGTGGCGGCTTGCAACGTTCGTCGACCAAGGCAACTCGTTCAACAACCTGGAGCTGCCCAGCCTCAAGACCGGGGTGGGCTTTGGTGTGCGCTGGGTGTCGCCGGTCGGGCCGCTGCGCCTGGACCTGGCCAAGGCGCTGGATGACGAAGGGGGCATTCGCCTGCACTTTTCCATGGGGCCTGAGCTTTGAAACGTGTGACCAAATACATTCTGCTGGGTCTGTTCGGGGTCGTCGTGAGCCTGGGTCTGGCACTGGGCCTGCTGGTGGGCACCGAGGCAGGCAGCCGCTGGGCGCTGGGCAAGGTGCCCGGGCTTGAAGTAACTGATTTTCAGGGGCGCCTGGCGGGCAGTTGGCAGGCCAGCAGGCTGCGCTGGGCCGATGGTGGCAGCACAGTAGAGGTGCAGGCACCGCTGCTGGCCTGGTCGCCAGCGTGCCTGATGCGTTCCGCCCTGTGCATTGACCAGTTGCAGGCGCAGCGCATCGACATGGCCTTCGCACCCAGTGCCGAACCGGCCGACAGCGGCCCGCTGCAGCTGCCCGCGTTGCGCTTGCCGTTGGCCATCGAACTGGGTGAGGTCAAGGTCGGCCAACTGCGGCTGGACGGCAGTGACCTGCTGGGCGACTTGCAACTGGCGGCACACTGGACCAGCACCGGCATGCGCATCGACAGCCTGCACCTGCAGCGCGATGACCTGAAACTGACCCTGCAGGGTGACCTGCAGCCCGAGGGTGACTGGCCGCTGCAACTGCAGGCACAGCTGCAGTTACCGGCAGTAGAGGGCAAACCCTGGCAGCTGGCGCTGACCGCCACGGGTGATTTGCAGAAGACCCTTAAGCTGGCAGGCACCAGCAGCGGTTACCTCGACGCCACGTTGAACGGGCAGTTGCAGGCGTTGGCCGAGCACCTGCCCGCAACCTTGCAGATCCGTTCCGAGGCATTCAAACCGGCGGGCGCGTTGCCTGACACTTTGCAGTTGAACCAGCTCAAGCTCGATGCCAAAGGCGACTTGCTCAGGGGTTATCAGCTGTCGGGTACGGCCAGCCTGCCGGCTGAACAGTCGCCGATCGCCTTGGCCTTGTCCGGCCTGGTCGACAGTAAAGGCGCCAGGCTCGATGCGCTTGACCTGACCGCCAGCGACACCCAACGGCTCAAGCTGCAAGCCACGGCCGACTGGCAGCAAGGCCTGAGCGCCGATGCGCAACTGGACTGGCAGGACTTCCCGTGGTTGCGCCTGTATCCATTGGAGACGCCGCCTCAGGTTACCCTCAAGGCCTTCAATACCCAGGTGCATTATCGCGATGGCAACTATCAGGGTACCTTCAAGGGCGACCTTGACGGCCCAGCGGGTGCATTCAGTTTGGCCAGCCCGTTCGAAGGCGACCTAAGCCAGGTGAAGCTGCCGCAGTTGGCGCTGACCGCCGGCCAGGGCAAGGCCGCCGGCGGTGTCGCTGTGCGCTTTGCCGACACGCTGGCCTGGGATGTCGACTTGCAGCTTTCGGCGCTCGACCCTGCCTATTGGCTGGCCGAACTGCCGGGCACGCTGGCAGGGCCGCTGCGCAGCAAAGGCGAGCTGAAAGGCGAGGCGCTCGCCCTTGACGCGCAACTTGACCTGAAAGGCCGTCTGCGTGGCCAGCCGGCAGTGCTCAAGGCTGAGGCGCAGGGGGCAGGGCAGAGCTGGACGCTCGGCGCACTGGCTATCCAGCTGGGTGACAACCGCATCAACGGCAGTGGCAGCCTGCAGCAGCGCCTGGCCGGGCGTATCGACCTCGATTTGCCGCGCCTGGGCCAGTTGTGGCCGAGGCTGCAAGGCCAGGTCAAGGGCCGGCTGGACCTCGCCGGCACCTTGCAGGCCCCGCAAGGTACGCTGACCTTGCAGGGCCAGCGGTTGGCCCAGGCCGAAAACCGCCTGCAGCAGCTGGGCCTGGAGGCCCGGCTGGACAACGCCCAGCGCGGTGTAATCGAACTCAAGGCCACAGGCATCCAGCTTGGCGACACCGCCTTGGGCACACTGCAGGCCAACGGCAAAGGTGACATTCGCCAGCAAGCCTTGACCCTGGCGCTGGACGGCCCGCAACTGAAGCTCGACCTTGGGCTGGATGGCCAGTTGAGCAAGGGTGACTGGCGAGGGCGCCTGGCCAGTGGGCGTATTCAGGCCGGTGGCCAGGACTGGCAGTTGCAGGCGCCGGCACGGCTTCAGCGCCTGGCCAGTGGGCAGTTGGATTTCGGTGCCCATTGCTGGCGCTCCGGCCAGGCCAGCCTGTGTGGTGATGACCAGCGCCTGGCCCCCGAGCCGCGTCTGCGCTACCACCTCAAGCAGTTCCCGCTGGACAGCTTGGCCCAATGGCTGCCGAAGGACTTCGCCTGGCAAGGCCTGCTCAATGCTGATATCAACCTGGACATCCCGGCCAGTGGCCCCAAGGGTACGGTCGTGGTCGATGCCAGTGGCGGCACCCTGCGTGTGAAAGACAAGGACCGCTGGATCGACTTCCCTTACCAGGCCCTGCGCCTGGACAGCACACTGGCCCCGCGGCGCGTCGATACGCGCCTGGCGTTTCGCGGCGAGCGCCTGGGTGAGTTGAGCGTCACGGCCCGGCTCGACCCGTTGGGCAAAAACAAACCGTTGTCGGGTGATTTCCGCCTGGCCGGGCTGGACCTGTCGGTAGCCCGTCCGTTCGTGCCGATGGTCGAGCGGCTGGCCGGGCAGCTCAATGGCAGTGGCCGGCTTTCCGGTACGTTGCTGGCGCCGCAGGTCAACGGCAACCTGATGCTCAGTGGCGGCGAAGTCAGCGGCGCCGAACTGCCGGCCAGCCTTCAGTACCTGTCATTGCAAGCGCTGATTGCCGGCGAGCACGTGCAGCTTAACGGCAACTGGCGCAGTGGCGAGGCAGGGCGTGGGCAGTTGAGCGGGAACCTCACCTGGGGCCAAGCACTGGGCATGGACGTGCGCTTGCAAGGCCAGCAACTGCCGGTCACGGTCGAGCCTTATGCCACGCTGGAAGTTGCCCCGGACCTGACCCTGCGCCTGATCGACGACAAGCTGGCGGTTACCGGCAAGGTACAGGTGCCCAAGGGCAAGATCACTGTTCGCGAGTTGCCCCCGTCCACCGTCAAAGTGTCGGATGACACGGTCATCGTTGGCCACCAGACAGAAGAGGGCAAACCGCCCATGGCGATGGCCATGGACATTGACGTCGAAGTGGGCCGCGACAAGCTGTCGTTCAGCGGCTTTGGCCTCACCGCCAACCTGCTTGGCCATGTACACATCGGCGATAACCTCGACACCCGTGGTGAACTGAGCCTGGCAGACGGACGCTACCGTGCCTACGGCCAGCGCTTGACCATCCGCCGGGCGCGGTTGCTGTTCGCCGGCCCGATTGACCAGCCGTATCTGGATATCGAAGCCATCCGCAAGGTTGACGATGTAATCGCCGGTATCCGCCTGAGCGGCAGTGCCGAGCAGCCGACCACCAAAGTGTTCTCGGAACCGGCCATGAGCCAAGAGCAAGCGTTGTCGTACCTGGTGTTGGGGCGCCCGTTGGGCACGTCCGGTGAAGACAACAACATGCTCGCCGAAGCGGCCTTGGGCCTGGGCTTGGCCGGTAGCGCCGGCATTACCGGCAGCCTGGCTTCAAGCCTTGGGATTGACGATTTCCAGCTGGATACCGAGGGTTCTGGCAACACAACCAGCGTGGTCGCCAGCGGCAACCTGACCGAGAAGTTGAGCCTGCGTTACGGCGTAGGCGTGTTCGAGCCTGCCAACACCATTGCGTTGCGCTACAAACTGAGCAAAAAAGTGTACCTGGAAGCCGCCAGCGGGTTGGCCAGTTCTTTGGACATCTTCTACAAACGCGACTTCTGAAGGGGGACGGGGCGGTCGTCAGCGGACGGTGGCTGCCTCGATGAATTCATTGGTGTCGGGCGAGGGCGGGGCATCGGGAACACGTACCGGGACAATCAGGCTGGTGTATTCCTCGATCAGTCGGTTCAGGGCCTCGGGTGGTTCGCTGGCCTGGAACTGCATGCGTATCTGCACTTCGTCAGGGTCACGGCTGTCACCCTGACGGCCCTGGCCGCCGATGGTGACCTTGAAGCTGGCGGCCTTGTTCTCGCCCGCCGTCAGCAGGGCCTGCTGCGCTTCAGTGCCTTTGACCCGCACCGACAAGTCGACCTGCATACGCTCCAGGGCCAGGCCTTTGGGCGACACCAAAGCGAACAGGGGAACGCGCATGATGTGCTGGCCGTCCATCGCCACTTCGACCATCTTGGCCTTCATGGGAGCGCCCAACGCCTCGGTGTCGCACTCGAAAAACTGGTCGAACAGGTTGATGTACTGCTGTGCAATCAAACTGTTGGTGGCGCTGGCGGCTTCTTGCAGGCCACGGGTGATTTCGCGCAGGTCGATGGAGGTCATGGGGGCGGGGGGCTTTTGCAACGATTCGACTCCTCAAGCCAGGTGATGCCCCTCCCGTTGCGGGCAGGAGGGGTTGATGGGGGCACTCAAACGTCTCACGGCGCCGGTGGGCCTTCCGGTTTTGGCCCTTTCAGGGTATCGGCCTGAGAAATCTCGTCCGGGCTTTGCAGTTCAGCGGTTCTGACAACGGTTGGCTTGGTCGCGGCGTCCGTCAGGAACTCGATCACCCTCATCATTGCTTCGGGCGGCTCCTGGCGCTTCAGGGTGGTGTTGAAGGCATAGCGGGCGCGTGTATCCGTCTTGCGGGTTTGCGTGGACTTGTGGCTGACGCTGCCTTTCACGTTCAGCTTGAACGGCCCCCAGCCCAGTGAGCCGGTCGCTTCTGCGTTCATGTCCTTGCTGGATGTATCCTCCGACATCTGGTTGATCACCAGTTCGAACTCTACATTGCCCTCTTCGATCGAGATATTCGGGTGCGTAATGGCAGCCAGCAGCGGCACTTTCATGGTCTTGCTGACCACGCCTTTGTATTCGCCCTGTTCGTCGACGATGGTTTCGTCGTAGTCGAACTGGATGGCGACTGCCTTGCCATCCTGGACGCACACCTGCATCAGGAAGTCGGCGTACGATTTGCTGGCGGTTACCTGCGCCTGGACCATGGCCTGCAGGGGGCCGGCGATCATGCGGTCCATCGGCAGGGCGTTGATGACCGAGCCAATAAGGCTGTTGTCTATCGACATATCGGGATGCTCTTTCTCGTGGGGTAAGGAAGCCGCCAGTGGCGGCAATGGTGCAGTGGCGTCAGCGAGCGCAAGGCTCCTGGCGCCGAATGTTGCCGATCTGGCGCAGGCTCAGGCCGTATTTGTTGGCCAACAGGCTGCGGGACAGGCCGTTGGCGCTTTCCTTCTGGATCTGCTGGTTGCGCAGCTGGCGCAGGAAGTGGTCAGCCTTGGGGATCTCCAGGGCGACCCCGGCAAAGCGCTTGATCAACGCATCGAGCGCATCGGTCGGCAGCACGTCGGCAAGCTTGGTACGCTCGCGGTGCTTGGGGATGTACTTGGGCCTGCCACCAAAGGCGCAGGTCAGCTGGTAGGCGTTTTCGATGCCGATGCAGTCGATCAGGGCCTGTAGCGAGTGGGGCAGTTGGCTGATATCGATCTGGCTCAAGTCTGGCGTTTGCATATGGCGCTCCTTCGGGATGGGTGGGATGTGCGACCCGATCACCCGCGGCGTTATGTCGAAGGTGTGAGCAAATTCTGTGCGACTGCCAAGGCACGTCGCTAGGCGGCATATGGGTTGGGAGTTGTAGCTTCGGTGAACAGGTTTTGCAGGCAGCGTTATCCGGTGCTGTAGGAAATGGCATCGACATTTGGCGGGGACTGGTGATTTCTCATCTGATCACGCCGATTGTTGCGGATGTGTCCGGTAACCTTCACTCGCACGGATAGCTGTTCAGCAAGCTGGCGCTGCTCAGGTAGGCTTGAGGGGTGGCGCGCATGTCCTGGGGCAATGTGCGCCAGTCAACCAGCAGGCACAGCGCATGCAGGGGCTGGCCGTTGCGCTGGCCGATGACCTGGCCCGCAAAGTGGCGGCGGTACAGGGCCTGGGTCTGGCGCTGAGCCTGTACCTGATCGGCCTGGGTCAGGGTTTGCCGGGCCAGGTCGGGTAGCCGGGCCGCTGGCACACTGAAATGGACTGGCGCCGCATTGGCCTGCAGGTACCCGGCCTGGCGCACGCGTTGCCACAGTTGTTGCCATTGGCTGCTGCCGGCATGGGCGGCCAGCTCGCGCCCCAGTTCGAGCAGGTGCTCGGCGGGTGTTTGCCGGGTGTCCAGTGCATGAAGGGAAAAGGGGGTCAGAAACAGCGAAGTGAACAGCAGGGGTTTGTACATGGTAACTCCGGCTTGGGTGCTTGGGAGCCTCATGCTTTCAGGCTGACCCCGCCCCACCCAGCAGGAAATGCAGCGCCGGGGGCGGTGGCCGTTGTATCATGGCCGCGGCCCGTTGCGAGCCTTTTGCCCCTGATGTTGCAAGGAACCTTCGATGACACACGTGCAGCGCCTGAAATATTCCCTTTTGATCATCCTGGTTGTACTGGGTCTGATGCTGGGCCTGTCCCACCTGCAGAAGCAGGGCACGATCAGTGAGCAGACCTTCCAGATGCTGGCCATTGCCATTGCGGTGGTGGTCGTGGTGATCAATGGCATCCTGCGGCGCAAGGTCAAGCCCTGACCTGTGCGGGCCGGCCAGGTCTGGCCGGCCATACGCTCAGCGCAGCGGTGTTTGCTCCAGCACGGCGCGGGCCTGAGGGTTCAGGCTGTAGCACTTGTCGCTGCCCAGCTGAATGACGCCTTCGGCGCACAGGCGCTTGAGCACTTCGCGCACGCTGAGAAACGACAGCGGGATGTCCAGCTGTTCCAGTTGGGCGTGCACACCGCGCACGCCAATGCTGCGGCCGTTTCGGTCTGCGGCGTGCAAGGCGTCGATCACCTTGAGGCGAATCAGGCTGGTACGCAGGCCAAAGGTGCGCAGCAGTTCGCGGATCTGTTCGTTGCCGGTGCGTTCCTCGGCAAAAATGCCCTGTCCCTTGGGCGCTTTGCCTGGGACGCGCCCAGCCTGGATCGAGGGTTGCGGGTTGTGCATGTGAATGCTCCTTTTCGTGGACGAACCCGAAATGTGGTTGCCTCACTTACTAGGACGAATGAGAACGCAAAAACTGCAACCCACTCGTGAAAAAAATGCCGCTTTCTCATCAAGACGTTCCACCGCCTTGTAATACGTAAAATTTTCATCTGGCCATTCGTCTGATCGGGATGACCCCCGAACCCGAGGAGTGCCCGTGTTTCCACTTTCCCGTCCCATGACTTGCGCTGGCCTGGCCGCCGCGCTGGTGGCCTTCAGCGTTACCGTTCAGGCGCAGCCCAACCTTGATGCCAGTGCGCAGATCCGACGTACCAGTTACGGGGTGCCGCATATCGTGGCCAAGGATGAGCGTGGTCTGGGCTATGGTGTCGGCTACGCCTATGCGCAGGACAACTTGTGCCTGCTGGCCAACGAGGTGCTGACCGTGAGCGGCGAGCGGTCACGCCATTTCGGTGCCAAAGGCAAGACCCTGGAACAGCGTGACAACCTGGCCAGTGACCTGTTCTTCACCTGGCTCAACAGCCCGGCGGCGGTCAGTGCGTACTTGCAGGCGCAGCCCGCACCGGTGAAAGCGCTGCTGGAGGGCTATGCCACCGGCTACAACCGGGCGTTGGCTGAGCGTCGCAGGCAAGGCTTGCCTGCCGAGTGCGGCAATGGCGAGTGGGTGCGGCCCATCAGTAGCGAGGACCTGGTCAAACTGACCCGTCGGCTGCTGGCCGAAGGCGGCGTCGGGCAGTTCGTCGAGGCGGTGGCGGGGGCGCAACCTCCTGCACAGACCAGCCAGCAGGCACCGGCTGGCTTCGGTACCGCACTGGCGAGGCAAGAGCGCTTTGCCACGGAGCGCGGCAGCAACGCGGTGGCCGTAGGCGCGCAGCGTTCGGCCAATGGCCGTGGCTTGCTGTTGGCCAACCCGCACTTCCCGTGGATGGGCGGCATGCGCTTTTACCAGATGCAGCTGACCATCCCCGGCCAGCTTGATGTCATGGGCGCCGCATTGCCCGGCCTGCCGGTGGTCAACATCGGGTTCAACCGGCACCTGGCCTGGACGCACACCGTCGATACGTCAAATCACTTCACCTTGTACCGTTTGCAGCTCGATCCCAAAGACCCGACCCGCTACCTGCTCGATGGCAAGTCGCTGCCACTGGTGAGGCAAACCGTCAGTGTTGCGGTCAAGGCCGAAGATGGCAGCGTGAGCCAGGTGGAACGGCAGGTCTACAGCTCGCAATTCGGCCCGGTGGTGCAGTGGCCTGGGCGCCTGGATTGGGATGCGCAGGCGGCCTACAGCTTGCGTGATGCCAACCTGGACAACACCCGGGTGCTGCAGCAGTGGTACCAGATCAACCGTGCCGACAGCCTGGCCGCGTTGAAAGGCTCAGTCGAGCAACTGCAAGGCATCCCATGGGTCAATACCCTGGCGGTGGACCAAGGCGGGCGTGCGTTGTACCTGAACCAGTCGGTGGTGCCCTACGTGGATCAGCCACTGCTGGACGCCTGCAGTAACCCGAAGGGGCAGGGGCGCCTGGTGGTGCTGGATGGTTCGCGCAGCGCATGCCAGTGGAAGGTCGATGCGCAGGCCGCGCAACCGGGTATTTTTCCGGCGCGACTGCTGCCGAGCCTTGAGCGCGAGGACTTCGTGCAGAACTCCAACGACCCGGCCTGGATGGCCAACCCGGCCCAGCCGCTGACCGGTTATTCACCGTTGGTCAGCCGCAATGACCAGCCGTTGGGCATGCGTGGGCGCTTTGCCCTGCAACGTCTGCAGGGCACGGCAAAGCTGGGCGTGGATGACCTGCAGCGCATGGTGACCGACGACGAGGTTTACCTGGCCAGCCTGGTGCTGCCAGATCTGCTGCAGTGGTGCAAGGGCGCAGGCGTGGATGTGCAAGCCGTCTGCAGCAGCCTGGCGGCCTGGAATGGCAAGGCTGATCTGGACAGCGGCATTGGCCTGGTGCACTTCCAAAACCTGTTCAATGCCCTGGCCGAACACCCGGAAAGCTGGCGGGTGGCCTTTAACCCGGCCGATCCGCAGCACACCCCGCGAGGCTTGGCAGTAGAGCAAGCGGCCGTGAGCAAGCTGGTGCACGAGGCTGCGCTGGCTTCGCTCAAGCAGGTGAATGAAAGCGGCGTGGCGGGTAAGGCGCGTTGGGGGCAGGTACAGCAGGCGCTCGATGGCACGCCGGTGCCGGGTGGCCCGCAGGCGCTGGGCGTGTATAACGCGATGTACAGTGTGCCGCACGGGCAGGGCAAGCGGCTGGTGGTGAGTGGTACCAGCTACCTGCAACTGGTCAGTTTTACCGACAAGGGGCCAGAGGCTCGTGGGTTGCTGGCGTTTTCCCAGTCAAGCGAAGCAGCTTCGGCGCATGCCAGTGACCAGACCAAGGCGTTCGCCGCTAAGCAGCTGGCGGTGATTCCGTTTACCGAAGCGCAGATCAAGGCTGACCCAGAGTATCGGGAAGTGGTGATCAGTGAGCGGG
The DNA here is from genome assembly GCF_043106425.1 of Pseudomonas sp. FYR_2. NCBI lineage: Bacteria > Pseudomonadati > Pseudomonadota > Gammaproteobacteria > Pseudomonadales > Pseudomonadaceae > Pseudomonas > Pseudomonas sp. FYR_2. The sequence continues at coordinate 85,837 of NZ_JBICMM010000051.1, forward strand.
ACAAGGGGGCCGTGGTTCAGCAGTAAGGCATGCCGGCCCCTTCGCGGGTAAACCCGCTCCTACAGGATTTACGCGTCCGTTGTAGGAGCGGGTTTACCCGCGAAGAGGCCGGCCCGGGCAACCCTGCACCCTCAGGAAAACTCGAAAGGCGCCAGCTGAAACCCTTGCTCATCCACCTGCAAGGCCCAGCCCCGGCGGTCCCAGTCTCCCAGCACGATACGCCGTGCCGGCTGTCCATCGACCACCAGCTTGTGTATCGCCGGTCGGTGGGTATGGCCATGCACCAGCGTGCGCACGCCATGTTCCGCCATCACCTTGGGTACTTCCTCCGGCGTGACGTCGACAATCTCGGTAGACTTCATCCGCGCTTGCGTGCGGCTTTCGTTGCGCAGCTTGCGCGCCAGCTTGTAGCGGGCCGACAGCGGCAGGTGACGCAAGATCCACAAACTCAGCGGATTGCGCAGTAACCGGCGCATCTTCATGTAGCCAAGGTCGCGGGTGCACAGGGTGTCGCCATGCATCAGCAGCACCTGTTCGCCGCCCAGCTCGATCACGCTGGGGTCAATCAACAGCGTGCAGCCAGCAGCGTCGCAAAAGGCCTGGCCAATCAGGAAGTCGCGGTTGCCGTGCATCAGGTAGATGGCCGTTCCGCTGTCACTCAGCCGGCGCATGGCCTGGCAGATCGACTGCTGGAAGGGCGTCATGGCATCGTCGCCAATCCACGCTTCGAAAAAATCACCCAGGATGTACAGCGCCTTGGCGTGGCGGGCGCGGCCATCGAGCAGATCAAGAAACGCCCGGGAAATATCCGGGCGTTCTTCTTGCAAATGCAGATCGGAGATCAGCAGGATCACTCAATGATCTCGGCTTTCTCGATGATCACGTCGTCTTTCGGAACGTCCTGGTGGCCAGCTTTGGAGCCGGTGGCGACCTTTTCGATGGCGTCGACGATTTCACGGCCTTCGATCACTTCGCCGAACACGGCGTAGCCCCAGCCCTGCACGTTCTTGCCGCTGTGGTTGAGGAAGTCGTTGTCGGACGAGTTGATGAAGAACTGCGCCGAGGCGGAGTGCGGCTCCATGGTACGTGCCATGGCAATGCTGTACTTTTTGTTCTTCAGGCCGTTGTCGGCTTCGTTCTGGATGGTGGCGCGGGTTTTCTTCTGGCTCATGTTGGCATCGAAGCCGCCACCCTGGATCATGAAGCCCTTGATCACGCGGTGGAACACGGTGCCATTGTAGTGGCCGTCCTTGACGTACTGAACGAAGTTTTCGGTGGTCTGCGGCGCTTTCTCGGCGTCCAGTTGCAGGACGATGTCGCCGTGGTTGGTGCTCAGTTTGACTTTGGACATGCTGAAACTCGCTTCTTCAAGGCAATCAGAAATTAGGGTGCGCAGGGCGCGTGTTATTACCTGACGCAGGATCAGGTGATCGCGACACATGGCGCGCACTGGCCATTTTGCCAGGCTGCGGCAAAAAGCCGTGATAAATCACGCCAGTTTGTCCGGGCCCGACTGTCAGCAGCTTGACTGCTTCGGCTATGATAGGCCCTTTGATTCAATCGGCCTACCCAGGCCGGACACGTGCATTCAAGGATCCTATGAGCAAGCCCACTGCCGACAACGCGCCCAACGCCGCTGCCAAAGGCGCCCCCGCTGTCCCTGCGAACTTCCTGCGGCCGATCATCCAGGCCGACCTGGACTCGGGCAAGCACAGCAGCATCGTCACCCGTTTCCCGCCGGAGCCTAACGGCTACCTGCACATCGGCCACGCCAAGTCGATTTGCGTCAACTTCGGCCTGGCCAAGGAATTCGGCGGCGTCTGCCACCTGCGCTTCGACGACACCAACCCGGCCAAGGAAGACCAGGAGTACATCGACGCCATCCAGAGCGATGTGAAGTGGCTGGGCTTCGATTGGGCGGGCGACGTGCGCTATGCCTCCGACTACTTCGACCAGTTGCACGACTGGGCAGTCGAACTGATCAAGCAGGGCAAGGCTTATGTTTGCGACCTTACCCCCGAGCAAGCCAAGGAATACCGTGGCAACCTCAAGGAGCCGGGCAAGAACAGCCCGTTCCGCGAGCGCAGCGTGGAAGACAACCTCGACCTGTTCGCCCGCATGAAGGCTGGCGAGTTCAAGGACGGCGAGCGCGTGCTGCGGGCCAAGATCGACATGGCTTCGCCAAACATGAACCTGCGCGACCCGATCCTGTACCGCATTCGCCATGCCCACCACCACCAGACCGGTGACAAGTGGTGCATCTACCCCAACTACGACTTTACCCACGGCCAGTCGGATGCCATCGAGGGCATTACCCACTCGATCTGCACCCTGGAGTTCGAAGGGCATCGTCCGCTGTACGACTGGTTCCTCGACAACCTGCCGGTGCCGGCGCACCCGCGTCAGTACGAGTTCAGCCGCCTGAACCTGAACTACACCATCACGTCCAAGCGCAAGCTGAAGCAGCTGGTTGACGAGAAGCACGTCCAAGCCTGGGACGACCCGCGCATGTCGACCCTGTCCGGCTTCCGTCGCCGTGGCTACACCCCGGCTTCGATCCGCAACTTCTGCGAAATGATCGGCACCAACCGCTCCGACGGCGTGGTCGACATGTCGATGCTCGAATTCAGCATCCGTGACGACCTCGACCGCACCGCGCCGCGTGCCATGTGCGTGCTGCGCCCGCTGAAAGTGGTCATCACCAACTACCCGGAAGGCCAGGTCGAGCAGCTTGAGCTGCCGCGCCACCCGAAAGAAGACATGGGCGTGCGCGTGCTGCCGTTCTCCCGTGAGCTGTACATCGACCGGGACGACTTCATGGAAGCGCCGCCAAAGGGCTACAAGCGCCTGGAACCGGCCGGTGAGGTGCGCCTGCGCGGCAGCTACGTGATCCGCGCCGACGAGGCCATCAAGGACGCCGACGGCAACATCGTCGAGCTGCGCTGCTCGTACGACCCGGACACACTGGGCAAAAACCCTGAAGGCCGCAAGGTCAAGGGCGTGATCCACTGGGTACCGGCCGAAGGCAGCATCGAGTGCGAAGTGCGCCTGTACGACCGTCTGTTCCGCTCGCCGAACCCGGAAAAGACCGAGGAGGGCGGCAGCTTCCTGGACAACATCAACCCGGATTCGCTGCAAGTGCTCAGCCGCTGCCGTGCCGAGCCGTCGCTGGCCCAGGCCCAGCCTGAGGACCGCTTCCAGTTCGAGCGCGAAGGCTACTTCTGTGCCGACCTGAAAGACAGCCAGCCGGGCCGCCCGGTGTTCAACCGCACTGTCACCCTGCGTGACTCCTGGGGCAGCTGAGGAAACGCCGTGCTTACCATCTACAACACCCTGAGCAAAGCGAAGGAAACCTTCAAGCCGCTGGATGGCAACAAGGTGCGCATGTACGTGTGCGGCATGACCGTGTACGACTACTGCCACCTGGGCCATGGCCGCAGTATGGTGGCATTCGACCTGGTCACCCGCTGGCTGCGCAAGAGCGGCTACGACCTGACCTACGTGCGCAACATCACCGACATCGATGACAAGATCATCAACCGGGCCAACGAGAACGGCGAAACCTTCGACGCCTTGACCGCCCGCATGATCGATGCGATGCACGAAGACGAGCGCCGCCTGAACATCCTGCCGCCAGACCAGGAACCGCGTGCCACCGACCACATCGCCGGCATGCACGCGATGATCCAGACCCTGATCGACAAGGGTTACGCGTACGCCCCGGGCAATGGTGACGTGTACTACCGCGTCGGCAAGTTCGTCGGTTACGGAAAACTGTCGCGCAAGAAGATCGAAGACCTGCGCATCGGCGCGCGCATCGAGGTCGACGAAGCCAAGCAAGACCCGCTGGACTTCGTGCTGTGGAAGGGCGTGAAGCCGGGCGAGCCGAGCTGGGAGTCGCCATGGGGCCCGGGCCGTCCGGGCTGGCACATCGAGTGCTCGGTGATGTCCACGTGCTGCCTGGGCGAGAGCTTCGACATCCACGGCGGTGGCAGCGACCTGGAGTTCCCGCACCACGAGAACGAGATTGCCCAGAGCGAAGCGGCCACTGGCAAGCAGTACGCCAATGCCTGGATGCACTGCGGCATGATCCGTATCAATGGCGAGAAGATGTCCAAGTCGTTGAACAACTTCTTCACCATCCGTGACGTGCTGGAAAAGTACCACCCGGAAGTGGTGCGTTACCTGCTGGTGGCCAGCCACTACCGCAGCGCGATCAACTACTCCGAAGACAGCCTGCGTGACGCCAAGGGCGCGTTGGAACGCTTCTACCACGCCCTGCGCGGCTTGCCACGCGTGGCAGCCAAGGGTGGCGAGGCATTCGTCGAGCGCTTCAGCGTGGCGATGAACGACGACTTCGGTACCCCCGAAGCCTGCGCCGTGCTGTTTGACCTGGTGCGTGAGATCAATCGCCTGCGCGACAGCGACCCGGAGGCCGCTGCCGGCCTGGCGGGTCGTCTGCGTGAGCTGGGTGATGTGCTGGGTGTGCTGCAGCTGGAAGCCGATGACTTCCTGCGAGCGGGCGCCGAAGGCAAGGTCGATGCGGCCGAGGTTGAAAGCCTGATTCAGGCGCGCCTGCAGGCGCGTGCGGACAAGAACTGGGCCGAGTCGGACCGGATTCGCGACCAGTTGACCGCCATGGGTGTGGTGCTGGAAGACAGCAAGGGTACTACTACCTGGCGGCTGGCTGACTGATCGGCTCGATGATTGGGGCCGCAGAGCGGCCCCAATGGTTACTTGGCTAGCCCCGCCAGTGGGCAATGCAGCACCAACTTCGCCCCACCCAACTCGCTCTCCCCAATCTCCAGCCCGAACCCGTGCAGGTCGACGATCGCCGCAACGATCGACAACCCCAGCCCGAACCCGGCATGGCGATGGCCTTCATCGCTGCGATAGAACCGCTTCAACACCGCAGTACGCTCTTCCTCGGGGATACCCGGCCCACTGTCCTCGATGGCCAGTTGCAGGCGGTTGTCGTCCACTATCGCGCTAATCCCCACTTGCCCGCCTTCGGGCGTGAACTTGATAGCGTTGCCCACCAGATTGGCCAGTGCCTCGAACAGCAGTTCGCGGTCACCGTGCAGAGCCGGCAGCTGCGCGGGCTGGTGCAATTCCAGATGAATACCACCATCTTCGGCCAACGGCAGGTAAAAGTCGTGCAGTTCGACCAGCAAATCATGCGGGTCCAGCTGAACGAACCCGGCACGGCGCTGGCGGTCTTCCAGTTCGCTGATGCGCAACAACCCACGAAAACGTGCCATCAGGGTGTCGGTTTCGCCGATGGCCTGGTCCAGCGCCTCGGCTTGCGCAGAGTCCACATCGCTCTGCTGGCGAATGCGGTACAGCTGGGCGCGCAGGCGAGTCAGAGGGGTGCGCAGGTCATGGGCAATGTTGTCGCACACACCTTTCACCTCATGCATCAACCGCTCGATACGGTCGAGCATGGCATTGACGATGGCGGCCAGCATGTCCAGCTCGTCGCGCCTGGCCGACAAGGGCAGGCGGTGCGTCAGGTCACCCGCGACGATAAGCTCGGCCTGGGCCTGGATCGCGCGGATACGCTTTAACGGCCGGCGGCGCAACAGATACCAGCCTGCAAAGCCTGGGATCAGCGTCAAGGAGATACCCCAGAGCAGGGCATCGAGAATAATCCGGGTCACCACGAACAGTGAGCCGTTATCGCGGAACAGTACCAGCCAGCGGCCATCTTGCACTTTGATCGCCACCGCATCGCAGCTGTCGCGGGGCAGGTGTGGGTCGTCGGCATCCAGGCAGCGTTTCAACTCATGGATCTTGCCGTCCAGCCTTAGTTCCGGGGGCAGGGCACGCACACTGCCGCCCATCGGGTTGAGCTGGGCGTCAAACAGGCCGTAGGCGTCGAAGCTGCGTTCTTCGAAGGCCTGGCTGGCGATCAGGGCGTCATCCAGCTGCTTGCCGCTCATGTGCGCGAACAGGTGCTGGCGTTGCAGCATGGAGTGGCGGGTGAGTTTGTTCAGGTAGCTGGATACCTCGAAATACAGCACCCCCATGAGGATGCTGCTCCAGGCCACGAACAGAAAGCTGTACAGCGCCAGCAGGCGGCTGGTCGAAGAGCTCCAGCCTTTAGACGGGTTCAGCAATGGCATAGCCGGAGCCCCGTACCGTACGGATCAGCGGCGACTGGCCGGGGGAGTCGATTTTCTTGCGCAGGCGGCCGATGTGCACGTCGATCAGGTTGGTGCCCGGGTCGAAGTGGTAGCCCCATACTTCCTCGAAAATCATCATCCGCGTGATCACCTGGCCGCTGTGGCGCATCAGGTACTCCAGCAGCTTGTACTCGGTGGGCAACAGGTTGAGGGTGTTGTCTCCACGGCGCGCCTCGTGGCTGATCAGGTCCAGCTGCAGGTCGGCGACCTGCAGGCGGGTCTGGGTCATGGGCACGCTGTTGCGGCGCAGCAATACCTCGACCCGCGCAGCCATCTCGTCGGAGGCGAACGGCTTGGTCAGGTAGTCGTCACCGCCGGCACGCAGGCCGCGTACCCGCTCATCGACGTCGGAGAGGGCACTGATCATCAGGATCGGGGTGGCGATCTTGAGGCTGCGCAGGGTGGTCACGATGGTCAGGCCGTCGACCTCGGGCAGCATGCGGTCGAGGGTGATCAGGTCGTAGCCGCCGGCAATGGCTTTGGCCAGGCCTTCACGGCCATTGTCGGCCCAATCCACGTCCAGGCCGTGGCTGGTAAGTTCGGCGACGATTTCCTGGCCGGTGACGGCGTCGTCTTCGATGGTCAGTACGCGAGGCATGCTGGTTCCTGGGCATCTAATAGAGATTTGATTGTGCCAAAGAATAGACAACCGGCGATTTAAGAAAAATTCATCTAGCGTGCGCCGATACCCTCGGCATGCATGATCTGCGCAATGATCGGCACCGGCGTCATCAGGTGCGAGCGCATCATGGCGCTGGCGCGCTTGGCGTCGCGGGCGAGAATCACCTCCACCAGTGCCGCATGCTCCTGGCGCTTGAGCTCCAGCGCCTGTTCGGAAAACACCGTCTGCGTCAGCCACAGGTGGCGATAACGCTCGGCCTGGTCGAACAGGTAGGTGCGCGCCTGCAGCAGGTGTTTGGAACCGCAGCCCGAGGCAATGGCGGTATGAAACGCCTTGTGCCGTTCGTCCCACACATCCAGGCGCTGTTCGCGGGTTTTTACTTCCACGACCTTGGCCAGTGTATGGGAGTGGGCCAGGACTGACGCCTCCCAGGCGTCATCACCGCGCTCGATGGCCAAGGCAATGATCATCGCCTCCAGGTTGGCGCGCGCATCGTAGATGTCGTTCATCTCGTCCAGCGACATGGGCGCCACCCGGTAGCCTTTCTGGCTGATGGCGTTGACCAGGTGTTCGGCCACCAGTTGCGACAGCGCTTCGCGCAGCGGGCCCACGCCCAGGTCGTAGCGTTCCTTCAGGGCGCTCATCAACAGTTTTTCACCGGGCTTGAACACGCCACGAATGATGTCCTTCTTGAGCCTCTCATACCCGCTGAATGCTGAGTTTTGTCGTGGGGCGAGCGCTTCCAAGATCCTGTTCCTCAAAACGTTTTGGTGATCATACCGAAACCCTCTGCGGACGAAAAACAATGGACAATAACGCTTAATAGCTATGAAAGATAAAAATGTAGACATTTTTATTGAGTAGCGATATTTTTAGCTCGCCCTCACTGATCCAGGTCATCACTGGATAGCGCCAACCACCTTTTTGCCAGGACACTGCCATGAACGCCTTTACGCAGATCGACGAACTTGTGATGCCGCTGCCGCTCGAACCGCGTGGTTACACCATCGCTCCCTCGAAACAGTCGCCGCGCCTGCTGGAACTGACCTTTGCCCGCGAAACCGTCGAAGCGTTCGTCCAGGCCGTCGCCCAATGGCCGGTGCAGGCGCTGGAGTACAAGTCGTTCCTGCGCTTCCGGGTAGGTGAGATTCTTGATGAGCTGTGCCAGGGCACCTTGCGCCCCGTGCTGCTCAACACCATCCTCGACCGCACGACCGGCGGCATGCTGATTACCCCGATTGGCCTGGATGACGTGAGCCAGGCCGAGGACATGGTCAAGTTCACCACCGCCTGTGCACACCTGATCGGCCGCTCCAACTACGACGCCATGAGTGGGCAGTTCTATGCGCGCTTCGTGGTGGTCAACAGCGACAACTCCGACAGCTACCTGCGCCAGCCGCACCGGGTCATGGAGCTGCACAACGACGGCACCTTCGTGAACCAGATCACCGACTACGTGCTGATGCTGAAGATCGACGAAAAGAACATGGAAGGTGGCAACTCGCTGCTGCTGCACCTGGACGACTGGGAGCAGTGCGAGGAATTCTTCCGCCACCCGATGGCACGCCGCGAAATGCGCTGGACCGCGCCACCCAGCAAAAAGGTTGCCGAGGATGTGTTCCACTCGGTGTTCGACACCGATGGCGAAGGCCGCCCGACCATGCGCTACATTGACCAGTTCGTGCAGCCGGAAAACTACGAGGAAGGCATCTGGCTGAACGCCTTGTCCGACTCGCTGGAAGGCAGCGAGAAGAAGGTGTCGATACCGGTAGGTGTAGGCAGCTTCCTGCTGATCAACAACCTGTTCTGGCTGCATGGCCGTGACCGCTTCACCCCGCATGAGGGCCTGCGCCGTGAACTGATGCGTCAGCGTGGTTACGTCGCCTTCCCAAAACCGCTGTACCAGCGCGGGCAATAATCAAGGGTGTCGGGCGGGCGCCCGCCCATGCGCTTTTGCAAAAAAACGATGCCACCAAGGCCCGCGCGGGCCTTGGTGAGCCAGCCAGGCAATGCCTGCGTGTGAGGTAAGGCTGTGTACGATTTCATCATTATTGGCGGTGGCATTGTGGGCATGTCCACGGCCATGCACCTGATCAAGGTCTACCCGGACGCGAAGATTCTCCTGCTGGAGAAAGAATCCGGCCCGGCTCGCCATCAGACCGGCCACAACAGCGGCGTGATTCACGCCGGCGTGTATTACACCCCCGGCAGCCTCAAGGCGCGTTTCTGCCTGGAAGGCAACAAGGCCACCAAGGCCTTCTGCACCCAGCACGGCATCCGCTTCGATGAGTGTGGCAAGTTGCTGGTGGCCACCAACGACCTGGAAATGCAGCGCATGAAGGCGCTGTGGGAGCGTACTGAGGCCAATGGCCTGGAGCGCTACTGGCTGTCGGCAGACGAGTTGCGCGAGCGCGAGCCCAATATCGTAGGTATGGGTGGCATCTTCGTGCCGTCCAGCGGCATCGTCAATTACGCGCAAGTGACCGCCGCCATGGCCGCAGACTTCCAGCGTGCCGGTGGCGAAATCCGCTATGGCGCTGAGGTGGTCGGCTTGCAGGAGCAGGCCAGCGAAGTGATCGTACGCACACAGCGCGACGAGTTCCGCAGCCGTTTCCTGGTAACGTGCTCGGGCCTGATGGCCGACCGCGTGGTGAGCATGCTGGGCCTGCGCACCGAGTTCGTGATCTGCCCGTTCCGTGGCGAGTACTACTTGCTGCCCAAGCAACATGACCAGATCGTAAACCACCTGATCTACCCGATTCCTGATCCGTCGATGCCGTTCCTGGGGGTGCACCTGACCCGCATGATCGACGGCACCGTCACCGTCGGCCCCAACGCCGTACTGGCAATGAAGCGCGAGGGCTACCGCAAGACCGACGTCAGCCCTGGTGACCTGTTCCAGACCCTCACCACCCCCGGCATTCTCAAGGTACTGGCGAAGAACTTCCGCCCGGGCCTGATCGAGATGAAAAACTCGCTGTTCAAGGGCGGCTACCTCAAGCAGGTGCAGAAGTACTGCCCGAGCATCACCAAAGCTGACCTCACGCCATACCCGGCCGGCGTACGCGCCCAGGCGGTGTCGCGTGACGGCAAGCTGATCGACGACTTCCTGTTCGTCAACACCGCGCGCAGCGTGAACGTGTGCAATGCGCCGTCGCCGGCCGCCACCTCGGCCATTCCGATCGGCGCCTACATTGTCGAAAAGGTGTGCGAGCAGGTCAGCCGGCAAGGGGGCCACATCCCCAAGGCGGATCGTGCAGCCAGCCAGCGGGTTGCCAGCTGACACACCGGTAATACGTTTTGCGGTCTCCTCTTACTCAACCCGAACTGCCCTACTCACCATTTAGGGCAGGGCGGGCTTTTTCGCGCCTGCGTCGGTGATCGTGCCAGCCGACGGCCCCTTCGCGGGCATGACAAAAACAACAAGGTAGCGCCATGCAAACCCACAAGAACAATTTGAGTCATGGATTGAAATCACGGCATGTCACCATGCTGTCCATTGCCGGCGTGATCGGTGCAGGCCTGTTTGTCGGCTCTGGCCGTGCCATTGCTGAAGCCGGGCCGGCCACCATTCTGGCCTATATCCTGGCCGGTGGCCTGGTAGTGCTGGTGATGCGCATGCTGGCCGAAATGGCGGTAGCCTCGCCAGATACCGGGTCGTTTTCCACCTATGCCGACCTCGCCATCGGCAAATGGGCCGGCTACACCATCGGTTGGCTGTATTGGTGGTTCTGGGTGCTGATCATCCCGATCGAAGCCAACATCGCCGCCACCATTATCAATTCCTGGGTCCCGCAACTGGAGATCTGGGTATTGTCGCTGGTCATCACGTTGTTGCTGACCGCAACCAACCTGTTCAGCGTGAAGAACTACGGTGAGTTCGAATTCTGGCTGGCACTGGTCAAGGTGGTGGCTATCGTCAGCTTTATTGCGCTTGGCGTGTGCGCCATTTTCGGTTTGTTGCCGGGTTCTGGCGTCAGCGGGGTCTCGCGCCTGTGGGACACCGGCGGTTTCATGCCAAATGGCTTCGGCGCAGTGCTCAGCGCCATGCTGATTACCATGTTCTCGTTCCTCGGTGCCGAGGTGGTGACGATTGCGGCAGCCGAGTCTGACGAGGCGGGCAAGCACATTTCCAAGGCCACCAATTCGGTGATCTGGCGGATCACGCTGTTCTACATCCTGTCGATCTTCATCGTTATCGCACTGGTACCGTGGACCGACCCGCGCCTGGCCACCGAAGGCTCATACGTTACGGTGCTGGATACCCTGGGCGTGCCAAATGCCAAGGCCATCATCGACTTCGTGGTGCTGACATCGGTGACCAGCTGCCTTAACTCGTCGTTGTACACCGCCTCGCGCATGGTCTATTCGCTGAGCCGTCGCGGTGATGCGCCGGCTTGCGCCCAGGTGACCAGCCGCAGCGGCACACCAGTGGTAGCGGTGCTGCTGTCTACCGGTGCTGCGTTCCTGGCGGTGATTGCCAATTACCTGGTGCCAGCCAAGGTGTTCGGCTTCCTCATGGCAAGCTCCGGCGCCATTGCCCTGCTGGTGTACCTGGTGATCGCCGTTTCCCAGCTGCGCCTGCGCCAACGCTTGACTGCACAGGGCAAGACGTTGGGTTACCGCATGTGGCTGTTCCCGTGGCTGACCTGGGGCGTGATCCTGTTCATCAGTGGCGTATTGGTGCTGATGCTGTTCCGGCCGGATCACCGCCTTGAGGTGGTGTCGACCATGGTGCTGGCGGTGCTTGTGGTGTGTTCCGGCCTGCTGGTCACGCGGCGCCGGGCACGTGCAGTGCCGGTGAACAGCGTAGGGCAGGGTGCCTGACACGTCTGGTCTGAAGACAGACGAGCAAGTCGCATCAGGCTGTGAGAGGATGTCCGCCATTGCAGCCAGGACCCCGAACACAGCCTGATGAAGACACCCAAAAGAATCGAACCCCTGATCGAAGACGGCCTGGTCGACGAAGTACTGCGGCCGTTGATGAGTGGCAAGGAGGCCGCCGTGTACGTGGTGCGCTGTGGCAGCCAGGTACGTTGCGCCAAGGTCTATAAAGAAGCCAACAAGCGCAGCTTCCGCCAGGCCGCCGAGTACCAGGAAGGCCGCAAGGTGCGCAACAGCCGTCAGGCCCGGGCCATGGCCAAGGGTAGCAAGTACGGCCGCAAGGAAGCCGAAGACGCTTGGCAGAACGCCGAAGTGGCGGCGCTGTTTCGCCTTGCCAGCGCGGGCGTGAGGGTGCCCAAGCCTTACGACTTCCAGGACGGCGTGCTGTTGATGGAGCTGGTAACCGATGCCGATGGCGATGCCGCACCAAGGCTGAACGACGTGCACCTTGAAGCCGAGGATGCCCGCACGTTCCATGCCTTTGTCATTCGTCAGATCGTCTTGATGCTGTGTGCCGGGCTGGTGCATGGCGACCTGTCGGAGTTCAACGTGCTGCTGGGCCCGGACGGGCCAGTGATCATCGACTTGCCACAGGCGGTGGATGCGGCGGCCAACAACCATGCCTTCAACATGCTGCAGCGCGACGTTGACAACATGGCCCACTATTTCGGGCGCTTTGCGCCGGAGCTGAAAAGCACCCGGTATGCGCAGGAAATGTGGGCGCTGTACGAGGCCGGTGACTTGCTTCCCGACAGCCCATTGACTGGCGTGTTCGAGGATGACGAACATGAAGCTGACGTGACGGGGGTCATTCGCGAGATCGATGCTGCCCGCATGGATGATGCCCGCCGCCGTGCCGCGCGGGCCGAGGCCGAGCATGGACCGACCAAGGCAGAAGAGCCGACGCCGCCCTGGCTTCAGTAATAGGTTGCCTGTACCGGCCTCATCGCGGGCGTGCCCGCGAAGAGGCCGATACAGGATAACCAGGGCGCCAAACAGTCATTGCCTTTGACGCAAGACAATATCTCGTCATTTGTCCTTTTCACTGGCGCGTGACAGGCATAAGGTATACGCCGTTCAAAATGCCCTGGAGCTGTCATGTCCAACCAATTCCCCTCCGTTCGTCCCCGCCGCCTGCGCCAGAACGAGTCCCTGCGCACGATCTTCCAGGAAACCGAGTTCCGCCTGGAAGACCTGATCCTGCCGATCTTCGTCGAAGAGGGCATCGATGACTTCGTGCCGATCACCAGCATGCCCGGCGTCAATCGCATCCCCGAAAAGCTGCTGGCCCAGGAAATCGAGCGCTACGCCCGTGCCGGGATCAAGTCGGTGATGACCTTTGGCGTATCGCACAACCTGGACGCTGTGGGCAGCGACACCTGGAACGAAAACGGCCTGGTTGCGCGCATGTCGCGCATCTGCAAAGACACCGTGCCGGAAATGGTGGTGATGTCCGACACCTGCTTCTGCGAATACACCAGCCACGGCCACTGCGGCGTGCTGCATGACCACGGTGTGGACAACGACGCCACCCTGGCCAACCTGGGCAAGCAAGCGGTCATCGCTGCCGCTGCCGGTGCCGATTTCATCGCCCCGTCGGCGGCAATGGACGGCCAGGTACAGGCTATCCGCAGCGCGCTGGATGGTGCCGGTTTCCATGACACGGCGATCATGGCCTATTCGACCAAGTTTGCCTCGTCGCTGTATGGTCCGTTCCGTGAAGCCGGTGGTACCGCGCTGAAGGGCGACCGCAAGAGCTACCAGATGAACCCGATGAACCGCCGCGAAGCGGTGCGCGAGTCGCTGCTGGACGAGCAGGAAGGGGCAGACGTGCTGATGGTCAAGCCGGCTGGCGCCTACCTGGACGTGATCGCCGACATCCGCGCAGCGTCGCGCCTGCCTCTGGCTGCGTATCAGGTGAGCGGCGAGTACGCGATGATCAAGTTCGGCGGCCTGGCCGGTGCCATCGATGAAGGCCGGGTGGTGCGTGAAAGCATTGGCGCAATCAAGCGTGCCGGTGCTGACCTGATCCTGACCTACTTCGCCATGGACCTGGCCCGCGAGGGTATCTGATTAATAGGGCGCCGCTTTGCGGCGCCTCTGTTCACCTGTGCCTTGAAGCCGTGTAATGCCCCTGTGGGAGCGGCTTCAGCCGCGAAGACGCCAGCAAGCCAATTCACAAAAAATCGTCAAGCGCTGAATTATTTAGTGTCCCGTTGTATCTGAACCCTAAGAGCATTCATAGACAGGGATACGGGCATGAAACCTCGCAAGAAAAGCGTCCAGCCAATCGGCCTGAAGGACATCACGATCGTCGACGACGGAAAGATGAAAAAGGCGATCACCGCCGCAGCGCTGGGCAATGCCATGGAGTGGTTCGACTTCGGTGTTTACGGCTTCGTCGCCTACGCGCTGGGGAAGGTGTTCTTCCCCAATGCCGACCCCAGCGTGCAGATGATCGCCGCACTGGCCACCTTTTCTGTGCCGTTCTTGATCCGGCCGTTGGGCGGACTGTTTTTTGGCGCCCTGGGCGACAGGTTTGGCCGGCAAAAAATCCTCGCCGCGACTATCGTGATCATGTCGCTCAGTACCTTCGCTATCGGCCTGATACCGTCCTATGCCAGCATCGGCATCTGGGCGCCAATTTTGTTGCTGCTGGCCAAGATGGCCCAAGGGTTCTCAGTGGGCGGCGAGTACACGGGGGCGTCGATCTTCGTCGCCGAATACGCTCCCGACCGCAAGCGGGGTTTTCTCGGTAGCTGGCTGGACTTCGGCTCCATTGCCGGTTTTGTGCTTGGTGCAGGCGTGGTGGTGCTGATTTCTACCGTTCTCGGCGAGGAAAAGTTCCTGGAGTGGGGCTGGCGCCTGCCGTTCTTCCTGGCCCTGCCGTTGGGCATCATCGGCCTGTACCTGCGCCATGCGCTGGAAGAAACGCCCGCGTTCCAGCAGCATGTCGAGAAGCTGGAGCAGGGCGACCGCGAAGGGCTTGCCTCTGGGCCTAAGGTGTCGTTCAAGGAGGTGGCCACCCAGCACTGGCGCAGCCTGGTGACTTGCATTGGTGTGGTGATTGCCACCAACGTCACCTATTACATGCTGCTCACTTACATGCCCAGCTACCTGTCGCACAACCTGCATTACAGCGAAGACCACGGCGTGCTGATCATCATCGCGATCATGGTCGGCATGCTGTTCGTGCAACCGATGATAGGCCTGCTCAGCGACAAGTTTGGCCGCCGGCCATTCATCATCGTCGGCAGTGTCGGCCTGTTCGCCCTGGCCATTCCGGCGTTCATGCTGATCAACAGCGGTGAGCTGGCGGTGATTTTCGCCGGGTTGCTGATCATTGCCGTCATGCTCAACTTCTTCATCGGCGTAATGGCCTCGACGCTGCCGGCGATGTTCCCCACACACATCCGCTACAGCGCCCTGGCCAGTGCCTTCAACATCTCGGTGCTGATCGCCGGCCTTACCCCGACGCTCACTGCCTGGCTGGTGGAGAGCACCGGCAACCTGTACATGCCGGCTTATTACCTGATGGCGATTGCCGCCGTGGGCCTTGTCACTGGCCTGACCATGAAGGAAACCGCCAACAAGCCGCTGCGCGGTGCGGCACCGGCGGCATCGGACATCGAGGAAGCGCGTGAACTGCTGCAGGAGCACCACGACAACATCGAGCAGAAAATCGAAGACATCGACGCGCAGATCGCCGAGCTGGAAGCGAAACGCAAGGTGCTGGCTCAGCAGCACCCGCGCATCGACTGATCAGCGAGGCATGTAGCCGCGCTGCCAGGCGCGCGGGATGAACCGCGATACCAGGGCCAGCACACACGCCAGCGCGCAGCTGCCGGCCAGTGCCTGCAGGCCCAGGTGTTGTTGCAACCAGGCGCCGAGCGCGGCCCCCGACAGCATACCGGCCCAAGGCACCAGCTGCACCCGCCAGCCGTTACGCCGCTCGCCCAGCAGCCAGCGCCCCAGGCCACGGCCGAAGCGGGACAGGGCGCCAGTAACGTAGGTCAGGCCGATGGGCAGGCCGTTCACCTGTTCGACCACGGCATTGATCATGCCCATGGCCAGTGTGGCGGCCAGTAATGCCGGGAAGGTGGCTGCCAACGGCCACACGGCCGCGAACCCCAGCAGTGCGGCGACCACCAGCAACACGGGCCAGGCCCGGCGGTGAAAGCCGCGTGCCAGCAGTACGCCCAGCGCATTGCCGGCGACAAAGCCCAATACCGCGCCACTCAGGCGCAGCACCAGGGCCAGGTCGGCTTCACTGATGGCCACCGCCAGGCGCGTGGTGTTGCCGCTCATGAACGACACGAAGTCACCCAGCGCCAGCAGGCCGATGGCATCGGTCATGCCAGCCAGCACCGACAGGGCGGCGACCAGGCCGAGGCCGACACGACCACGTAGGGTTTGCAGCCGCAGCCGCCTGGCCGTGCGCGTTGGGAGGGCATTGGGCAGCATGCGCAGGCCTCAGGGCAGCAGTTTTTCGCGGGCCAGGGTGCCTTTGAGGGTGCGCTCCACCACGTCGACCAGCACCATGGTCTGGTGATCGACCTCGATATTGAGTAGCTCGCCGGCCTTGTAGCGGGCGAAGGTGGTCTGGCGCAGGGTTTCCGGGATCAGGTTGATGGTGATGACATTGTCGTCGACATCGGCAACGGTCAGGCTGCAGCCGTTGACCCCGATGAAGCCGCGCGGGAACACGTACTTGCCCCATTCCGGCGGCATGCGAAACCTGATGAATGCACCGGTTTCCTTGATGGACAGCTCGACGATTTCCGCAGTGGTGGCGATGTGGCCGGCCATCAGGTGGCCGCCGACTTCGGCGTTCATTTTTGCCGAGCGTTCGATGTTGACGCCTTGGCCGGCCTTGAAATTGCGCAGGTTGGTGCGCTCCAGGGTGGCGTTCATGGCGTCGAACCTGACCTGCGTACCGTGAATTTCGGTGACCGACAGGCAAGTGCCCTCGACACTGACGCTGGCGCCGATCTTCAGTTCGTCGAGCAGTTCGGTGGTGAGGTCGATGGTGAACTGGTTGTGGCCCGGGTAGGCGGTCACATCAAGCAGAGGGCGGACGGCCTGGACGATGCCGGTGTACATGGAGTTGCTCCTGGGCACAAAAAGAAATCACCCGAACGCTATGCCTCTGGCGCTGCAAAATCAAGGTCGGCCTCTGCGCAGGTTTACAAATGCCCGCTGCTGTTGACGATCCGCAGGCACAGCGCCTCGTACGGGTCCAGGTTCACCATCAGGCGCCCGTCCTCGGTCAGGTCGCCTTCAACCGTCTCGTTGATCATGTCCACCACCGGCCCCGGCGTGAACCCGGTCAGTTGCAGCTCCTCCGCAATCACGTCCTGGCCAAAGTTCAACGCGCTGATCTGGATACCGCGCCCGGCCGGCAGTTCGTGCACCATCACCAGCAACCCCGGGCTGCTGACTTCAGGCACCAGCACCTGGCGGCTGGTGGCGATGCCATAGGCCTGGCGTACGGCCAGTAGCTTCTTCACCTTGCAGGCAAACGAGTCGCTGTTTTCCAGCTGGCTGTCCAGGCTTCCATACAAGGCGCGTGCACGGGGCATGCCGCGCACCGATTGCTCGGCCTGCGTGTCCAGCCCGGCCAGGTCGTAACCGCCCCGGTGAATCCAGCGGGTGTCGCCATCGAGCATGCGCTCGGCCACCGCGTCGGCGGGCAAGGGCAGGGCACCGACCAGGTCCCAGCCGGACAGCGCGACCACCCCCGGCTGCATGGCGTTGTACATGACCAGCAGCAGGTGCACCTTCTGGATCTGTTCGATTTCTGCCGCGCCGATCTGCTCCAGATCGCGCAGGCCCAATGCTGCGGCAATCAGGCTGGCCGTGGTGCAGGCGATGCCGTTGGTGACGAAGCGCAGGTTGTACGGCGCATGCTCGCCCGATAGCCGCTCGTAAATCTCTTCACGGATGTGTTCGCGCAGGATGCTGCCGGGTAGCGTCTGGCCTTTGAACAGGTACATGTCATGGGCGTGCAGGGTCCAGAAGTGCACCAGTTCCACGGTCAGCTCGTCATGGTTTTGCAGGGCATGGATCAGCGAAGCCGGGTCGATGCCGAAGGCGTGCATTTCCTTGAGCATCAGGCGCAGAAATGCGGTGTCACCGGTCAGCAGTGCATGCTGGTAGGCCGGCCGGGTAACGAAATCGTAGGACAGGTCGGCGCCGCCTTTGGACATCTGTGCGATGTCGTCCAGCGTGAGGTTAAGCTCCTGAAAGCTGAAGCCGCCGGCTTTGCGGATCATGCCGCCGATCAGCTGATTGCCCACAATCGACAGCGGGTGGCTTTCCGACCAGGCGGTATCGCTGGCCCGTGTTTCCACGCCGAGAAAGCCGTTGGCGTCCAGACGCAGGCCTCGGGCGCCCAGGCAGTCCAAGGCGTGCAGGGCATCGCCAATGATCATTTGCTGGGCGGCGAAGGTCGGGTCCAGCCAGTTCAGAGACGGTTGGCCTTCCTTGAAATAGTGCAGGTATACCCAGCGCCGCGTCTTGCCGTCGACACCGGTAACCGGCGGTGTAGCGCTCCAGTCGGTTTCCTTCACACCCGGCTCGAAGAAGATGACACGTTGCAGCTGGCCGACGATGTAATGGCGGGCCTTGAGCTCGTCGCATTGGGCCGGCAGCAGGTTGACCGCGTCACGGCCGGCGGGCACCTCCGGCAACAGCGGCCAGTCTTCCTCGCGGATTTCGACCATGTGGTACAGCCCCGGGTAGGGCCCGTGTGCCAGTTCTGCCAAGCGGAAGTCAGCACCCTTGCCGGTGTGTGAGGGGATCAGGTCGTCGATGGTCACGGCGTTGTGCGCCGCGGCCATGCGGCTCATCTGGATCAGTTCCTGTTCACTGCCGTACAGCGGGTCGATGTCGAAGCTGATGCGGTCGAAGTTGCCGTCCACGCTGGGGGTGAGTTCGCGACCGCGAATCCCGCCTGACAACTTGATCGGGCCGGTGTGCAGGCCCTGGATGCCGATATCCGACAAGCGCTTCCACAGCGCTTCGTGGGCCAGGGCGCCGAGCACCGAGCAGCCTGGCGGGGCGATGATGGCGTCGGGGTACACCGTCAGCCAGACCGAGGCGATTTCTGTGGCGCGGCGTGGCTGGGCTTCGGCGTACGGCTGCTGCCACAACCGGGACTGGCCTGAATACAGGCTGGCGCGCGCTTGGGAGGCCTTGAGCATGGCGCGGTCTTCGAGCCATTTGACGTATGACGGGTCGGGCTGGGTCATTTCGCGTCCTCTTTGCGTGTCGGCACCGGCTCAGGTTATGACGGCATAGGTGGCTGATCGTTCGGCTGGGAGTTGTGATGGCTTGCGAATCGGCATTCGGGCCGCTTTGCGCAAACATTTCAGCGAATCCTGATGGGTGGCCTCGCGGCTGCACAGGCGATGACCACACGAGGTATCCGGAGGCCGCTACAGCCACACGATCACCGCCGCGCCGACAACTGCTGCGGCGCCAGAAATGCATCATGAAAGTAGTTACGCACGGCCTGCATCGCCGGGCTGAACGCCCGCTCCCGGTGCCAGGCCAACCCCACGCTCATCGGCGTAACCGGGTCGCTGATGGTCACTGTCTCGATGCGTTTGCCCTCCAGCGACCAGGGCCGGTGTACCAGGTCTGACAGGATCGCCACGCCACTGCCATTGGCAACCATGCTGCGTACCGCTTCCACCGAACTGGTCCGCACCCGCACGCTCGGCCTTTGCCCGGCGTGTTCCCAGTAGCGCATGGCGCTTTGCTCGGCTTCGTCCACTGTCAGCAGAATGAACGGCTCACAGGCCACGTCGGCCAGGCTCACCGACGAGCGCTCGCACAGCGGATGGTGACCGGGCAGCCATAGCCGGCGCTCGGAGTTGAACAGCGTCTCCGAAACGATATCGGGGTGGGTGAGGTTGGCGGTGAGCACTACCGCCATGTCGAAACGCCCCTCCAGCAAGCCTTGCTCGATGGCGCTGCGCTCTTGCTCGTACAGCTCCAGGGTCACGTCCGGGTGCCAGTGTTCCAGGCGCTGCAGGTGGTGGGGCAGGAAGTAGCCGATCACGGTGTAGCTTGCCGCCAGGCGCAGCAGGCCGCTTGCACGCACGTTCGGCAGCGGGCTGTTCAACGCGTCATCGACACTTCGCAGTATCACATAGGCGCGGTTCAGAAAGTGCCGGCCCGCTTCGGTCAGGTTCATGCCCTGAGCCGAGCGCTGGAACAGCAGCACGCCAAGCATGGCTTCCAGTTCCTTGATGGCCGTGGTTACCGCCGACTGGGAGATATTCAGGTGGATCGCTGCCTGGGAAATCTGGCCGATCTCGGCGGTTGCGACAAAATAGCGGACCTGGCGCAGTGTCAGTGACACGGTTGGCTCCTGTGGTATCTGATTTTCCGAAGACACCCCATCTGTTTATAGATCTTCCCAAGGGGGGTGTGGAGACTCTAACGTGGCTTGCATGCAGTCACAAGCGCCAGGAGAAACAGTCATGCAGGTGGTGGATTTCAACTCGGACATGGGTGAGGGGTTTGGCCCGTGGACCATTGGCGATGGCGTCGACATCGAGCTGATGGGCCATATCAGCACCGCGAACATCGCCACGGGCTTCCATGCCGGCGACCCCGGTACCATGCGCCGTACTGTAGAGCGGGCCAAGGCGTTGGGCGTTGCGGTGGGCGCCCACCCGGGTTTCCGAGACCTGGTGGGCTTTGGCCGCCGGCATATCAACGCCCCGGCCCAGGAGCTGGTCGACGACATGCTTTACCAGCTGGGTGCACTGCGAGAAATTGCCCGTGCACAAGGTGTGCGCCTGCAGCACATCAAGCCGCACGGTGCGCTGTACATGCACCTGGCGCGTGACGAAGAAGCCGCGCGCCTGTTGGTGGAAAACCTGCGGGTGATCGAGCCGGGGCTGTTGCTGTACTGCATGCCGGGCTCGGTGATCTGTCGTATTGCCCAGGAACTTGGCCAACCGGTGGTCCGCGAGTTCTACGCCGACCGCGAGTACGACCTGAGCGGCTCTATCGTCTTCACCCGCAATGTGCGTGGTTATGACCCCACAGTGGTTGCAGAGCGGGTACTGCGTGCTTGCCAGCAAGGCGTGGTACGTACGGTCGAAGGCCAGGACCTGGCCATCGCGTTCGATTCCATTTGCCTGCACAGCGATACTCCCGGCGCGCTCGACCTGGTAGAAGCCACGCGCAAGGCGCTGGACGCAGCCGGTATCGTGGTGCGTGCGCCACGTTGAGCCCATGAGGCATCCGGCAGGCACAAGCCGGAGCCCGTATAGGTTGTTTTCGCCTGCCTTTCTATAAAGATTCCAAAAAAGGAACAGTCATGGCCGAATCGCTTGCTACAACCCCGATCCGCTACAGCTTCGGCGCAGACGAGCACCTGTTTGCCGAAGTCAGCGACAGCATGTCGCTGGAATCCTTCTTCAAGGGCATGGCCGTCACTCGCGCCGTGGAGCGGCTGGCCCTGGAGGGCGTGCTGGACGTGTGCCTGGCCAACGCCTCGTTCCAGATCCGCTTCGACCCGGACCGTATCGCCCCCGATGCACTGCTTGAAGCCGTGCGCGGTGCCGAAGCGCAGGCCGTGGCCGAGCGTTCGTTGCAGACGCGAATCATCGAGATCCCGGTGCTGTACAACGATCCCTGGACCCATGAAACCCTGATGCGCTTTCGTGACCGTCATCAAGACCCGGCCAGCACTGACCTGGAGTACGCGGCACGTATCAATGGCCTGGCCGATGTCGAGGCATTCATCGCCGCGCACAGCGGCGCGCCATGGTTCGTGTCGATGGTCGGCTTCGTTGCCGGCCTGCCCTTCATGTTCCAGATGGTCGAGCGCGAACGGCAGTTGCAGGTGCCCAAGTACCTGCGCCCGCGTACCGACACACCCAAGCTCACCCTGGGCCATGGCGGCTGTTTCGGCTGCATCTACTCGGTGCGCGGAGCAGGGGGCTACCAGATGTTCGGCGTTACCCCGGCACCGATCTACGACCCGCAGCAAACCTTGAACTACCTGAAAGCGCATATGGTGTTCTTCCGTCCGGGTGACATCGTGCAATTCAAACCCATCGACCGCCGTGCCTATGACCAGGCCGTGGCGGATGTTGAAGAAGGCCGCTTCGACCTGCGCATTCGCCCGGTCGATTTTTCCCTGGACGCCTTCCTCGCCGACCCGGTCGGCTACCCCAAATCGCTGCAGGAGGTATTGGCATGATCAAGGTCCTCAAACCGGGCTTGGCGACGTCTGTGCAGGACTTGGGCCGCGAAGGCTACTACCACCTGGGTATCCCACCGTCAGGCGCCCTCGACCAGTACGCCCTGCATGCGGCCAACCACCTGGTGGGCAACCCGGCCGGCGCTGCAGGCCTGGAGTGCGCGCTGGTGGGGCCGGAGCTGGAGTTCCAGCAGGACACACTGGTGGCCGTGTGCGGTGCGCAGATGCCTGCGTTGCTCGACGGTCGTGAGCAGCGCCCGGACACGGCGTTTGCCGTACGTGCCGGGCAGGTGTTGCGTTTCGGCTTTCCCACCGCAGGCGCACGGGCTTACCTGGCGGTGGCCGGCGGCATCGATGTGCCCGAGGTACTGGGTAGCCGTTCCACCTACGCGTTGGGAGCGTTGGGCGGCTTCCAGGGGCGCAAACTGATAGCGGGCGACCTGCTGCCGGTCGGCATGCCCAGCGGCAAGACCCGCGCGGGTGCAAGCCTGCCCATGGCCCTGCGCCAGGCCTTGGGCGGCGAGGTGGTGTTGCGTGTGGTGCCGGGGCTGTACTTTCACCGTCTTACCGAAGCTGCAGCGCAAAGCTTCTTCACCGAAGCCTGGACCGTCGGCTCCGAAGCCGACCGTATCGGCTATCGCTACAAAGGCGGCAGTGCCTTGAGCTTTCAGCCACGGGAACAGCCGTTCGGTGCGGGGTCGGATCCGTCGAACATCGTCGACAGCTGCTACCCGATCGGCTCGATCCAGGTGCCGGCAGGGTTGGAGCCGATCATCCTGCACCGCGATGCTGTGTCGGGTGGCGGCTACGCCATGATCGGAACAGTGATCAGCGCCGACCTGGACCTGATCGGCCAGATGCAGCCCAACCAGCAGGCACGGTTCCTGGCGGTAAGCCTGGACCAGGCGCTGGAGGCACGGCGTTCGTACAAGAAGAAGCTGGCTTGCCTAACCAGGCTCTTCGGAAATGTTTAGCAACTAGACGAAGAGAAGGATCCTACAACCGTTTAGGAAGCCCCAGACTCCTTGAAGAATTGATTCCCCGATAGTGTGCCTGTCTTCAGCCTGCTGGAAGACAAGGACCACTTCATGCCGGCCCACTCCATATTCCTCCGGTAAAACCCGAGGGCGCCTCCGATGCCCGCGATGTAACCGAAAATACGCTGCACGGGATGCTCGATGGCCCGCAGGAGACCGGCTCGCCTTACCCGGCCGACGAGGGAAGGCGAGCCGATCACCCGGATTACGAAGGCTACCCCGCGGACCCGGACTTCCAACTGCGCGGCGGCTTCGAGAACCTGATGCTCGACGCTGCCACCCCGCTGTTCGGCCTGGCCATTCGCCTGAACACACTGGATGACCTGCCCAACATCGCCTACGTGCACAAGACCGTGCAGAATCAGGTCCGCAACATCCGCGAAGAAATCCGGCAGCACGGCTACTCCGTAGCTTGCAAGAGGAAGCCGCAGCTGCCCAGCAAGGCACACGCTACAAGCAGGACGCCGTGCTGGTCCCCGGCAGAACCGAATGGCGGCCGGCCCCGTTGCCCCGGCCGCGCATCGCCACGGCGGCCTGATTGAAAACGTCATGCTCTCAGTCCGTAACCCTGAGACTGACGAAGTCATTGACCGTGTCTTCTTCACGCATACCCTGCATCAGGGCGAAGCCTACTGGGCCATCGCCCGTCTGTTCATGCAACAAGGCCCCAAAGCCTTGCCAAAATTCGTGCACCCTCCCCGCGACTGGAACGATGACGATGGCCTCAGCCACATGCATTGCCTTGCCCCAAAGGTTGAGTGGCCAGCAGACATTGACCGTGAATCCCGTACAGCACCGTCTGAAGGAGAAACCCAATGAACCCGGTTGTACTTGTAGGCCACCGACATGAATGCCCGCTGCATGGTGTCAATCAGGTAGAGAGCGGAAGTGCTACCTATACCTTCAACGGCAGGGCAGTTGCGAGGGTAGGTGACCGCACCACGTGTGGTGCGGTTATCGAGAGTGGGGCAGAGCATTTCCTGATCGAAGGCGCGGCGGTGGCGCGCAAAGGCGACCGAACGGATCATGGGGGTGTGCTGGATGAGGGCGATGTCGGGTGGTTGCTGGAGGACCGTGTGGGTTTGCTGATCTGTTTGCCGGCCTGGGAAGCCACTTCAAGGGCCTGGCCGTCCCGTTGCTTGCCTTGGCGGGCAAGGCCTTCAAGCTGCGGTATCAGCATGCCTTCCGGCAAATGCCGCCAGAACCGCCCGGGCATGTGCAGGCGCAAGGCGTCCGGGTTGAGGCGAGCAGGGTTGAAGGTATGGCGGTAATAGGTGCGCCACAGTTCGGCGCCAGGGTCGTCGGCATTGCGTGCCCATTGCTGCCAATACTCAGGGCAATGGCGTTGGTAATCGAAATCCCGGCCGTCGAAGCGAATGCCATCCCGTGGCGTGGCGATCAACCAGCGTAAACGCCCCAGACGGTCGGCAAAGTGAGGGCTGGCACTTTCCAGAACGTCATGCGCCGGTTCGTGATAGGCCACCAGATCAAGTTGCAGGCGATCAGCCAACGCCTCTGGCAGCGGTACGAAGCGCACAAAGGCATGCAGGTGATGCGCCTCCCGGGTGACTTGCTTGATACGCCGTTGCAACTCACTGCCCAACCGGTCACCCGCCAGCATGGCCGTGCGGTCGCCATGGGCAACACGCCAGAGCACTTCATACAGCAGGTTCCAGCGCTGTTCGCCACGATAACGGGCAGCCTGCTCCAACTGGCTCAGCAGCACGGCTGGGACTTTGGCACGAAAGGGGCCTGGGCCTTCCGGGGGCGCTGCCGGTACTGCCAGCAGGTCGGCCATCGGGCCTTGCGACCAGGTAACCTCGGCGGGGTCGATGCCATGCCCCAGCAACACCCGGGCCTGATCCCGCCAGGTGGCGAACTGGTCATCACAATCGAGCGCGATCATCCCCACAACCCCATCTGCACAGGCGCCTGCGGCTCACGCAAACGTGCCCTTAGCAGGCCGCTGCGCAACTCGGCCTGGGCCGGGCGATAATCGCTGGTGACGATGAACGGCCGTGCCTTGTCCAGTACGCAGCGCAGCTGAATGAGGTCGTCATAGCGAATGCGCCGCTCTCGGCGCAGTGCGACCAGGCGCTGTACGCTACGCAGGCCAATGCCGGGAATACGCGCCAGCAGCGCGGGCTCGGCGCGGTTCACGTCCAGCGGGAATACCTCCCGGTTGGCCAGCGCCCAGGCCAGCTTGGGGTCGATGTCCAGCGCCAGGTTGCCGCTCTGGCCCAGCAGTTCACCCGCCTTGTAGCCATAGCCACGCAGCAGGAAGTCAGCCTGGTACAGGCGGTGCTCGCGCAGTAGCGGCGGGGCAGCCAAGGGCACGCTGCCGGGGCTGTCGGGGATCGGGCTGAACGCAGAGTAATACACGCGCTTGAGGCCGTAGCCTTGATACAGCGACTCGGCATTGCGCAGCAGGGTGCTGTCGTCGGTGCTGTCGGCACCGACGATCACTTGGGTGCTTTGCCCGGCAGGGGTGAAGCGCGGGGCCTTGGGTTCGTTGGCCACGGCTTGTTGGCCCAGGTGAATCACGCCCATTGCCTGGCGGATGGTATGCGCCTGTTTTTCCGGTGCCAGGCGCTTGAGGCTGGCGTCGGTGGGCAGCTCGATGTTGACACTGAGTCGGTCGGCCAGGCGGCCGGCTTCTTCGATCAGCAGAGGGTCGGCATCCGGGATGGTCTTGAGGTGAATGTAACCGCGGAAGTTGTGTTCTTCGCGCAGCAACCGGGCTACGCGGATCAGTTGCTCCATGGTGTAGTCCGCCGAGCGGATAATGCCGGAGCTAAGGAACAGGCCACTGATGCAGTTTCGCCGGTAGAAGTCCAGCGTCAGGCGGACCACCTCTTCGGGCGTAAAGCGCGCGCGAGGTACGTTGCTGGAGCGGCGGTTGACGCAGTACTGGCAGTCGTACAGGCAAAAGTTGGTCAATAGCACCTTGAGCAGCGACACGCAGCGGCCGTCGGGGGTGTAGCTGTGGCAGATGCCCAGGCCGTTGGTGGCGCCCAGGCCGTCACCGCCGCGTGAATTACGCTTGGGCGCGCCGCTGCTGGCGCAGGACGCGTCGTACTTGGCGGCGTCGGCGAGGATGCCGAGTTTGGCGATGAGCTGCATGTGACTGACTCGCAACACTGAATATTCATACAGTATTTTGAGAATTGGTGAATTGCAAGAGGCACGAAGCTTCGCATTGAGCATAACCGAGTAAATCCGTCAGCTAAGCTTGTGCTGGACTAACGGACAGCAACGAGGCACGGGAGAGGTTATGAAGATCACCATCAAGCCGGAACTGGCGCTGGCCGGGCTGGCGCTGGCATTGAGCATGCTCAATGCGCAGGCAGCGGAAACCAGAAAGGTGGATGTGATGCTGGTGGGCGGCGGCATCATGAGTTCTACGCTGGCCGTCTGGCTCAATGAGCTGGAGCCAGGCTGGTCGATGGAGATGGTCGAACGCCTGGACAAGGTGGCCGAAGAAAGCTCCAACGGCTGGAACAACGCCGGCACCGGCCACTCGGCCCTGGCTGAACTCAACTACACGCCGGAAAAAGACGGCAAGATCGACATCAGCAAAGCCGTGGAGATCAACGAGTCGTTCCAGGTCACCCGCCAGTTCCTGGCCTGGCAGGTGAAGCAGGGCGTATTGAAGAACCCGCATTCCTTCATCAATACCACGCCGCACATGAGCTTCGTGTGGGGGGACGACAACATCCGCTTCCTGAAAAGGCGCTATGAGGCGCTGCAGGCCAGCCCGTTGTTCAAGCCCATGCAGTATTCCGAAGACCACGAGCAGATCCGCAAATGGGTGCCGTTGATGATGGAGGGGCGCGACCCCAACCAGAAGCTGGCCGTGACCTGGACGCCGATTGGTACCGACGTCAACTTTGGCGAGATCACCCGGCAGTACGTGGGCTATCTGCAGACCCGGCCTAACTTTGACCTCAAGCTGTCGAGCGAGGTGCAGGAAATCACCCGTAACGATGACGGCTCCTGGCACGTCGAGTACAAGAACCTGAAAGATGGCAGCAAGTCGGCTACCGACGCCAAGTTCCTGTTCATTGGTGCCGGTGGTGCGGCGTTGCCACTGCTGCAGAAGTCGGGCATCGAGGAAGCCAAGGACTATGCCGGCTTCCCGGTCGGTGGCTCGTTCCTGGTCACCGACAACCCGGCCATCGCCCAGCGCCACATGGCCAAGGCCTACGGCATTGCCGCGACCGGTGCCCCGCCAATGTCGGTGCCGCACCTGGACACCCGGGTGCTCGATGGCAAGCGCATGATCCTGTTCGGGCCGTTCGCCACGTTCTCGACCAAGTTCCTCAAACAGGGCTCGCTGCTCGACCTGCTTGCCAGTACCAGTGTGCACAACGCCTGGCCGATGGTGCGGGTGGGCGTACGCGAGTTTGACCTGGTGCAGTACCTGATCGGCCAGGTGCTGCAATCCGACAATGACCGCTTCGAAGCGCTGCGCACCTACTTCCCCGAGGCGAAGAAGGAAGACTGGCGGCTGTGGCAGGCCGGCCAGCGGGTGCAGATCATCAAGAAAGACGACGCATTGGGTGGCGTGCTCAAGCTCGGTACCGAGGTGGTGACATCCAAGGACGGCACTATCGCCGGCTTGCTGGGGGCTTCGCCGGGTGCCTCGACCGCACCACCCATCATGCTCGATGTGCTAAACAAGGTGTTCAAGGACAAGGTGGCAACGCCGCAATGGCAGGCCAAGATCAAGGAGATCATCCCGTCCTATGGCATTCGCCTGAATGACCACCCGGACCAGGTACAGAAGGAATGGGCATACACCAATGAGGTGCTGCAGCTCAATCCGGCTGCGCCTTAGCCCATGTGAAACGGTAGATGTGGTTGGGCGCTGCGCTTTGGCATTGGCCGTTGTCGGCGTCGGCGCCCACCACATACCATTCGGCGCGCGAGGTCTGGCCCAGCTTGCGGGCCTTGCTGGCACTGAAGCAGCGGCCCAGTTCGGTGGCTGGAATCAGGGCGAAAGCGGCAGGGTTCTGGCGTAGCCAGTAGGCCGCCGTATCCGCGTTGGATTGGCCGGTGAAGCCGAAATGCACAATCGGTTGCCGGGCAAACAGCCAATGCCCCTCGCGCCAGCTTACCAACACCAGCTCAGCGCCACCGGTGGCGCGTTTCGCCTCGCTCATCAGCGTTTCATGCGGGTTGCGACCCTCCTTTAGCGGCTCGACAAAGCCACGTGCAAACCACAGGGCAAACCACACCAAGGCCACGGCAGTGAATACGCTGCGCCATCCCGGTCGGCGTTGAAACCAGTGTTTGAGTAACCATGGCACCAGTGGTGCGATGGCCAGCACCAGGCCTGGCAGCGCGGGGAAGATATACAGCTTGCGCTTGCCGCTGCTGAGGCTGAAAAAAAGCAGCACCAGCGCCACCCAGCCAAGCAACAGCAGAAAGCGCCCATCGCGCTTCTGCAATTGCCGGCGCCAGGCGGGCACCAGCCAAGGCAGGGCGAGGATCAGTGGCAGCCAGTATTTGGGAATGACTTTGACGAAGAAGTACCAGAATGGCTCGCGATGGTCCCAGGCGTTGGCATAGCGGCTTGCGGTCTGGCGTAGCAAAATCTCCTTGAGGTACGCCAGCTCCGCCGCGCCACCGCCATGGGCGATCGACACCAACAGGGGCAGCAGCCACACCGCGCAACCGGCCAGCAACCACAGCAGCCCCAGGCTCCAGCGCCAGCTCTGGCCAGGCATGGCGACTACACCGTGCCAGTGTCGGCGTATCGCCCAGGCATAGGGAAGCAACATCAGCGCGGGGATAAAGCCCACGCCCTTGCTGATAATGCCTAGCCCCATGGCCGCACAGGCCAGGTAGAACCAGCCCCAGGCTGGGCCCAGCAGCAGGTGGCGCACCATGCCGTAAAAGCCCAGTGCCACCCACAGGCACAGGAAACTGTCGATCTGCCCCGTACGCAGGATGCTGTAGCTCTGGTAGGTGGCCAGGAACAGCAAGGCGGCGATTACACCGATACGCCGGTTCCACAGGCGCCGCCCCAGGTCATGCAGCACCCAGGTGATGGTCGCCGCCGACAGTAGGCCTGGCAGGTAGAGGGCTATCCTGGGCGAGCCGGTCAGTTGGCTGAACAGGGCCACGGTCCACATGAACAGCGGCGGCTTGTCGCCATAAATTTCCGCTGCCCGGTGGGGGATGAACCAGTTGCCGCTCTGCAGCATTTCCAGGGCGACGCCGAGAAAGCGCTCTTCGTCCACATTCATTGGCTGGCGCCAGCCAATACCGGCGCCCACCAACAACACCGCGAGGGCAATCAGGGCCAGGCGTTCGGCCCCAAGTGTCTTGAACCTGGGCAAGGGCTATTCCTTCTGTTCCTGATGGCGGGCGATGAGTTGCAGGTTGCGCAGGTAAACCAGGAAGCCGAAGCTCTGGCCGATGATGAATACCGGGTCCTGGCGGTAAATGGCGTAGGTCAGCAGCAGCGCGCTGCCGAGCATGCTCAGGTACCAGAAACCTACCGGGATGACACTGCGGCGCTTGAACTCGCTGTACAGCCACTGCAGCACGAAGCGCCCGGTGAAAACGGCCTGGCCGGTGAAGCCGATGATCAGCCACAGGGTTTCGCGGGTCATCCTTCGAGCTCCTGGGGGCGCGTGTCTAGACGGGTTCGGCGGATCAGCCACCACACCCCGAACAGGTCGAGTATGCCGACCAGGGCGCGGTCCAGGTTGCCGTACTTGGACACCCCGGCGTGACGTGGTCGGTGGTTGACCGGGTGCACCAGCATGCGGCCGTTATGGCGCAGGATCAGCGCCGGGATAAAGCGGTGCATGTGGTCGAAGTAGGGCAGGCGCAGGAAGGCTGCACGCTCTATCAGTTTCAGCCCGCAGCCGGTGTCGGGCGTGGCGTCCTTGAGCATGCGGCTGCGCAGGCCGTTGGCGAAGCGCGATGCCCAGCGCTTGCTGGCGCTGTCACGGCGGTTGATCCGGTGCCCGGCCACCAGCTTCACACCACCGGCCAGATCTTGATTGGCGCGTACCAGGGCCAGCATGCCCGGGATGTCTGCCGGGTCGTTCTGGCCGTCGCCATCGAGGGTGGCCAGCCATTGGCCGCGGGCAGCCTGCGCGGCATGCCACAGCGAGGTGCTCTGGCCCAGCGAGCGGTCGTGGCGCAGGATGCGCAGTTGCGTGTAACCCTGGCTTTTCAGGTGTTGCAGCACGCTCAGGGTGTGGTCGCTGCTGCCATCGTCAACCACCAGCACTTCATAGTGTTCTGTCGCCAGCGCGCTGCGAATTTCCATCAGCAGTGACGGCAGGTTGTCGACCTCGTTCCTGGCAGGTATGAGCACCGAGAGGTCAAGTGGATCTGTCATGAGGCTACCTGTGATCGTGTTGTGATTGTGTGGCTCAAACCCGGTAGAACTCCCGGTACCAGCCCACGAAAGCGTTTACGCCGTGTTCCAGCGACGTGCCCGGAGTGAAGTCGATCCAGCGCGCCAGTGAGTCCACATCGGCCCACGTCTCCAGCACTTCACCCGCTTGCAGCGGCAGGTAGTCGCGCTGCGCCTTGATGCCCAAGGCGTCCTCCAGGCATTCGATAAAATGCAGCAGCCGCACGGGTTGGCCACGGCCGATGTTGAACAGCTGGCAGGGCGGTTGCCCTTCGCCAGGCTGTGGTGGCCTCAGGCGCAGGCGCAGGACGCTTTCGACGATGTCGTCGATGTAGGTGAAGTCGCGTCCCATCAGGCCGTTGTTGTTAACCTCGATCGGGCGGCCTTCGAGCATGGCGCGGGTGAATTTGAACAGCGCCATGTCAGGCCGGCCCCAAGGGCCATACACCGTGAAAAAGCGCAGGCCTGTGGTCGGTAGCCGGTACAGGTGCGCATAGCTGTGCGCCATCAGTTCGTTGGCGCGCTTGCTGGCGGCATAGAGCGACACAGGTTGCTCGACCGGGTCATCGACACTGAACGGCAGCTTGGCATTGGCGCCGTACACCGAACTGCTGGAGGCGTAGATCAGGTGGCGTGGCGGTTGTTGGCGGCAGGCTTCGAGGATATTGAGGAAACCGACCAGATTGGCCTGGCCGTATGCGCCGGGGTTTTCCAGTGAGTAGCGCACCCCGGCCTGGGCCGCCAGGTGGATCACTTCACTGAATGCCTGCCCGTTGAACAGCTGCTGCAGGTCGGCAGCATTGGCAAGGTCGAGGGTCTGGAAGTGGAAATTGGCAAAGCCGAACAGCTGCCGCAGGCGCGCCAGTTTCAGCTCGACGCTGTAGTAGGCATTGAGGTTGTCGATGCCGACCACGTCGATACCCGTCTCGCACAAGCGCTGCGCGACGTGGAAGCCGATAAAGCCGGCGACGCCGGTGATCAGTACGGGCATGCTGGCTGCACCTGGCCACGGCCGATGCCGTAGTACGTCAGGCCTGCGGTGGCCATGTGTTCGGGCTCGAACAGGTTACGCCCGTCGAACACCACCCGGTCGGCCAGCAACTGCGGCACTTTGTCCAGGTTGAGCACGCGGTAGTCTTGCCATTCGGTGACGATGACCAACGCGTCGGCCCCCTCCAAAGCATCGTCCTTGCAGGGCACCAGTTGCAGGTCGGCACGCGGGCCATAGTGCCGCTGGATCTCCTCCATCGCTTGCGGGTCGTGGGCCTGCACCCTTGCGCCAGCGGCCCACAATGCTTCCAGCAGGACCCGGCTGGAAGCCTCGCGGATGTCGTTGGTGTTGGGTTTGAACGACAACCCCCACAAGGCGAATACCTTGCCCTGCAGGCCACCGGGATAATGCCGCTGGATCTTGCTGAACAGCCGGCCCTTTTGATGTTCGTTGACCGACTCTACCGCGCGCAGCAACTGGGGTTCGAACCCTTCAGCCTCGGCGCTGCGGCGCAGGGCTTGCAGGTCCTTGGGGAAGCATGAGCCGCCGAAGCCGCAACCGGCATAGATGAAGTCGTAGCCGATGCGCGGGTCGGAGCCGATGCCACGGCGCACCATCTCGATGTCGGCCCCCAGGTGCTCGGCCAGGTTGGCGATTTCGTTGATGAACGAGATCTTGGTCGCCAGCATGCAGTTGGCCGCGTACTTGGTCAGTTCGGCACTGCGCGCATCCATGATCATCAGTTTTTCGCGGTTGCGGCTGAACGGCAGGTACAGCTCGCGCAGCAGCTCTACCTCAGTTGGCTCCGCACCGCCGATGATGATGCGCTCCGGGCGCATGCAGTCGTCCACGGCAGAGCCTTCTTTGAGAAACTCCGGGTTGCTGATGACCTGGAAGCGCCCGGGTTCGGCGCCGGCCTGGGCAATACGCGACTTGATGCGGTGCACCGTGCCGACCGGCGCGGTGGATTTGTTGACGATAACCTTGGGGCCATCGGCATGTTCAAGGATGCTGTCGACCACGGCAAACACGTGCTTCAGGTCGGCGCTGCCATCCGCTTGTGGCGGGGTGCCGACGGCGATGAATTGCAACTTGGCGTATTGGGTTGCTTTCCCGGCATCGGTGGTAAAGCGCAAGCGACCGCAGGCCAGGTTTTTCTCCAGCATTGGCGCAAGGCCCGGCTCGAAGATAGGGCAATGGCCTTCATTGAGGATGGCAACCCGTTCGGCGTCGACGTCCATGCACAACACGGAGTGCCCCACCTGCGCCAGGCACACTGCCTGGGTGAGGCCGACATAGCCGGTACCGAAAACCGTGACCTTCATTGTTCAGCTCCTTGATAAGAAAGCTGAAAAAAAATGTCACATCGTTGTTTAGGATTTGTTACCTGCTGGGGCTACGCCTCAAAGAATAGTGGCCGGTGTGTAGGTCATGGCCGCGACAATACTACTTCGTGAGATCGGTTCAGGAAGCTTTTTTCCGTTTGATCGGGCGGCCCGCGTAGGTAGAGCTGTCGATCTTGGCGAACGCTCCGAGTGCTTCTTCGTTGCTGTATTCGGTGAGCCAGATTCATTCAACCGACCACCGCCTCCCCGGAGCGGATGTCCCTCGCTGGCGATGGCCTTCTTGCAGAGGAGGGCAGGCCATGGCCTTGGCGCTGCAGTGATCGCGGTATTGTTCCATGGCAAGGACAAGCTGGTCGCGGCCATGCGCGGCGATGGCGGGCACGCCTACTGTGCATTACTCGTTGTCGCAGGAAGTGGGCTTGGGGCTGGGCGCGCAGGCCGGGGAGGCGCGGTTGCGGGCGGTGTTCGAAGAGGCGGGGTTCAGCCGGTTCCGGCGGGCGACGCAGACGCCGTTCAACCTGATTCTGGAGGCCCGGAAGTAGAAAGCTTGCCTTGAAAAGCAGAAGGGGCGCCATGTGGCGCCCCTTCTGTTTGCTGCTTAGGCTTCAGCGTCCCAAGGACGATCGCCTTTTTCATCTTTCACCCGGGTCGGCAGGCCCATCACGTCCAGCGCCTTGAGGAACGGCTCGGCTGGCAGCTCCTCGACGTTGACCATGCGCTTGGCATCCCACTCGCCACGGGCTACCAGCAGGGCGGCAGCCACTGGCGGTACGCCGGCAGTGTAGGAAATACCCTGGCTGTCGGTTTCGGCGTAGGCCTCTTCGTGGTCAGCCACGTTGTAGATGAACACTTCGCGCGGCTGGCCATCCTTGGTGCCTTTGACCAGGTCACCGATGCAGGTCTTGCCGGTGTAGCCTGGGGCCAGCGAGGCTGGGTCCGGCAGCACGGCCTTGACCACTTTCAGCGGTACCACTTCCAGGCCTTCGGCGGTTTTCACCGGTTGCTCGCTGAGCAGGCCCAGGTTTTTCAGCACGGTGAACACGTTGATGTAGTGCTCGCCGAAGCTCATCCAGAAACGCACGTTCGGCACGTTGAGGTTCTTCGAAATCGAGTGAACTTCATCGTGACCGGTCAGGTACAGGTTTTGCGAACCTACCACCGGCAGGTCGTCAGTACGCTTGACCTCGAACATGGTATTGCTGGTCCACTGGCTGTTCTGCCAGCTCCACACTTGCCCGGTAAATTCGCGGAAGTTGATTTCCGGGTCGAAGTTGGTGGCGAAGTACTTGCCATGCGAACCGGCATTGACGTCGAGAATGTCGATCGAATCAATGCTGTCGAAGTATTGCTGCTGCGCCAGCTTGGCGTAGCTGTTCACCACACCCGGGTCGAAACCGACACCAAGAATGGCAGTGATGTTCTTTTGTTGGCACTCTTCGAGGTGTTTCCACTCGTAGTTGCCGTACCACGGCGGGGTTTCGCAGATCTTGCCCGGCTCTTCGTGGATGGCGGTGTCCAGGTAGGCGACACCGGTATCGATGCAGGCGCGCAGCACCGACATGTTGAGGAAGGCGGACCCCACGTTGATCACGATCTGCGATTCGGTTTCGCGGATCAGTGCCTTGGTTGCCTCGACATCGAGGGCGTTGAGCGAGAAGGCCTGGATGTCGGCGGGTACCTTGAGGCTACCCTTGGCCTTGACGCTGTCGATGATGGCCTGGCATTTGGAGATGTTCCGTGACGCGATAGCGATACGACCCAGTTCGTCGTTATGCTGCGCGCACTTGTGGGCCACCACCTTGGCGACACCTCCTGCACCAATGATAAGAACGTTCTTCTTCAATTTACCCTTTGCTCCTTACTTGAGTAGCCAGTCTTACGACAGGCTGGAAACGTAGTCTTCGAAACCGAACTCGCGGACGACTTCGACGCTGCCGTCGAGCTGCTTGACCACGATGGAAGGCATTTTCAGACCGTTGAACCAGTTTTTCTTGACCATGGTGTAACCCGCTGTGTCGACGAACGACAGGCGATCACCAATGGCCAACGGACGATCGAATTGGTACTCGCCGAAGATGTCACCGGCCAGGCACGACTTGCCGCAGACCATGTAGGTGTGCTCGCCGTCATTCGGGGCCATCTTGGCATTGAGGCGGTAGATCAGCAGGTCGAGCAGGTGCGCTTCGATCGAGCTGTCGACCACGGCCAGGTGCTTGCCGTTGTACAGGGTGTCGAGCACGGTCACTTCCAGCGAGGCACTGTTGGTGATGGCCGCTTCGCCCGGCTCCAGGTATACCTGCACGCCGTATTTCTCCGAGAAGGCCTTGAGGCGCGCGCAGAAGGCGTCTACCGCATAGTCTTCACCGGTGAAGTGGATGCCGCCACCCAGGCTGACCCACTCGACCTTGTGCAGCAGGTGGCCGAAGCGCTCTTCGATGTGCGTGAGCATCTTGTCGAACAGGCCGAAGTCGCCGTTCTCGCAGTTGTTGTGGAACATGAAGCCGGAGATCTGCTCGATCACCTGTTCGATCTTGGCCGGGTCCCATTCGCCCAGGCGGCTGAACGGGCGGGCCGGGTCGGCCAGCAGGTAGTCGGAGCTGCTGACTTGCGGGTTGACGCGCAGGCCACGCACCTTGCCTTCGGACTGTTCGGCAAAGCGCTGCAGCTGGCCGATCGAGTTGAAGATGATCTTGTCGCAGTTCTCCAGCATTTCCTCGACCTCATCGTCGGCCCAGGCCACGCTGTAGGCGTGGGTTTCGCCGGCGAACTTCTGGCGGCCGAGCTTGAGCTCGAAGAGGGAGGACGAGGTGGTGCCGTCCATGTACTGCTGCATCAGGTCGAACACCGACCAGGTGGCGAAGCACTTGAGGGCAAGCAGCGCCTTGGCACCGGAGTGTTTACGCACGTAGGCGATCTTCTCCATGTTGCTGAGCAGCTTGGTTTTGTCGATGAGGTAATACGGCGTCTTGATCATTTAAAGGCCCCCGGCCAGGCCGGCCAAAAAAAGGACACGCATTGTGCCTTCACTTGCCGCAGACCGAAAGGGTGCGATACGCATTTTGTCAGGGTTGACGCCGTTGCGAGGGCATTTTTCCGGTTGCAGCGGGCTTAGTAGATCAGGTGCATGTGACTATCGTAATCTCCACCCACAGGTATTGCTGCGCATTCAAGGGCGCTGCAATACCGGTGGGGGCCGTTTTTGCGCAAATGGGCCGCAACGCGGCACCGGTGAAACTCAGCCCAGGGCTGGGGTGCGTGGCGGGATCATGCGGCGCGAGCCGGTCGCCTCGAAGGCTGCACCAAAGCTCAACAGCGCATTGTCGCTGTAAGCCCGCCCGGCAAAGGTCAGCCCCACCGGCATGCCGATGTCGGCCATCACGCCCATCGGCACGGTAACGGTTGGCACGCCCAGGTGACGGATCGCCAGGTTGCCGTTGGCCACCCAGATACCGTTGCTCCAGGCGATGTCGGCCGAGGCCGGGTTAACGTCGGCATCCGCCGGCCCCACGTCGGCAACGGTCGGGAACAGCACCGCGTCCAGGCCCAGATTGTCCATCCAGTCCTCCAGGTCCAGCTTGCGGGTTTTTTCCAGGCCACGCAGACCGTCAGGCAGGGTTTCGATCTGGTCCCAGGTCTTCAGACCACGCTTGGCCATGTTGACGTATTCGTCCATGCCGGCAGCCAGGTCGTCTTCACGGTTGGGCAGGGTGCCCGGGTCGTGCGGGAAGATCTGTGGGCCATCGACATCGGCCAGGCGGTTGAGCTTGGGGTCACCGTTGGCACGCAGGAAGTCGTCAAAGGCCCAGCCGGACAATTCCCACAGTTCGTCGTGCAGGAATTCCTTGCTGACAATGCCACGGTTGTAGACAGTCGGTGCGCCCGGGCGGTCGCCTTCGCAGTTGGACACCAGCGGGAAGTCCACTTCCAGCACTTCGGCACCGGCCGCTTCCAGGGCCTGGCGCGCCTGCTGCCACAAGTCGATCACCGTGGCGCGGGTGTTGATGCGCTGGCCGGTCGGGCCGCCGATACCCGGCTTTTCGGAGGTGCCAGCTTCGGCATCCGCATTGATGTACATGCGCGGCACACCAAAGCGCTTGCCTTTGAGGGCACCGGCATCCACGGCCAGGTCCAGGTAAGACGCAGGGCGCACCGTTGAGGCAGCCGGAATCGGCACCCAAGGCTGCAAGCGCCACAGGTCGCCGCGCTTGTCAGCGTCATCGGCTACCACCACATCGAGGATTTCCAGCAAGTCGGCCATGGTGCGGGCGTAAGGCACCACCACGTCCATTGTCGGTGTCAGCGGCCAGTTGCCACGCACCGAAATCACTCCGCGCGATGGGGTATAGGCGCACAAACCGTTGTTGGACGCCGGGCCACGGCCGCTGGACCAGGTTTCTTCAGCCAGGCCGAAGGCGCTGAAGCTGGCGGCGGTGGCGGTGCCGGCACCGTTGGACGAGCCCGAGGCGAACGGCGCGGTCAGGTAGTTGGCGTTGTACGGGCTTTCGGCGCGGCCATACACGCCGCGCTGCATACCACCGTTGGCCATGGGCGGCATGTTGGTCTTGCCCAGGCACACGGCACCGGCGGCGCGCAGGCGCTCGATGGTGAAGGCATCACGTTGGGCGACCAGGTCCTTGAAGGCAGGGCTGCCGGAAGCAGCGGTCAGGCCTTTGACCAGGTAGCTGTCCTTGGCGGTGTAGGGGATGCCGTCCAGCGGGCTCAGCACCTGGCCCTGTGCGCGGCGGGCATCGGAGGCCTCGGCTTCTTTCAGCGCCTCAGGGTTGCGCACCACCACGGCGTTCAGGGCCGTGGCGGTGTTGGCGCCATCGTAGGCGTCGATACGCGCCAGGTAGGCCTTGACCAGCTCGACCGCCGTCGTGCGGCCCGACTCGAGTGCGTCGCGCAGCTCGGCAATGGAAACCTCGGTTACCTCGATCATGCGTTCACCAAAAAAATGTGCAGGTGGGGGCTAATGCGAGGAGTGTACAAGAAGGGCTTGACGGACGCAGGTTTGCGCGGGGGCAAATGGTTTTATGCAGGCGAGCATTGTTGGGGTCGCGTAGCGACCCCGACTAGCCCTCAATCCAGGTCCGCCGCGCAATGCCGCTCAGGCACCTGGCTGTCTTCATCTCCCCAGGTCCGGTTCACCCGGGTACCTCGCTGCACAGCCGGGCGCTGGGCAATTTCCTCGGCCCAGCGCTGCACGTTCGGGTATTCGTCAACCGCCAGGAACTCCGCCGCGCCATACAGGTTGCCGCGCACCAACTGGCCATACCATGGCCACACGGCGATATCGGCAATGCTGTACTCATCGCCGCCCAGGTAGCGGCTTTCGGCCAGGCGGCGGTCGAGTACATCCAGCTGACGCTTGGCTTCCATGGTGAAGCGGTTGATGGCGTACTCGTATTTCTCTGGCGCATACACGTAGAAGTGGCCAAAGCCACCGCCCAGGTAAGGCGCTGCGCCCATCTGCCAGAACAGCCAGTTCAGGCTTTCGGTGCGTGCAGCCGGCGATTTCGGCAGTAGGGCACCGAACTTGTCCGCCAGATACAGCAAGATCGACCCCGATTCGAACACCCGCACAGGTGGTTCGACACTTCGGTCAAGCAGGGCAGGGATCTTCGAGTTGGGGTTTACCTGTACGAAGCCACTGGAGAACTGGTCGCCCTCGCCGATGCGGATCAGCCAGGCATCGTACTCGGCGCCGCGATGGCCCAAAGCAAGCAGCTCTTCAAGGGCAACGGTGACCTTGACGCCATTGGGCGTGGCCAGGGAATACAGCTGCAGCGGATGTTTGCCCTGCGGCAGGTCCTTGTCGTGCGTCGGGCCTGCAACCGGGCGGTTGATGCTGGCGAACTGGCCGCCGGATGCTGCGTCGTTGCGCCAGACCTTGGGTGGCACATAGGCGGGCTTGCTCATGCATGAATCTCCTTCAATGGCGCGAAACGGTCACGTAAAGACGTGGACCTCCATCTATGCCACGGGTTCGACGCCATGCGCAAATGCATAGGGCGCGCACGCCACATGCATGACGACGGTTTCATCCAGTTTTCATGCGGTGCCGGCCAGGCCGGCTCTATGCTGGGCTATCACTTCGCCCTGCAAGGAACCGCCGGCCGATGACCCTTCCACGCTGCATGTTGGCACTGGCGCTGCTCGGCGGCCTGTTGGCCCACGCCGAGGCTGCGCCATGGGTGGCCGGCCTGCACCACATGACACTGGCCGACCCGGTCGATAACCGGCCGATGCAAGCACTGGCTTTTTACCCGGCCGTTGGTTCAACCCATCGCAGCCGTATAGACGGCTACCCGGTCGAGGTGGCTGAAGAGGCACCCGTTGCCATGGGCCAGTTCCCGTTACTGGTGTTGTCCCACGGCAACACCGGCAGTCCGTTGGCCTTGCATTACCTGGCCACGTCCCTGGCGCGCCAGGGGTTCGTGGTGGTAGCGGTCGTGCACCCGGGGGACAACGTCCGCGACCACAGTCGCCTGGGTACCTTGAGCAATCTTTATGGCCGGCCACTGCAAGTCAGCGCTGCCATCGGTGCTGCCCGTGACGATGCATTGCTCGGGCCTTACCTGAATGAAGGCAAGGTCGGTGTGATCGGCTATTCGGCCGGCGGCGAAACCGCGTTGATACTGTCTGGTGCGCGCCCCGATCTGGACCGCCTGCGGCAGTACTGCCTGGAACGCCCGAACGACGCCGACGCCTGCAAAACCCACGGGATTCTGATTGCCGACCGCAGCGAGCTGGCGCCGCAGGCAGACCAGCGGGTGGGGGCGGTGATGCTGATGGCCCCGTTAAGCTTGCTGTTCGGGCGCCATGCCCTGGCTGGGGTGCAGGTACCCGCCCTCATCTATAGCGGAGACAGCGATCAACTGGTGGCCGTGGACCGCAACGCCAAAGCATTGGCCCGCAAACTGCCGGTTACGCCGGATTACCGCCTGCTGGCCGGCGCTGGCCACTTTGTGTTCATGGCCCATTGCGACGCCGAGCAATACACGCGAATGCCCGTACTGTGCAAAGATGCCGAGGGCGTGGACCGCCGCCATATTCATCATTCGCTAGAGCGCGAAACGGCGGCGTTCTTCAGTCAGGCGCTGGGTGCACCGCAACCGGGCGAGCGCTCAGCCGAGGCGGGCGCGCCGCGACAGCAACAGCGTTAGGCCCACCCCGGCCAAGGCCAGCAGGGCCGCCACGCAGAAGATCGAGGCATAGCCGAAGTGCACGGCCACTGCGCCCATTACCGGCCCGGCGATGGCCAGGGCCATGTCAAAGAACACCGCATAGGCGCCTAGCCCCGCGCCACGGCTGCTGCTGGGGACCTGCTTGATTGCCTCGACGCCCAGCGCCGGGTACACCAACGACAGCCCGAAACCGGTAAGCCCTGCGCCGACCAGCGCCCAGGCCGGTGAAGGTGCCAGCCATAGTAAGCTCAGGCCAAGCACTTCGGTGGCCATGCAGGCGACCGCCACGTTGTAGCCACCAAAGCGGTTGACGGCATTGACGAACAGCAGCCGCGAAAGGATGAAGCACACACCAAACGCACTCAGGCACCACGCAGCGCCGGCCCAGCCGCGCTCCAGGTAGTACAGGGTGACGAAGGTGGTCAGGGTGCCATAGCCGATCGAGGCGAGGGTCAGGCCCAGGCCACACGGGGCGACACGGCCGAACGCGGACCAGAAGGGCAGGCGCTCGCCGCGCACCACCACCACGTCAGGACGTTTGCGCAGCACCAGCAGGGCAGCCACGGCCAGCACCAGCAAGGCGGGCCCCAGTACGCTGAAGTTCAGCACGTCCACGGCCAGTACGCCCAAGGGGGCGCCTATCGCGATAGCACCGTACGAGGCGATCCCGTTCCACGAGATCACCCTGGCGGTGTGTTCGGGGCCGACCTGGCTGATGCCCCAGCTCAAGGTGGCTACACCAATCAACCCCTGGGCGATGCCCAGCAGCAAACGGCCTGCGAGCAGCAACGCGAGGCTCAGCAGTGGCAGTGTCAGGGTCCAGGCCGACAGCAGGGTCAACACTCCGCAGCCGGCAATCCCCAGCAGGCCGAAGCGTGTGGCCTGCTTGCCCCCAAGCGTATCGGCAACGCGCCCGGCAAACGGGCGGCTGAGCAAGGTGGCCAGGTATTGCAGGCCTATGGTCACCCCGGCGATCACCGCGCCGAAACCCAGCTGGTCATGCACATAGCTGGGCAGTACCGCAATCGGCAAGCCGATGCAGAGGAAGGCAATGAAGGTGTAGAAAACGATCGACAGGATCTGCAGGGTGATGTGCAGGGTATTGCGGGTGGGGGCGGGTTGTTGCGCGGTCATGGGCTCTTTCGCGGGCGGGCGGTTGGGCGTGGGTCCATGATGGCTGCTACAGGAAGGAAATGAAAGCAGGCTAACGAATTATTCGTCGGGGAATGCCAGCCTGAGGGACTGGCGGTGGATGCTTCGCGGGCTCGCCCGCTCCCACAGCTACCGCACAGTACTCAAGGCCTGCGCATTACCTGTGGGAGCGGGCATGCCCGCGAAGAGGCCGGCTCAGCCATACCGATGGCCATGCCGCCCCATCAATCAGACCAGCACACCCTGGCTACGCAGGTAGTCGTCATAGGTACCGCTGAAGTCCACTACGCCATCGGCCGACAGCTCGATGATCCGCGTGGCCAGCGACGATACGAACTCGCGGTCGTGGCTGACGAACAGCAGGGTGCCCGGGTAGTTTTCCAGCGCCAGGTTCAGCGCTTCGATCGACTCCATGTCCAGGTGGTTGGTCGGCTCGTCCATCACCAGTACGTTCGGCTTCTGCAGGATCAGCTTGCCGAACAGCATGCGGCCTTGCTCACCACCGGAAATCACCTTCACCGACTTGAGAATCTCGTCGTTGGAGAACAGCATGCGCCCCAGGGTGCCGCGGATCACCTGCTCGCCAGAGGTCCACTGGCCCATCCAGTCGAACAGGGTCATGTCGTCTTCGAAGTCGTGGGCGTGGTCCTGGGCGTAGTAGCCCACTTCGGCGCTGTCGGTCCACTTGACCGAACCTGCATCCGGGGTCATCTCGCCGACCAGGGTGCGCAGCAGCGTGGTCTTGCCAATACCGTTGGGGCCGATGATGGCAACGCGCTCGCCCGCTTCGACGGTGATGTCGAAGTTCTTGAACAACACCTTGTCGTCGAAGGCTTTGGCCATTTTTTCGACGACCACGGCCTGGCGGTGCAGTTTCTTGGTCTGCTCGAAACGAATGAACGGGCTGACACGGCTGGACGGCTTGACCTCGGCCAGCTGGATCTTGTCGATCTGCTTGGCGCGCGAAGTCGCCTGTTTGGCCTTCGAGGCGTTGGCCGAGAAGCGGCTGACGAAGGTCTGCAGCTCGGCGATCTGGGCTTTCTTCTTGGCGTTGTCCGACAGCAGTTGCTCGCGCGACTGGGTGGCTGCGGTCATGTACTCGTCATAGTTGCCTGGGAACAGGCGCAGTTCGCCGTAATCCAGGTCAGCCATGTGGGTGCAGACGCTGTTGAGGAAGTGTCGGTCGTGGGAAATGATGATCATGGTGCTGTTACGCGCCGTGAGGATCGTTTCCAGCCAGCGGATGGTGTTGATGTCCAGGTGGTTGGTCGGTTCGTCGAGCAGCAGCACGTCCGGGTCCGAGAACAGCGCCTGGGCCAGCAGTACACGCAGCTTCCAGCCCGGTGCCACTTCGCTCATCGGGCCGAAGTGTTGCTCCAGTGGAATACCCAGGCCCAGCAGCAGTTCACCGGCGCGGGATTCGGCGGTGTAGCCATCCATTTCGGCGAATTCGGTTTCCAGCTCGGCGACGGCCATGCCGTCTTCCTCGGTCATTTCCGGCAGCGAGTAGATGCGGTCGCGCTCGGCCTTGACCTTCCACAGTTGACCGTGGCCCATGATCACCGTATCGATCACGGTGAATTCCTCGTAGGCGAACTGGTCCTGGCGCAGTTTGCCCAGGCGGGTGTTCGGCTCGAGCATGACCTGGCCCCCGGATGGTTCAAGGTCACCGCCGAGGATCTTCATGAAGGTCGACTTGCCGCAACCGTTGGCGCCGATCAGGCCGTAGCGGTTGCCGTTGTTGAATTTGACGGAAACGTTTTCGAACAGCGGCTTGGAGCCGAACTGCATGGTGATGTTAGCTGTGGAGATCAAGTGCTTGTCCTGCGGGGGTTCCAGAGGTGTATTTAGGCCTTCGTGTCAGTTTTGGGCCAATTTTGGGCCATTTCGACTCGGGGCGGCAGCTTCTCCAGCTCCCTCCAGTCCGAGGAGGAGCTGATCCATTTCGCGTAGGTAGAAAGCAACATCTCAACGCTGTGGCCAAGCTGGTTCGCTATGAACGCAGGGTTCATTCCAGACATCAGGCACATGGTTGCGTAGGTGTGGCGGGTGTCGTACTGACGGCGTTCACGGATGTTCAGCGCCTTGAGCGCTGATTTGAAGTGGCGGATTGTAACACTTGGCTCGTTGATCCACAGCCCACCTTTGCTCGGTTGGAACACAAAAGCGCTTACAGGGTGGGCCGATTTGGATGCCATGCGTCGAAGTGTCGCCATCCGCTGGGCCTGGTTGATGGCGTTCAGCGCGCGCTCGTTGAGCAACACCACCCGGTGATACTTGGTCTTCGTGCGCTCCTCGGGCGCCCGATTGACGATGATCCGGCGAATCGTTGCTGATCGCTGATCCAAGTCGACATCCTCCCACTTCAGGCCCATGGCTTCACCAGGCCGGACACCGGTGAAGAGGCAGAACTCGAAGAACGCAGCGTAGATCTGGCAGTATTTCTGAAGAGTCGCGTAGAGGTACGAGATAATCATCTCTGCCTCCGACCTGGTGTAAGGGTTGAGTCGCCCCTGGTTTCGTAGACACCTC
>NZ_JBICMM010000052.1:0-1158 GCF_043106425.1 Pseudomonas sp. FYR_2
TGAGCTACCGTGAGCTGAACCGGCGCGCCAACCAGCTGGCGCACAAGCTTCGCGAACAGGGCGTGGGGCCGGACGTGCTGGTGGGCATTGCCGCCGAGCGCAGCGTGGACATGGTCATCGGCCTGCTGGGTATCCTCAAGGCCGGTGGCGCCTATGTGCCGCTGGACCCGGAATACCCCGCCGAGCGC
Source organism: Pseudomonas sp. FYR_2 (assembly GCF_043106425.1). NCBI lineage: Bacteria > Pseudomonadati > Pseudomonadota > Gammaproteobacteria > Pseudomonadales > Pseudomonadaceae > Pseudomonas > Pseudomonas sp. FYR_2. The sequence goes on from NZ_JBICMM010000052.1 coordinate 189, forward strand.
CTGGCCTACATGATGCAGGACAGCGGCATCGGCCTGCTGCTGACGCAAGCCCACCTGCTGGCGCAGTTGCCGGTACCTGAGGGTGTGCAGCCACTGTTGCTCGAACCGCTGCCGGGCTACAGCGATGCCGACCCGGTGCACCACACTCGCCCGGGCAACCTGGCCTACGTGATCTACACCTCCGGTTCCACTGGCCGGCCCAAGGGCGCGGGCAACAGCCATCGCGCGCTGGTCAACCGCCTGTGCTGGATGCAGCAGGCCTACGGCCTGGATGCCGGCGATACGGTGCTGCAGAAAACCCCGTTCAGTTTCGACGTCTCGGTCTGGGAGTTCTTCTGGCCACTGCTGGCCGGCGCACGCCTGGCCGTGGCGCAACCGGGCGAGCACCGTGATCCGGAGCGCCTGGTGGAGGTGATCAGGCAGTGCGCGGTGACCACGCTGCACTTTGTCCCGTCGATGCTGCAAGCGTTCATGGGCAGCGCCGAGGTTGAGCGCTGCAGCAGTCTCAAGCGCGTGGTGTGCAGCGGCGAAGCCTTGCCTGCAGAGCTGGCGCAGCAGACCCTGGCACGCCTGCCCGGCGCACAGTTGTACAACCTTTACGGCCCGACCGAAGCGGCCATCGATGTCACCCACTGGACCTGCCGCCCGGGCGGCGACAGCGGCGTGCCGATTGGCCGCCCGATCGACAACCTGAAAACCCACATCCTCGGTGCCGGGCTGCAGAGTGTCGCCCCACGCGCGGCTGGCGAGCTGTACCTGGGCGGCATCGGCCTGGCCCGTGGCTATCACCGTCGCCCGGCGTTGACGGCCGAACGCTTCGTCCCGGACCCCTTCGACAACACGGCACAAGGCGGCGGTCGCCTTTACCGTACCGGCGACCTGGCGCGCTACCGGGCCGACGGGGTGATCGACTACAAGGGCCGTCTCGATCACCAGGTGAAAATCCGCGGGCTGCGCATCGAGCTGGGCG
>NZ_JBICMM010000053.1:0-316 GCF_043106425.1 Pseudomonas sp. FYR_2
TGATTTCGGTATGCGGCGACGGCGGCTTCATGATGAACAGCCAGGAACTGGAAACCGCCGTGCGTCTGGGCATGCACATCACCGTGGTGATCCTGCGTGACGACGGCTACGGCATGATCCGCTGGAAGCAGGCCAACATGGGCTTCACCGATTTCGGCCTGGACTATGGCAACCCGGACTTCGTCAAGTACGCCGAAGCCTACGGTGCCAATGGCCACCGCGTGGAAAGCGCCGAAGGCCTGCTGCCGCTGCTGGAGCACTGCATCAAGACCCCGGGCGTGCATGTGATCGACTGCCCGGTCGATTACAGCGAGAA
>NZ_JBICMM010000054.1:0-234697 GCF_043106425.1 Pseudomonas sp. FYR_2
TGCCCGCGAAGAGGCCCTCAAGATCAATCATGGCTGCTGATGCTGCTGATTCTGACTCAAATACTTGTCCACCGTAGGCTTGCCATCCGCTGGATCCCCCGCCACCTGCCACAACCGCCGTTCAATCCCCTGCGCCAGCAAATGCCCCACCGCCGCTTCAATTGCCGACAGCACGCACAGCTGCGCCGGTTCGTTGGTGGTGTAGCCCACCTCGGCTTCCAGCAGTTTCTTGAACTCGATGAACTTGAACACCCCGGCACTGCGCCCGACCGAGTAGATGGTCTTGCTGGTCATCACGTTGGCCAGCACCTGCCCGGTGCGCACGTCTACCGCTCGCAGGTTCACGGTCACCTGGTCCACCCGGTACTCGCGTGAGATGTCTATCCCCAGGTAGCGGGCGCCCTCCCCGCCGCTGCGCACGTTGGTGTCGTAGGCAATGATGCCGCCCTCCAGCATCAGGTTGGCGGCCTGCAGCGGTGGCAGCTCGCCCATGATGTTTTCCGGTACATCCGGTTTTTTCTGCGAAGCACGGATGATCTTGCGCTCGGTCAGCAGGTTCTGCAGGCCCTCACGCTCCAGCACCACGAACCAGCCGCTGGCGCTCAAGGCGTCCATCAGCATGCTGGCTGCGCCCTGGGTGACACTGGTGGAGAACGAGCTGGCCGGGGTGGGTTTGTACTGGCCGGTCTGGTCGCGGAAGCCGTACACCACGGCCATCAACCGGCCTTTGGGCCGTGGCATGTTGATCAGGTCGTAGTAGGTCGAGGCGCGTGGGGTCAGGGTCGGGGTTTCCGAGTCCTGTTCGGCCGACATGGGTTCGCGCAGGCTGCAACCACTTTGCAGGCCCAGGGCGGTGAGGATCAGCAGCGTGCTCAGCAGACGTTTCATGGTGTTCTCTCCCCAACAGAAAAGCCCTTCCCTCTCAGGGGTTCAGGCCGCTGACCTCAATGATCGAAATTTCTCCTGTGGCGCGATCGGTGACCTTGATGCTCAAGGCCCCGGAATCGTCGATGACGTCGATGAGAAACGCATCGGTCGCCATGCTGCCGGTGCTGCCGTTACTGATGTTGTCCAGCAACTGCGACAACATCCGCGACTCCAGCTGGTTGCTGAAGCGCTCCAGGGCCGTGGTGCCGGTAAAGGCCGAGGCACGGTCCTTGAGGTCGGGGTCGTCGTAGTCGTTCTGCGCCTGGGCGTTGTTCAACAGCCAAGTGCCGTTGAGCGGGTTGCCGCCAAAAGCCGGGTTGACCGGGGTGTACACCAGCTCGGTGGCCTGGACAGCACAGGCGCTGGCCAGCAGACAGGCGGCAATGCAACGTGGAATGCGGTGGTTCATAGCTCGTCCCTCTCCAAGTCGGTGGTGTCCTGTAGCAGGCGTTGCAGCTTGCGTTGAATGATCTGCTGCTTGACCAGGTCGGCGGCTGCAACGGCCTCGTCTTTGAGCTCGGTGGTGTTCGGGGGCAGGAAGCGGCGGTACATGACCTCACGTTCGAACTCCACGGTGACCAGGCTGCCCCAGCGCGCGTCCGGGCGTTCGCGTACCACCAGGTTGAAGTCCAGGCGGCTGGTGGCCCGCAGGCGGTCGGCGAAGTAGTAGTAAAAGTCGTGGCCGATGTGCGAGATGGTGTTGTCGACGATGAAGCCCTGCATCTCGTCCTCGCTTGAGGCCTTGGCCGACGTGGCCAACGCCAGCAGCATGCTCAGGCAGAGTGCGGCCAGGGTATTCATGGCGTGTCTCCCGGGCCGCTGTGGGTTTGTACGCCATCGGCACTTTCGCTGAAGGCCTGCTCGGCGACGAACTGCCAGTCGCTGTAGTGTTCCAGCCCTTCGAAACCGGTCCACTCGGCGCTGAAGCCACTGCGCTTGAACGGGGTGGCGTCCGAGCGGGTGTGCACCCCCGTGATGCGGCCGTCGATCGAGCGCAGAAGGCCCCACTCGTCGCTGTTGGTAATGGGGTCGGGGTAGAGCCTGCGAATGTGCCGCTTGGCCTGCGGAAAGCGGTTGTCCTGCAGCAGGTCGGCCAGGTCTTGCGGGTACTGGGCCAGGCCCGGCGAGGCGCGGTAGTAGCTGCGCAGGGCCTGGGCGTACTGGCTGCCCACCCACAGCAGTTGGCGTTCTCGGTCCCGCTGGGCGGCGCTGGCCCAGAGCGTGCCGGTGGCGGCCAAGGCCACGCTGCTGACTGCAATCAGCAAGAGCACGCCCAGGTAGGTGAAGCCACCGTTGGCCTTACCATTCAGCGAAGAGGCTGCCATCACGCGCCCTCCCTGTGGCACCGCTCTTGATATCGGCCACGCCGCCAGCCACGCCTTCAGGGGGTGGCACCAGCTGCCAGGCATCGCTGCGTTCGGTGATCGGGTCGACTGGGGTGTTGCGCAGGTAGCGCTGCTCTACCAACTGCTCCAGCGAATCCGGGTAATGGCCGGTGTCGCCGTAGTAGTGGTCCAGTGCCTCGCGCAGCACCGCCAGGCTCTGGCGCAGGGTGGCCTCGCGGGAGCTTTCCAGGCTGTTGAAGTAGCGCGGCATGGCGATGGTCAGCAGCGTGGCGATGATCGCCATCACCACCAGCAGCTCGATCAGGGTGAAGCCTTTGCTGCGTTTCATGGCTGTCACCATTGCTCGTAAGGGATGTTGTTGAGGCCTTTGCCGCGGGCCTTGGAGTACACGTCGAACACGTCTTCGCCTTCGCGCGGGTTGTCGGGGCTGCTGTCGTATGCGCGCAGTCCCCAAGCGCCTTCGTCCCTGTCCTTGGCCGCCACCAGCGGGTCGTGCGGGATGCGCCGCAGGAAGTAGAACTTTGCACCCTTGGCACTGCGCACGTCGCGCACGCCCTCCACCAGCACCTGGAGGTTTGGCGGGTAACCGCTGGCGTCCAGGCGCTTCTCGATGTAGCCGGCATCGAAAGCCCGCTTGTAGGCGTCGATGGCGTCGCGAATCTGGTACAGCGCGTCACGCAGTTGCTGCTCCTTGCCGCGGCGCACCACGGTTTCGGTCAGCGGCGCGGCCATGCTGGCCAGCAGCCCGAGCAGTGCCAGGGTCAGCACCACCTCGATCAGGCTGAAGCCCTGCATGCGGCGCGGCGCTTTCATGGCCGAGGGCTCCCGTTGACCGGGGCGACTGCCATCTGGCTGTCCATCACCGGCGCGTCGGTGGTCGGCGCATTGCCGGGTACGTCCATGGGTGGCAGCGGTGCCATCTGGCGTACCTGCATGGCCGACTCGGTACCGGTGGAAAACTCCATGTCCGACGGACTCTGGTACGGCAGGTTGCGCACGATGCGCGGGGTAATCGCCAGCACCAGCTCGCTTTTGCTCATGTCGTCCTTGTTGCTGCCGAACAGCCGGCCCAGGCCAGGAATATCGCCGAGCCCCGGAATCTTGTTGCCGCTGGCGTTGTGGTCGTTGCGCACAAGCCCGGCTAGCACCTGGGTTTCGCCATCGTGCAGGCGCAGGCTGGTCTGGGCGTTGCGGGTGTCGACCTGGACCGGAATGGTGCCCTGGCGGGTGGCCTCCAGCGGGGTGGCGTTACTCACTTCCAGCGCCACCTTGATCGCCACCTCGTTGTTCAGGTGCACGGTAGGCTGCACTTCAAGCTTCAAACCGACGTCCAGGTAGGTGACGCTTTCGGTGATCACCGGGCCCTGAGTGGACGGCACCGAAGTGGCGCTGATGATCGGTACCCGCTGGCCGATGTGAATACGTGCCTGCTCGCGGTTGCTGACGCGGATCACCGGGCTGGCCAGGGTGTTGATGTCCTTGTCCTGGGCGTTGATCTTGGCCTGCGGTGCTGGCGCAATGCTGATGCGGCTGGAATCGATGCCACGCAACTGGTCGAGCACGCTCACCGGCTTGCCGTCGTTGCTCAACACGCCGAAAGTGTTGGGCCATTGCAGGCCAAGGTCGAGGATGCGCGAAGTGGCCACTTCCATCACCTCCACTTCCAGCACCACCTCGGGGTTGGATTGGTCCTGCGACTGCAGCAACTTCTCGGCCATGCGCACGGCGTCCGGGGTGTCGCGCATGGTCAGAGTGTTGAGGCGCTCGTCAACGAACACGTCGCGGGTCTTGAGCATGGTCTTGACCATGTTCAGCGCGGTGTTGGCATCGATGCTGGTGAGGTAGAAGGTGCGCATGACCAGTTCCTGGTAGTCCTTGGTCTTCTGCGGCGAGTCGGGGTACACCATCACGGTGTTTTCGTTGACGATCTTCTGGCGCAGCTGGTTCTGCTCCAGCAGCAGCGCCACGGCGTCCTCGATGCGCACCTCGCGCACGAAGATGGTGGCCTTCATGTCCGGGCGCATGTCCTTGTCGAAGATGAAGTTGATGCCGGCAACCTGGGACAGCACTTCGAAGATGGTCTTCAGGTTGGCATCGCGAAACTCCAGGGTGACCGGCCGCTCCAGCTTGCTGCGCAGCTGTGGGTAGGGCTGCGCGGTGCGCGCCTGGACGTTCTCGATGTCGCTGCGCAGCGCCATGCCTTTCTGGTTCTGCGGGTCCAGGCGCAGCACTTCGCGCATGTAGCGCTCGGCACCGAACAGGTCGCCCTGGCGCAGCGCGGCCTGGCCCAGCGCAACACGCTCGTCGAGGGTGCGAATCAGCTCCAGTTGGCGGATGCCTTCCTGGGCACGGCGGTTGTTCGGCTCCAGGGTCAGCACCCGCCCGTAGCCCATGCGGGCATTGGCGAAGTCATGGCGGATACGGTCGGCATCGGCCTGGGTGATCAGCGCCTCGACAGCGGCCTGACGGCTATGGGCCAAGGCGATGTTCAGCTCCGTATCGCGCGGGTTGTCGCGCAAGGCCTCTTCCAGCCGTGCGATCCCGGCTTCGTACTGGCCCTCTTTCATCAACTGGTCACTGTCCTTGCGCACCGCACTGGAGCCGCAGCCGGCAATGGCCACGCACAGCGCCACCAGCAGGAACGGGGCAGGTTTGCACAGCTTTGACGACTTCATGGTGCACTCCCTACAGACAAAGTCTGCGACTGATGCAAAGGCAGGTAGACCAGGCTCAGCTCTTCGGCCGATACCCGATCGAGGCGGTAGGTGTCTTCGATCACGTCGCCCTGGCGCACGACGTAGAGTTTTTCACCGCTCTGCAAAAAGATTTGCAGGTCGTCGTTGGTACCCATGCGGCCGATGAACTGGAACGGAAGCTCAGGGGCGGCTGGGGCTGCGGCCACGACCGGCGCGGCGACTACAGGTTGTTCGGTGACGGTGGCCAGGGCCTGGGGTTTGGTCCATTGCTGCTTGGGGAACAGGTCTCTGGAGGCCTGTTCCGGCCCTTTCGCGGCTAAAGCCGCCCCCACAGGTTCGGCGGCGCCCACAGGCCCTGTGGGGGCAGGTTTACCCGCGAAGGCCGCGACGCCGTCGTCCTGGCCAAACCAGTGCCCCGGCGCCCAGGCCAACGCTGCACTTACGCCGAGGAAACCGGCCCAGATGACTGCACGTTGTGTGTTCATCACGACCTCGACAGGTAAAGGGTCATGCGCAGGCGGGCGTTCAGCTCGCTGTCGCCGATGCGTTTGCGTTGCAGCTCGAGGTCTTCCAGCACCAGGGTCGGCAGTTGCTTGAGCAGGCCCTTGAGGAAGCCGCGAATCTGCGGGTAGCTACCCCGCACCGGCAGCACGATCTGGTAGCGCGCCAGCTGGGTCTTGGGGTCGATGTCCAGGGCATACTCGCCACGGGCCAGGCTGATGTGCTCGGCACTGGCCAGGTGGTAAAGGCGCTCGATCAGTTCGCTGGCCTGGGGCTGGCCCGGCAGCTGCTGGCGCAGGCTGTCGAGCGCCTGCTGCTCGGGTTTGACGGCGATTTTCAGCTCGCCACGCTTGATCCGCTCCACCTGTACGCTGGCATCCGCCTCGGTGGCACGCAGCTCGCGCACGTTCTGCCACTGCGGCAGCACTCCAGCGCACACCACGCCCACGGCCAGCAGGCCTACCGCCACCGCCGCCAAGCCGACCGGGCCAACGCGGCGCAGGCGCTCCTGGAGTATCAGGCTGTTCAGCTCAAGGGCGCGCATGGCCGGTCTCCCAGGTGGCGGTGAGGGTGAAGCGCACCGGGTGCTCAGGCTGCGCGGCCAACACCTCGTGGTTGAGCAGCGACACATCGCTGAGTTCGTCGCTGGCTTCCAGCCGCTGGTGGTACTGCAGCATCGCTTCCAGGTTGCGTGCCTCGGCGGCGATGCGGACCTGGCCCTTGCGTGCGTCCGGGGTCAGGCCAAGCAACGCCACGTCGTCCTGCGGCATGGCTTCGAGCATGCTGAACAACTGCTGCCATGGGCGTTGCAGTTGCTGCGACACACTGCGCATCTGCGCCAGGCGCTCGGCCTGCTCACGGCTGGCGGCCGTGCTTTGCGGGGCGGCAGTGGCCGGACGGCGGCCCAGTTGCTGCTCCAGGCTGTGCACGCTGTCTTCCAGCTCCACCTGCTCGCTTTGCAAGGTGTACTGAAGCAGTACCAGGCTTGCGACCAGGGCACTGCCCAAGGCCAGTAGCGACCAGGCCAACGGGCCGCTGCGCCGGGGTTGGAATTCCAGTTCGAGGCGGCGCATGTCAGGCCACCGCCCGCCACATGGCGCACAACGGGTCGGCTTCGCTGGCCGGCTGGCACAGCTGCACCGCCGCCAGTTGCGGCACGTCGCCCCGGCCTGGGGCATGCAGGTACACCCGGGGCAAGTGCTCGCCATACAATTCGCAGGTGCGCTCTATCAGCGCTTGCAGGGCCTGGTCACTGTCGGCGCAACCTTGCGCCAGCACTTGCTGCCAGGCGCCACCCGCAGCCAGCAGCAGCACGCTGCGGCGCGGCTCGGCCAGCACGAACAGGAAGTCACCCTGCGCCAGCTGTGACGAGCAGCGGTTGTAGGCGGCCATCAGGTACGGCTGCACCGAGCGCAGGCTCAGGCGGCTTTCCCGGCCCAGCCCCTGCAAGCGTTGCAGGAGGGCTTCGGGCAGCGCCGTGGCGATACGGGCGGCACCGGCAGGTTCGGGCGACAGCACGATGCGCCAGTCGTCCAGCGGCTGCCCGTAGAGGTTTTCGAAGCAAGCCCGGGCGTAGGCGTCCAGCTCGCGTGGGTGGCTAATGGCATCACTCCAGGGCACCAGGCAGAAGCGGCTGTAGCGGGCCGACAGCAGCACCCGCAACTGGGCGCCACGTACAGCATGCTCGGCCAGCAGCGCGGCCAGTGCGTCGACGGCAGCTTCCCAGGCTGGTTGGGCGGCGTCGCAACTGAACTCGCGGCTGCCCAGCCACTGGTGTTGGTCTTTGTGCCAGCAACCCAAGCCGACACCTTCGGCGCCGAGCACGGCACAGAAACGATCAGATGAATGTGACACGGTTGATCTCCTCAAGGGTGGTGCGGCCATCGCGGACCAGGTCCAGGGCCGAAGCGCGCAGCAGGCGCAGGCCGCGCTGGCAGGCGAGTGTCTTGATTTGCGACAGGGGGCGGCGCTCGACGATCATCTGGCGCAGATCGTCGTCCAGGTGCAGCAGTTCGGCGATGGCGCTGCGGCCGCGGTAGCCACTGCCACGGCACTGGCCGCAGCCCTGCACGCGGACGAACTTCCAGCCGGCCACGCCCTCGCGGGTCAGGCCCGAGCCATACAGGGTGTCGTCATCGTGTTCGCAGGGCGTGGCGCAGTGCGGGCAGGCCAGGCGGATCAGGCGCTGGGCCAGCACCGCGTTGAGTGCGGAAACGAAGCTGTAGGGGTCGACCTGCATCTGGCTGAAGCGGCCGATCACGTCGAACACGTTGTTGGCGTGGATGGTGGTGAACACCAGGTGGCCGGTGAGTGCCGACTGCACGGCGATCTGGGCAGTGTCCGGGTCACGGATTTCACCCACCAGGATCTTGTCCGGGTCGTGGCGCAGGATCGAGCGCAGGCCACGGGCGAAGGTCAGGCCCTTCTTCTCGTTCACCGGAATCTGCAGCACGCCGGGCAGCTGGTACTCGACCGGGTCTTCGATAGTGATGATCTTGTCCACGCCGTGGTTGATCTCGCTGATCATGGCGTACAGGGTGGTGGTCTTGCCGCTGCCGGTGGGGCCGGTAACCAGGATCATGCCGTAGGGTTCGGCGGCCAGTCGGCGCAGGGCGCGCAGGGTTTCGTCGGCAAACCCCAGGGCCTGCAACTGCACGCCGCTGACCCGGTCAGACAAGTCCTGCTTGTCGAGCACCCGCAGCACGGCGTCTTCGCCAAAGATGCTGGGCATGATCGATACGCGGAAGTCGATTTGCCGGTCACCCACGGCGACCTTGAAGCGGCCGTCCTGGGGGACGCGCTTTTCACCGATGTCCAGTTCGGCCATGACCTTGATGCGCGAGATCACCTGGTCGGCAAACGCGCTGCCACTGGCCTTGCCCGCACCGTTGAGCACACCGTCGATGCGGTACTTGATGGTCAGGCCCTGGCCGGTCATGCCCAGGTGGATGTCACTGGCGTGCAGCTTGAGGGCGTCGTACAGGGTGGAGTTGACCAGCTTGACCACGCGGCTCTGGTCTTCGCTGATGCTGGCCAGCGACAGGCGTTGCAGCGGGTCGCCTTCGCTGCTGGCCTCGGCGTCATGGTCGAGGGCATCGACGGCGTGGAAGCTTTCTTCGTGGCGGGCCAGGAAGGTGGCCAGCTCGGCGGCGTGGGCCAGGTAAAGTGGCGCGCCTTGCAGCACATCGTCGATCCAGGCCAGGCGGGCGGGGTCGAAGGGGTCGGCGAACACGCCCAGCAGTTGGCCGCCCTGCTCGATCAGCACGAATTCGCGTTTCAGGCACTGGGCCAGGGCCACCTTGTCGAAGCGCGGGGTACTGGCCAGCAGGCTGTGGCTGTCCAGCACTGGGTAGTGCAGGGTCAGGCCGAGGCGGCGGGTGAAGGTGTCCGGGCTGTCGCAGGCCAGGCGTTCCAGGCAATTGAGCAGGCGCTCGTCGATGGCTTGCAGGCGGGCCTGGGCCAGCAGGTCGCGGGGGTAGGCTGAGAATGGTGGTGGATTCTTCGCGGGCATGCCCGCTCCCACAGGTTCACTGCAAACCTGAAGATCACCCGAATCCTGTGGGAGCGGGCATGCCCGCGAAGAGGCCGGTGCAGGCTGTTGCAGATCCCGGGTTGCATCGAATGCTTCTGGCATGGCCTGCGACTCCGCTCAGGGGCGCGTCGCAGGCTGGCTCGGCCAGGGGTGCGGGCGCCGCTATTCCCCTGTGAGCAGTTGATCGTCGTCGGGCCTCGGGGGCTTGGCGCCATTACGGCGGCGGTCAGCCAACACCCAGCTTCCATCGTACAACTGCAGGGGGAACGATTCGTTCCTGTTCTGGCGTCGTTCGACGAACCCTTCCGCCGGGTTGTCCGTGGCCCTGCGCCGGCGCTCGATGCCCATCAGGTCGAAGATCGCACGAGCCAGTTCCACCAGCGGGAACGGCTTGAACAGGACATGGCTAACACCGAGTTCGGCGGCCCGCTCACGCACTTCGACAGTGGGGTGGGCGGTGATCAGCACGAAGTGGCACTGCCTGTTCTTGCGTACGGCCTCCAGAACCTGAAAACCCTCCATGTCGGGCAAGCGGTAATCCAGCACGATCACTTGCGGTGCCAGGCTTGCAGCCTGTTCGATACCACTGGCACCGTCGTGGGCAACATGAACTTCCAGGCCTTGCGCCTGCAGGTACGCTTGCAGGTTTTGCGCAAGGGTCTGTTCGTCATCGACTACCAATACTCTGTTCACCAAGGTCGACTCCCAAGTACTGCCCGGTTCCCCGGTCTGCGAAGTGCGCCCTTGTACAGGCTTGAGCAGGCTTCGTGCCAGGCGTGAATAGTCATGTTGCACCGCTGTAAGTCTTTGATTCTACTATAGCGCATGCCAAATCCCGAATCGTGGCGGGCAGGCGCACCCAGCCTCTTCCCCACAAGCGGGGAAACTGATGGCACATTGCCAAACCTTAATTCCCCAGCTTTGGGGGAAACACCATCAGGGGCCTCAGTCTGCCACCTCCACGTTAGCGGCGTCGCGCAAACGTTGGCGTACCGAGCGGCGCGCATCCGCTTCTCGTGTAGCGATGAGCGCCGCCCTGGCCAAGACCAGGCCCTGCTCACGTATGACCGAAGGGTTATCACTTTGGTTCTGCGCTCCTTGCAGTCTTTCCCGATTGGCAGCATAGAAAGCCTCCACTTCAGCCTGGCTCGGCGTGTCGACTGCGCTGAGCTGGGCGTACACCTGCTGGGCCGCCATGTCTTGCCGGGTGTACTCAGTGTACTGTGCCCTATCGAAACCCGCCTGCGCCAGACGCCGCTCGAAAATTGCCGGGCTGCCGAACGCCGCTTCGACCTCGCCCACATGCGCCGACACCTGCGCGTCGCTGATGGCGATGCCTTGGCGCCGGGCTTCCTGCCACAGCAGCTCCTTGTCGATCAGCTCGTCCAGCGCTTGATCGCGCAGGCGTTTGTACAGGCCCGGGTTGCGTATGCTGGTCAGCGCGCGGCCCTGGGCGCTCAGGTATTCGCTGAAGTAACGCTCCAGGCGCGTCACGCCGATTTCCACACCATTGACCCGCGCCGCAGGCACATCGGCCCAGCTCGCCTTGGCCAGCACCAACAGCAGGCACAGCAACACAATACGCATGGCAGCCTCCGCTCAAGGGGTATCCGGCACCGGCCGGTACGGGGTAACCGAGGTAAAACGCGGCCCTGGTAGCGCCACGGCCACCACATGGGCGCCCGCCATTCCCTGGCGGCGGCCTGGGCCAAAGCCCAAGGCCGGGGTCAGGCCGGTGGCCACATCGTGCAGGCCTTCCAACGCGGCAATCAGTTGCTCGCGACTGGCGTCACGGCCTATCTGCTTCAGCGCTTCGCTCAGCAACCGTAGCGCGCACAGGGTGTTAACCTGCAACGATGCCTGGCGCGGGTCGAGGCCCTGGCGCTGCTGCAGGCCGGCCAAGGTCGCCAGCCCCTGCTCGGTCCAGTCTTCCGGCACATAGGGATAGGCCAGGAACACCCGTTGCGACCATTGCTTGGGCAAGTGCGCCACCGCACCGGCCACCTGGCTGGAGGCGGCGAACAGGTAGGGCTGACGGCCTGCCGCCTGCAACGCGTCGGCCAATTCGACAAAGGCCTGGGCTCGGCCAAGGAAGACGATGCCCTGCCCGTCCACGGCCTGGCCATCGAAGGCCTGGATGGCGGGCGCCCAGCCTTGCTGCTGCAGGCGCTCGCGAACCTGTTCAGCCAATGCGGCCTGCTCATTGCCGGCATACACCACACGTAGCTCGCCCGGGGCCAGGCCCAGCGCAGCACGGGCATAAGCGGCCAGGCTAAGCAATTGCACGGGCAGGCCGGGCAGCGGGTCGAAGATCTGTGGGCTGCCGCCGCTACGTGGCGTGCTGCCGATCAGGGGCACATTCTGTGGCGCCAGCAAGGTTGCCAGGCGTTGGTCAAGCATGGGTGCCAAGGGTGAGATCAAAGCGAACACGCGCGCCTGCTCCAGCAACCGCTGCAAGGCTTGCTCGGCGCTGGCAGGGTCGAAGCCCGGATCAAGCACGACCAGCTCCAGGCGCCGCCCGTGTATGCCACCTTGCTGATTGAGTTGTAGCACGCCGTCTTCCAGCACCGCACGTACCACCTGCCCCGCTTCGGCCAGCGGGCCGTTCGCGGGTAACAAGGTACCCAGGCGCAGCACGCCCTCCTCTACACCGGGGTCGCGTTCCTCGGCCAGGCGCTTGAGGTAGGCGGTAAGGTTACGCTGGTCGGCCAAGGTCAGCTCGAAGCGTGGCATAGCCGGGTCCAGGCGGTTGCCGGCCGGGTCCACGCCATGCTGAATGGCCCGGGCCAGGCTGCTGTCGGTATAAGCCGGGTAGCTGCGGCCGTTGGCCTCGCGCGCGCCTTGGCCAAGTACCAGACGTTGCCAGTCGAGGCTGGGCGGGCGTACGCCACCTTCCGCGCGACCACGGCCGTCGTTGCCGTGGCAGCTTGCGCAGGGCAGCACACTGGCGGGCACCGCCATGTCGCTGGCCCCAACCAGGGCTTGCAGTTGGGCGTCACTGCTGGAGACGCCCTCGCGGTAGAGGCGTTTGCCGGCTAGCTCGTGGTCGGTCAGGTCCAGCGCAGAGGCCGAAGTAGCGCATGCCAAGCCAACAAGCAAAACCGCCCAGTTGTTCATGATACTCACCGGCCTGCCAGTGGCTGGGTCAGCAGCTGCATGCGCTGGGCAATGGCCATGGCTGGCGCATCCGGACGGATCTTGCTCCAGCGTTTGCCCGCCACATCACCGGCAATCAACTGCGTCGAATGCTGCTCGGGGCTTGGCAGAAACTGGCCGATACGCCCGAGCACCAGGTCGACATTGGCCTTGTCCCCGGTCAGGAACAACCAGTTCGGCCCATCCACCCCCTGTTTCTCGGCAAACGCCTTGAGCGCCTGCGGGGTATCGTTAAGCGGGTCGCTGCTGATCGAGACGAAGGTCACCTGGCTGGCCAGCTGCGGCCCCATGGCCTCGCGCACTTCACGCAGTTTGCGGGTGATCAGCGGGCAGGCGTCGGTGCAGTGGGTGAAGATCACGTTGAGCATCACCACCTTGTCCTTGAGCACATCGCTGTAAAAACGCAGTTCGCGGCCGTTCTGGTCCTTCAGCACGGTGTCGGTGAACCAGGCCTGGGCATCGCGGGTGCCGCCGCCGCTGGTCATCGCCTGGGGCGCCGGCTGTGGCGCTGGCGCTTGCGGCGCATGGCCCTCGTGGGCGAACGCCACCGAGGCAAGGATATACAGGCAGCCACCCAGTACCAGCCAGTCGAACGCGCGCATGCCAGCGCGGCGGGAAGTGACAGTGCTCATGGTTGCACCTCGTGATGGTCGGCAATGGCCGTGCTCTTGGCATGCACACGGCGGGCGCTGAGGCGGTTGATTTCTTCGATCAGTACCGCCGGGTCGGTGAAACCGTAGTAACGCGTCCAGTGCCCGCTGCGCCCGTCACCGACCAGAATCAGCGGCGGGTGCTGACTGAGGTCGGCACTGAAGCTGCCCAGGCCCTTGAGGGTTTCGGTGATGGCGTACGGGGTTCCGGTCAGCCAGCTCCAGCCTGGCCCCTTCTGGAAGGCCTTGGCGTAGTCTTGCAGGCGCTTGGCGTCGTCACGCTGCGGGTCCACGCTGATCGACACCAGGTGGATTTCCTCGCCTACCCGGCCACCCAGTCGTTGCTGGACCTTGCCCATGATCGACGACACCACCGGGCACACCGTGGTGCAGCTGGTGTAGATGAAGCCCATCACGACCAGGTGATCACCTACCAGGTCTCTCTCCAGCCGCACCGGCATGCCGTCCTGGTTCAGCAGCGAAACGTCGGCAAAGCGCACGCTGGTCTTTTCCTGGCTCGCCGCCGGAGGCGGCTCGGCGTGGCCTTTGTGATCGTGTCCGGCGTGGGCCAGGGCCAGGTTGCTGGCCAGTGCCAGGCTCAGGGCCAACAGTGTGAAAGCAGGCTGGGTGTTCATCGCACATTCCTCACGTCAGTCTGGGAAGCGTTGGTCGCTGCAGCCGGCAGGACGCGCAGGCTGGTGTAGTTCTCTTCGGCAAACTTGCGCCCCAGCGAAGGCGACTGCACATGCAGGTACCAAGCGCCAGCCTCGGGCAGGGTCAGGGCCGCCTGGTACACGCCCTCGCCCACCTCCCGCAGTTGCAGGTTGCGGGGCATCGACGACGGCGCCAGGAAGTAGCGCAAGCTCAGGTCATTCAGGCCCAGCCGTGGCTGGCCGTCGTCGCCGACAATGCGAACGCGCGCGTTGATGGCGCTGTGCTGCGACAACGGCTGGTCCAGGCCAATGAACTCGGCATGCGCGCCCTTGCGCTTGCCGGTATTAGGGGCTTCGGCCACGTCGGTGCTGAAGCAGTGGATGATTTGCGGCTGGTTGAGCAGGAAGGCCACGTCGAACTTGCCGGCGGCAGGCAGCTTCACCGTCGAGCTGTATACCCCAGGCGCCACCTCGCGCAGGCTGCGGTCGACGACGAGGGCGGCGCGGGCCTGGTGGCCACGGTTGTTGTAACCGGACATCGGCGCGTTCATGCCTTCGGCGTAGAAGTAGGTGGTGTTGTCCACCGGGTTGACCACGAACACCGAATTGTCGTCACGCGATACCGACAACCCCTGGGCCAGCGGCAGGTCACCGGCCTGGCGCGGCGCCGCCGGGCCTGCCTCGAAGCCCTGGACAATGGGCGAGCGCCCCTCACCGAGGCTGGACAGGTTGATCATGGTCACCTTCGGCGAAGCCAGCCCACGCACGTAGGCATAACCCTTGGTGAAGGTGAGCTGGTACGGTTCGGCCGCCACCGGGATGTGGTGGATCAGCTTGTCGGTACTGGCGTCGATCACCAGCGCCTGGTTTTCCAGGGTGTTGAGCACGATGCCGTAACGGCCATCACTGCTGAAGCGCATGGGCCCCAGGCCCTGCTCGGCCTTGACCGTATGGCGCAGCTGGTGGCTGCGGGCATCGAACACTCGCACGCTGCCTTCCTCGCCATCGACCACGTACACCGCCTGGGACAGCGCCGAATAGCTGACCGACAGCGGGTGCGGGCCCACCTTGATGGTTTTGGTCAGGCGCATTTCCGGGATGTCGATCACACTCAGGGTGCCGCTGTCACGGTTGCTGACGTAGGCAAAGCGCGAGTCGGCGCTGAACGCGATTTCGTGGTGCCCGGTGCCGGTGTTGAAGCTTTTCAGGGTCGTGCGCCCCGGCACGTCGATCACCGTGACCCCACCCTTGGCCGGGTCACGGCTGTTGTTGCCCACCCACAGCCGGTGCTGATCAGGTTGCAGGGCCACACGCAACGGCTGGTCGCCAGCGTCCAGGTCGGCCACGCGGGTGAAGGTTTCGGTATCGATCACCGCCACCTTGCCACGCTCGGGGATCGACACGAATACCTGCTTATCGTCGCTGGTGGCCGCCCAGTCCATGGGCCGCCCGGGCAGGTCGATGCGCGCCATGGTGCTGGTCACGCCGCCCACCGAGACGGTGGGGTCGATCACCGTCAGGCTGGCGTCGTTGTTCAGCATCAACAGGAAGTAGCTGTTCAGGTCGAGCAGCGGTCGGGCACCGATGCTGCTCTTGAGAAACAGCGCAACCCGCGCCTTGCAGCTCTGGTCACGGTCGCCCACCGGGGCCGACTGCGCCGGGTCGATCCACGCCCCCGGCGCCATACCCGATAGCGGCTGGCCACTGGTCTGGTCGCTGAGTTTGAAGCGGATGTTGGCGAAGCCGCCTTCTTTCAGCTCGCCCCCGGCCAGCGGCCGGGCCTCGAACTCCACGGTTACGCCATCCCGGATGAGCCGGTGCGGGGCCTGCGGTTCGGCCGTTTCCTGCAACAGCTCGCGGGGATCGCACCAGAGCTTTTCATACGCCACGCCCAGGCCGATCAGTGCCACGCCCAGTACTACCCCCAAGTAAGCAGGGCGAGTCTTCTTGTTCATGCTCGCGCTCCCCTTCCGTCACTGCGCCG
Source organism: Pseudomonas sp. FYR_2 (assembly GCF_043106425.1). Lineage (NCBI taxonomy): Bacteria > Pseudomonadati > Pseudomonadota > Gammaproteobacteria > Pseudomonadales > Pseudomonadaceae > Pseudomonas > Pseudomonas sp. FYR_2. Next base: position 15,446 of record NZ_JBICMM010000054.1, read on the forward strand.
GGGCCGTTGCCGGCGGCGCTTCGTTGGTCACCCGCAAAATTCCCCACAACCCCGAAAGGTTGCCGTAGGCGGCGTAGTCGCGGAACAGGTAGTCACCCGCCACCGCGTTGGCACCGCCGGCACTGGGCAGCATGAAGCTGAAGTGTGCCGCTGGCAGTACGCTTTCCTGGGCGCCGATGTACATGGCCATCGGGTTGTAGCCGAAGCGCACCGAGCCGATGCCGGGCAGGCTCATCGGGTAGCCATCCGCGTCGCTCTTCTCGGCCTGGTAGTTGTGCAACGGCCACAGGTGCCCATCGAGCTGGTAGGTAATACCGCGGCTGCCACCACTGGGCATCAGCACATGGCTGCGCACAGGCTGGCCGGGCTTGGCATACATCACCGGGGTTTGCGGGTCACCGCCAACCAGGGCGTTGCTGTAGGCCATGTGCGCGTTGGGCACATCGGCCAAGCCGAAGCCGTCGGCATGGCCGAACGGTGCATCCGGCGCCAGGCCAAAGCGCAGCCACAGCGGTTCGGTCTTGTAGTTCATGGCCATGTTGCCGTTGTCTTTCGGGTCGCCCGGCACGCCGTTGCCTTCGGTGGCGATGCCTTCGACCGGGCGGCCGTCAGCCCAGCGCATGTTCATCGAGCGCTGCCACACCGTGACCAGGTCGCGGTAGTCAGGCTGACCGGTAACCTTGACGGTTGCCTGGGCCCGGCTGGCGGTGTCCTCGGTCCAGGTTGCGGTTTGCGGCAGAATGCTCATGCCACCCACCAGGCCTTTCTGCGGCTGCTTGATGAAGTCCGACGGCGTCAGGTTCAGACCACCGAACTCGATTGCCGTGGTGTTGATGTTGTCCACCGTGCGGCCCAGTTGCAGCACCGGTTTGCCTTCGCGCTCCAGGTGGCCGGCGTAGTATTGGTACACCCGGCTTGGGTAGGCTCCGCTGTTGCCCGCCCGGGGTGGTACGGTCTGCACCGGGTTGGCACCCACGTTGGCACCGTCGGACTTGGTGATGTCGTAGGCCAGCAACTGGGCGTGCAGGCCCACATGGCTGGACGGCCGCATCAGGTTGTTGTTGAAGGCGGTGGACCCTTCGCTGTCGAAGCGGTCACGCTTGACCACGTTCTGCATCACGGCCGTGCTTGGCAGGTCTGGCATCACCAGGGGCAGGCGGTTTTCCAGGGTGATGCTGATGCAGTCGCCCGCGTTGGCGCGCAGCACCAGCGGCTCCACCGGTACGCCAGCCTTGAGCTTGCCGGTAGTGGTGTCCAGGTCGGCCTTGCGCACGTACAGCACGGCGGTCGGGTCATGCAGCGGGGCGCTGTGGCCGCCGACGGTGAAGGTGGTGCCGTCCTCTTCATCCACCACCGTGACCTGCGGGATGCTGGTTTTGCGGCTGTTGAACACCAGCGTGCCGCCATTGGCCTTCAATGGCCCGCCGACATGCTGGCCCGCACCGGCCGGGTCGTTAATGCTGACGCCGTTGCGGTTCTCAAGGATGTCGTTGGCCAGCGCCGCGACAATCTCGTAGCTGCGTTTGACCGTGGTGCGGGTACCGATGCCGTTGGGGTTGGCCGTGGTTTTCGGGCAGATGCCGTCAAAGTTCACGGTATTGCGCATGGCCACCGGCTGGGTGTTGTTCGGCAACGGGAACAGGTCGGCGCGTTGGGCGGTGTAGTTGCGCATCACCCCCCAGATACCGTTCCAGTAGCCTTCCAGCGCCGCGTCCATGGAGTACAGGTAATCACCATTGGTAGCGGCGGAGCTGGAAATCATCGACACCGGTGCCATGAAGCCCATCTGTTCGGAGATACCGATCATCTGCGAGGCCTTCCAGCCCGAGTTGGAGCTGTTACCGAAGCCCGAGCCATTCTGCAGCCACTTCACACCGTGCAGGGTGACGTTGTGCTCCTCTTCATGGCCACCGGCGTGCAGGCGCAGGCGCACGTTGTCGCCAGAGTAGGTGCGCAGCATGGGCGTGAACGGGTCGCCCGGTTCGCTGCCGGCCTTGTTGATGTGCGGTGGGAACAGCGTGGTCCCACCGGTTGGGCCAACGGCCGAGGTGATCGCCGACGGCGCCATGTTCATGGCCGGGATCGCACGGTCGGTACGGCTTTGCAAGGCATAGCTCAGGTCGCCGGCCAGGCCGTCCGCCTGCATGCCGCGTTTGCCGTCGGGGCCGACCTTGTTCGGGTCGAACACGCGCAGAGCCAGCGGCTCGTTGCGGTAGTTGACGACGAACATGCCCGGGTCATCCACCGAAATCGCCTGCGGGCAAGGCCGGCTTGGACAACCAGGGGCCAGGCCACCGCGCGATTCGACCACCGATTCCAGCAGGTTGGATGCCTTCTGCCGGACTGGCGGGTTGATGGCATAGCGGAAGCTGTCGGCCGTGGCCGGGTAGGACTGGCCATTGGGGATGCCGTCCGGGCCTGCGCCCACGTACACACCGGCTTCATAGGCGTGCTGGAAGTCGCTGTACTCCAGGAAGAACTCACGGTAGCTGTCGTTCTTGCCATCGCCATCGTGGTCGCCCGTCTTGATTACCGCTTGCCACGAAGTCGGCCCACCGTCCTGGCGTGTGGCCGGGTTGTACAGCTGTTCGCCGGTTTCGGCGTGGTACCAGGTAGAGCCGGCCGGCTCGGCCAGCACGGTGGCATACAGCCCCAGTTGCTGGTGGGTCGATGGGCCGAGGTGGTCGTGGGTAAAGATGGTGCCCAGGCCACGGTCGACGTTGTTCACGTTCACCAACGGGTCTGCGAACCAGCGCTGCATGGCTGTGCGCGCGCCCAGCCAGTCGGCCCGGCCGAAGCGGCCGAAGAACGGGTGCTGCTTGGCTTGCGGGCAGGCGGCGGTGCCGTCGCGGCTGTCGCCCTCGGTGCAGCCGTTGTAGGCCCGTATGGCGTGCACACGCTCCACCACGCTACCGGGCGAGAGAACGCCGTCTTCGTAGTTCCAGCCGTTGGCCGAGCCGTCGGCGGCGGTCAGGTCCCACTTGGGCAGGTGGATGTGCTGGCCGATCACGTCGGTAGGGGTGCGTACCTGGTAGTCGTCCATTTCATAGAACGACGGGATCAGGTTGGTGTGGGTGTACATGGTGCAGTCGAAGGTGTTCATGCGCATCACCAGCGGTTCTGGCGGGCGCTGCTTGGTGATGACTGGCCAGGCGTCTTCCCACAGCGCCAGGATGCGCGCCTGCGGGAAGTGATAGCCGACCTTGTTGTACACCGCGTCGAACTGGATGTTGGCGCCCTTGTAGATGCGCGGGCGGTCGGCGGTGAAGGTGGACGAACCCCGGAAGTTCATGCCGGTGAGGCTCTCGCCGCTGACAAACTCGCCTACCCCCGAGGTTTGCGTCAGACGCTTGCCGCGGTCGTCCATGCAAGGTTCGTAGAACGGGGCGCCGGCCGTGGGCAAGGCACCGTTGGTGCGGAACGCCTTGGCAACGGGTTGGCTGCCGGGCACCAGGGCAAAGCTTGGGTGCTCGGCCTTGGCGTGGAACTGCATGGCGGCCTGTTCGACATCGGTGCCTTCTTCCGGCAGGTAGATGGGCTTGGCCTTGTGCACCACCTTGGAGAAGTCCAGCTTGGTAGTGGTGGTGACTGCTTCACCGCCTGCAGACACGCCGTCCAGCGCGTGCCGGCCCAGGCCGCCATCCCAGCCATCGACCTGGTTGGGGTCCAGGTTTGCCCACAGGGCTTTGCCGCTGTCTTTCAGCTGCCGGGCCAGGGCCGGGTCGAGCATGTCCAGTGGCGGGGTTGGCGGGCGGTTGCCCACGCTGCTTTCCATGCCGCCGATCCAGAACGGGTAGCCTGGGTTTTTCAGCGTGCCATCGGCGTTGCGGTTGGCATCGGTGCGGTCGACCAGTGCCAGCGAACCGACTGCCTTGCGCGCTGGCGTTTCATTGGCGTGATCGTCGTCGCCTTCTTCTTCTTCGTCATCGTCATTGGCAGCGACCAGTTCTTCAGACAGTTTGGGCACCACCACCACTTTGCCCGGCATCGGCGCCATGGCCTTGCCGGGCAGCGGCACGATAGCCGGAATCGGCGTACCGGCGACGATCTCGCCATCAGGCAACGCCCGGGCGCCAACGGCCGGCTTGCCGCTGCGCAGGGCGAACGGCGTGCTGTGGAAGCCATTTTCGCCCTGCCCGCTCACCTCCAGCCGGGTGCCTTCCTCGAACACGTCATGTACCCGCCACATGGCCCACATGCCCTGGGCGAAGTGCGGGTAGAAGTGGCAGTGGTAAATCGCGTCGCCCGCCACCCGGTTGCGGTTACCCGAACCGCCGTTGGCGATTTCGTAGGTGTAACCAATGCCCGGGCCGATGCCTTGGGCGTCGATGTAGTCGGAGTTGTCGTCGTTGGGGTTGAACAGCCACTGGTGGCCATGCAGGTGGAAAATGTGCTGTTCGTGGCCATTGTGGGTGTTGCGGAACTTGGTGAAGTCGCCAATGTAGCTGTGGTGCACGTTGGCGGGTTCTGCCGGGTACAGGGCCATGTTGGCCTTGACGCCGACGGCGCTGGCCGGCGGCGTTTCGCCTGGGCGAATGTTTTCCAGGCCGACGTTGGCTGGCACGTCCACGAGGGTGCCGATATCGCCTACGGTGTGGGCACTGAGGAAGAACTCCTCGTACGCGCACGACAGGCAGTCGTGCATCGGCCCCACGCCCAGGCGGTTGGCGACCACTTCAGCGCCCATGCCGCCAGAACCGTAGTTGATCATGAACGAATCGCGGGTCGGCTCCAGCACATGGCCCATCACCGGGTCCGCCCAGTAGCCCGGGAAGGCTTGGGTGGCGGCGACCTCATCGGCAAACTGCGAGGCGAAGTCGCGGAACGCTTCCAGCCGGTTGGGCAGTGCCGGGTTGCGCTTGTTGACGCTCTCCAGCGGGTAGGTCGAACGCGGGAAGCTGCCATCGGGGTTCGGCCCCATGACGATGGCGTCGGTTTCGCTGTTGAGGATTTCATTGCCGTCGACCATGGCAATGATCGGCTTGCCGGCCTTGCCCTCAGTGAGCCACGGTTCGGCCTGCGGGTAGCGGGCCTGGTAATCGATCACCGGCTGGCCGGTGGCGGTGCGGCCGGTGGTGGCCAGGCGCATTTCTTCTTCGGTCAGGGTATTGCGGTAGGTTCGCCCACCTTTGGGTACAACCACCACCTGGCCAAACAGGCCGTTGGCAACGTTACCCGCCCCGCCCTGGCCGCCAAAGGTCGCGCCCTGGCTGGTGGCCGCAAAGGCCCCTTCACGCTCGGCGTACAGGGTGTAGCTGCGGGTGTTGCCGGGCGACACCAAGAAGTTGCCATTGCGGCCAGTGTTGGCGGCGATGTCGCCAATGCTGTTGACCGCCTGCATGCCGTTTACCTGGAAGCCGACATGCCGGTCATTGACCTGCTCGTCGGCAACGAAATGTTCACCACCTTCGTTTTCGACCTCGGTTTCCGGGCCTTCCTCCTCGCCTTCGACCTCGTTTTCTTCGGGGTCGATACCGTGCTTGTTGGGGTTGGCCTGGTACGCCAGCAGGTTGGTCAGGTTGACCGTGAGGCAGTCACCGGCGGCCACCCGCAGCACGATCGGCCGTGGGCGCTTGTCCGGGCGCAAGGTGACCTTGCCCGGGACAGCGGCCCCGCCCTTGCTGAGGGGGACCTGCTTGTCGTCCACCACATCTTCACGAAGGGCGAACATCATGCCGTTGGCGTTTTGTGCGCCAAGGCGGTTGAACATCAGGGGCTGGTCCAGCGCCACCACGTTGGCGACCAAGGTGCGCTGGCACTGCACGGCCGCCTCGCTGGTCGTTTCCCAGCCGAGCAGGGCCAGAACGAGTGATGACAGAAGGGGGCCTTTGCGTGGCGTAGACATGCTGCACCTCCGGGGCACGGGGACTCTGCGCAGGTGTGGAGCAAGGTGTGTGCCAGAAGAATATTTATATTCTTTTCAGTTAGTTACGGTAGCAACCGAAACAGATTGGGGAGGATCACCCGGCAGCAGTCCCCCGAATTGGGGGTATCTCGCTGAATTTCTTGAAGACGACGTGATCACTGTGGGAACGGGCATACCGTCACGCTGATCATGGTGTGGGTAAACCGTGAGTCGAACACGGCCAGGCTCATCAGCCCGTGCTGCATAATCGGCCGTACCTTGTTCCAGGCCTTGGTTGAGTGGAGGTCGAAGTCATCGATATTGCGATGCATCCGGTCCCGCGCCTCGGCAATGGAGGCATTGGCCTTGTGCTGCAACTGGCGCAAGTGGGCACTCTGCAGGGCGTAGTACTCGCCCAGCTTCATCTTCACTTCCAACTCGATCAGGTGCACGCCGTTGTACAGATACTGCGTCGCGCTGTTCAGGTGCCGCACGGCGTTCTGAATACCGGGCGACATGCAGGGCGCAAGGCGTTGGCTGGCGGCGTTAAGGGCCCGCTGGATTTCGGCACGCGCGTTCTTGTCGATGTAACCCTGAAACTCGATTTCCTGCTGGTCATACTCCGCCTGGAACGCTGCCCGTTTCGCTTCGTCGTAGCGCTCCTCAAGCCGCTCGTCACGCTCCAACTGTGCCCGCTCCACCAACCGCTGGCGCTCCACCGTCAGGTCGGTGAACACCGGTGGTCCGTCGCCGGTCACGGGCTCCAGCGATAGCACCTTCTGCGCCGCCCACTCCCGGTGCATAGCACGAATGACATGCAGGAGCTGCGAGGTTTGCAGCTGGTAGGCCCGCATGGGGTCTTCGCGCCAGACCTAACGCCTCACCACCCAGTTCAAGCGCTGGTGGTTGAACTCCTGAATCAGGCCAACGGTGTCGTCAAGCACCACCGCCAGCACACCGTTCTCCAGCGTGGGCCGGTTCATCGCGTTGACCAGGTATCCCTTCAAGGCAAACCGGCGCAGCCAGCGGGTACGGAAGCCATGCGCACTGTCGAACGGCGAGCACCCATACTGCGCGTATTCGAGAACATCCTTGTCGACCTGCAAGTTGTCGGGCGTCATGGCGATGCCCAGCAACTCGGGATTGTGACGCGCCTGAGTCAGGTCTACCCCTTCGAAGCGATGGGCAGGCGCCTGGCCCTGCTTGGAGGCTTTCAACACACTCACCGGCCAAGGGTCGCTGGAGAAGGCCAGCCAGGCGCTGCCATAGCGGTCGGTGTCGATGTTGAGGAAGGACGAGGGAATGTCGTGGTTTTCATTCACGCATTTTCGGGCAGCGATGCGGGGAGGCTCTCTGACGGCTCGTAGGGGTTGAAGCGGCGCAGATGGCCCTGCTCGCTCACTTCGTAGGCATGCCAGACCTGCTGGTCGAGCAGCACGTACAGGTGCGCCTCGAAATAGCGAGCAAGCAACAGAGGTGTATCGGTTGGGCCGGGCATGAAGGGGGCCTTGTCTTCCAGCGTGCTGAAGACGGGAACACTATCGGGGAATCAGTTCTTCAAAGAGTCTGGGACTTCCTAAACAGCTGTAGAATCTGTCTCTTCGAAAAATTACCAGACATTTCCTGGGCAACATCTTGATAAATGCTGGCCTCATGCAGTGGTCGTCAGCAAGTTACATCCCCATTGAGAGCAACTGTATTGCACAAAACCGGAAAGCTGGCGCGATCGCTGTGGGAGGGTCGTACCCGCTTCCACAGCGATCGCGCCAGCTTCCCTTCAGCCGACCAGACCGCGTACGCAGAAATACAGAATCGAAGGCCCCATCAAGCACCCCAACCCGGTATGGAAGGTAGCCGTCAACGCCCCATACGGCACCAACCGCCGGTCCGTCGCCGCCAGCCCCGCCGTCACCCCCGACACGGTCCCCGCCAAGCCACCAAACACCATCGCCGAACGCGGGTTATCCAGCGCCAACAGGCTCGCCGACACCGGTGTGAACACCATCACCAGGATCGCCTTGATCAGCCCGGTAGCAATCGAAAGCGCCATCACATCCGAGCTCGCCCCCAGCGCCGCCCCGGTCACGGGCCCGACGATATAGGTCACCGCGCCCGCGCCGATGGTGGTCATACTCACCGCATCGCGGTAGCCGAAGGCATAGGCCACCGCCGCGCCGACAATGAACGGCAGCACCGTGCCCAGCAACAACGCCACCGCGCCAATCATTCCCGCCTTGCGCGCCTCGGTGGCCTGCACTTCGAAGGCCGTGGCAACGATGGCGAAGTCGCGCAGCATGGCTCCGCCCATCAGGCCGATACCGGAGAACAGCGCCATGTCGGCCAGGCCCTTCTGCCCCCCGGTGACGGTGCCGCCTACCCAGGCCAGCACCAGGCCAATGACGATGGCGATGGCCGAGCCGTGCACCCGGCCGAAGGTGAGGTACTTCGACAGCACGACCGACAGCCACATGATGGCGCCCACCACGGCAAAAGCGGTGATCAGGCCGTTGTGTTCCAAGGCATTTTCAATGATCGGCCACATGTTCAACGACCTCCTGCAGGGGCAACCTGCGCGTTGGTTTCGGGGCTGGCATCAAGCGCGGGCAATGGCTCACCCCGGTGGCTGCGGCTGATCAGAGCGATGGTCAAACCGCACACCAGTACCGCGCCTACGGCGGCCAGCAGCGCCACCGGCCCGCCGTGCAGGGCGGTGACCACGTTCTGCTGGGCCGCCATGGCCACCACGACCGGGATGTACATCGCGCCCCAGAAGCCCACCCCGAATTCACATTCCTTGCTCATGCCGCCGTTGCGGTGCATGTACAGCCGTGCGCAGATCAGCAGGATCATGGCGATGCCAACCCCGCCCACATTGGATTTGACGCCCAGCAGCACGCCCAGGAAATCGCCGACGATAACGCCGGCCAGCGTGCAGACCGCCAGCAGTGCCACACCATAGATAATCATTGTTGTTGTCCTCAGGTAGTGTCGAAGTTGCTTGTTGTTGTTCTTCGTAAACACACATTGATGCGGCTATCTCGATCACTGTGGGAGCGGGCTTGCCCGCGAAGCAGACGATGCGGTGGATGGCACGGGCTTCGCCCGTGCTCGCGGGCAAGCCCGCTCCCACAAGGACCGCGCAAGCTTCCAGATCTTGAACAAGACCGTTTTCAGATTGACCGTGCCAGCAGACTGCCTCTTCATCGGTTCTTGGCCACCTCCTGGCGCAGCAGCGCATCCAGGGTGTCCCAACGGGTACCTTCCACCGCCACCACCCTGCCCTGCTCAAACACGGGCCGGGCCAGCCCGCTGAGCACGCTGCCGGGTGGCATCTCAAGGTGCAGGCGCACGCCGCGTTCATAGGCATTGCGCAACGTAGCACGCCAGTCGACCACCCGCGCCATGTTGCCGGCCAGGTCGTCACGCAGGCGCTGAGGGTCGAACACCGGGCGTGCACTGCTGCCACTGAGGTACGTAATGCATGGTCGTTGCAGCTCGACCGTGGCAAAAGCATCGGCCAGCGCCGCAGCCGGGCCATCCAGCAACGGGCAATGCGACGGCACACTGACTGCCAGACACCTCGCCACGCCCTGGCCCTGCCGGCGAGCCCTGGCGGCCACCTCAGCCATCGCCGTATCGCTACCGGCAATCACAATCTGGTTTTCACTGTTGAGGTTGGCGACGTATACCTCACCACCCACTTCGATCAGCAGGCGCTCGACGGTGGCCAGGTCCAGGCCGCTTAGCGCGGTCATGCCGTAACCTTTCGGATAGGCACCTTGCATCAGTTCGCCACGCAAGGCGACCAGGCGCACGGCATCGGCAAAGCTCAAGGCACCCGCCACGACCGCCGCAGGGTAAGCACCAATCGACAAGCCCGCCACATAATCCGGTGCCGGGCTGCGTTGCATCAACCAGCGCGCCCAGGCCACGCCACTCAGCAGCAGGCACAGCTGCACGGCGCGGGTGTTATGCAGGGCTTGCTGGCTGTCCATCTCCAGCACCTGCTGGCCGAGGACATCACTGGCCTCTTCCAGCAGTTGCCCGCAACCTTCAGGCAGGCGTTGCAGCATGCTCACCTGCTGGGCACCCTGGCCGGGGAAGGCGAACAGGCTGCTCATGCGGCACGCTCCATCACGGCCCAAGGGTCGCTGACCAGGCGCGGGCCATGGGGCGACTTGAGCAGCACGCGGGGCGTAAAGCTGGCCCACTCGCGCAGGGCGACCGCACCCGCCGGGGTTTCCAGTTGTACATCGATACGGCACGGCGCGCAGTCGAGAATATCCAGCAGCTCCCGCGCCTGGGCGCGGGCCAGCGGTCGTGGCGTGCGCAGCAGCAGGTCCAGGTCACTGTCGGCGTGTACCACTTCACTGCCGGTCGCAAGCTGGTACCCCACCCCACCCGTCGGCCCCCAGGGCAAGCCACGGGCCTGCAGTACCGGGGTGACCGAAGCCAGTGCCTGCACTGCAGGCCATGGGCTTTGCTCATGCACGCGCAATGCTTCAGGGCCTTGCTGACGCTGGATATCGGTCAGGCGCATCAAGGCACCCAACCGCTGCGCCCGGCCGGGACCGCGAAGCCCAACCGCCACCCAGCCCGCTTCACAGGTGGCACGGCGCACCACCACCGGCTGACCGCTTGCCAACACCTCCAGCGCCCACTGCGGCGCGTCCGTGGGTAAGCCCGACACAGGCATCCCCCACAGCAGGTCGTGCGGCCTTGGCGCATTCATCTCAAGCGCCCTGCCACTGGCGGCGCAGCTGTTCGCGCACCTGGCGCGAAGCACTGCGGTTTTCCCCCGCTAGCCGCGACGACAGGTCAGTCGAGCTACCAATATCGCGTACCGCTTCGGCCAGGCAGGCACGCACCTGCACAATGTCGGCGCTGCTCGGCGCCTCGGCGTTGTCCACGGTCAGGCGGCGCCACAGCAGGCCCAGCGAGGCGTAACTATCCAGGTCGTAGGCCATGGGCGGCACTTCGGCGGCCAGGGTCTCCAGTTGCTCGACGCTGCGCAGGGTAATCCGCGCCGCCGCCGCCTTGCCCATTGCATGTACCATCACGCCTTCATCGTCCAGAGCTATCAGGCGCTGGGCCTGATAGCCATGAGCCAGGAAGGCACCGGACATGGCCTTGCCAACCAGCAAACCGATTATCGGGTGCCCGGCCAGCCGCGCCTGGGCATAGGCCTGCACGGCACCGGCCAAGGCCTGGTGGATACCCAAGGCCTCCTCACGGCGGCCATAGGCCTGGCTGGGTACATCGATCACCGCGACAATAGCCCGCTTCTGCCCGTTGCGGTCAGCCGCCACCACCTCGCTCACGGCCTTGGCCAGGCCCCAGCCTTCCAGCAGGCCGACCTCGCCCGAGCGGGCGCGGGGGAATGGGTTTTCAGCATCAGGCACCACGGCGATGAAGCGGGCCAGGCGGTTGTCCAGTTCGCCATCGATCACCCTCAACGACGCTGGGTAACCGGGCAACGCTTGCCCGCCGGCCAGGCCCGGCAACCAGTTCATGGCACGGTTCATTGGGCTTCTCCTTGATAAAGGGCGCGTACGGCAGCGGCATCCAGTTGCGGGCAGTCATCGCCCAGCCGGGCCAGCCTGCCCAGGAACCAGGCATGCTGGCTGGCGCGATCTGTGGAAGGTGCGTCCAGCAGTTGCAGCAAGCGTTCGCGCAGCGCATCGGTGTCGTCGGCCACATAGCCGTCCACCAATCCGCTTGCATGGCGCTGTTCGCCACCGGTCAGGCTCCAGATGAAGGGGCGGTCCTTGGCGTCGTACTCGCCGATGCCGGCTTCCTGCTCGATCACCTGCGGGCCGTTGAGGCCCAGGCGGGCTTCGCGGGTAACCAGCAGGTGGCTGCACAGGCCAGCGGCGATGGACATACCACCAAAGCAGCCGACCGAACCTGCGATCAAGCCGATCACAGGTTGCCAGGCCCGCAGTTCGACAATAGCGGCCTGAATCTCGGCAATGGCTGCCAGGCCCAGGTTGGCCTCTTGCAGGCGCACCCCGCCCGTTTCCAGCAGCAACACGGCGCACGTGGGGATGCCGTTGCGGTTATCTTCGATGGCCAGCTCCAATGCGCCGGCGATTTTGGCACCGCCCACCTCGCCCATGCTGCCGCCCTGGAAGCCGCCTTCGATGGCGGCTACCACCGTTTGGCGCTCGTTCAGCCGGCCCTTGGCGATCACCACCCCATCATCGGCCTGGGGCACGATGCCCTGGCGCGGCAACCAGGGTGACATCAGCCGATCGAACGGCCCCAGCAATTCACGGAAGCTGCCCGGGTCGAGCACGGCACGCGCCCGCTGGCGGGCGCCCAGTTCGACAAAGCTGCGGCTTTGCAGCAGGCGTTCAGTGTCAGTCATGGGCAATCTCCTCGAAGCCTTGCTCAAGGCGCAGGCGCACCACGCCAGGGGTGGCGCCGAAGTCATGGATATCGATGTTCACGGCCGGCCAGGCGCGGCCCTCGAACAGGTGCTGGAACAGATGCGCCCAGCGGGCAGCACTGCCGTTGACCGAGGTGACCACCTGGATGTTCAGGCTCCCGGCAGTGCCAGGCTCGATCAGTACTTCCAGGTCGCCAGAGCTGACGCAGCCCACCCGCGTGCGACCGCGCCCCGGTTCGGCGGCGGGAAATTGAAAATTCAGGGTTTCCATGTCACAGGCTCCCGGCTTTGTCGAAGAACAGGCAGGCGGCCAGCAAGTCGGCGGCGCCGCCCGGTGAGGCGTTCAGGTGCAGCAGGTGCTGGTCCAGCTGGCGCAGTTGCCGGCGCCCGGCCAGGGTAGCGCTGCCGCCTTCGGCCAGTACGGCCAGCGCGCCCTGCTGCACGGTGGCCAGGCCGGCTGGGCCGCTGCGCCAGAGCACGCAGGTGTCGCTAAGCACGGCCATGATCGCCAGCAGCGCGTCAAGCCGGGCATGTTGCTCGCTGGCACCGGCGGCGCGGCTGCGTTGCAGTTGTGGCAGGCCGTGGCCGATGACGGCGGGGAAGCCTTGTTGCGCCTGCTCACGGGCGCCGCCGGCGCCGTAGCGGCGGCGGACCTGCTGGCCATGGCTGTCTTGCGGGACCAAGACCGGGTCGTCCAGCAAGGCGAGGCGCCCGGCGCGGGCGGCCAGGGTGCTGGCGTCGGCCTGGGTATCAAGGGCTGTGGCCGCTACCAGCAGGCCCAGTGCCCAGATGGCGCCGCGGTGGGTGTTTACCCCGCCAGTGGTGGCGAGCATGGCAGCCTCGCCTTCGCGGCCGAGCTGGCCGAGCGAGGCGCGCAGGGGTTGGCTGATTTCGCCGAAGGTTTGGGCAGCTTCGGCCATTTGCCGCAGGCAGGGCCACAGTGACAGCGCCGAGGCGTGCATCAGGGCCAGCGACATGTCGGGGTGGGTGCCGTTGCTGCGGCGGTCGACCAGGCCGGGTTTGGGGGACAGGTCGGCTTCGTCGATCAGGGCTTCTACGGCCAGGTCGGCCAGGTGATCTGCCATTGGGATTTCGGTTGCCTGAGCGGGCCTCTTCGCGGGCAAGCCCGCTTCCACAGAGACAGCGATAGTTTCGAGAATCAGGTTGTGTGCGTTCATCACCAGCTCCTGAACCGTGCAGGCGGGTTGTAGAGGCCGCCGGACCACTCGACCAGGTCGGCGATGCTGCGCGCGGCCAGCAGTTCGCGGCTGGCGTCGGTGCGGCGGATGCCGAGGTCTTCGGGCAAGGCGATCAGGCCCTGTTGGCGCATGCGCAAGGTGTCTTTCGGGTCATGCCGCAGGCCGATGGCGGTGACCCCGGCCACGGCGGCAATCATCCGCTGGCGTTCTTCCAGGCTGCGGGCCTTGTACAGGTAGGCAATGCCCTCCTCGGTCAGCAAGTGGGTGACGTCGTCGCCATAGATCATTACCGGTGCCAACGGCATACCGGCTTTCTTGGCCACTTCCACGGCATCGAGGGTTTCCACGAAGGTGGGCTTGCCGCCTTCCTGATAGGTCTCGACCATTTGCACCACCAGCTTGCGGCCGCGTTCGAGCATGGTGTCCGGCACCGTCATGTCGAGCCAGGCCGGGGTGGCGTGGCGTCGGCCGCGCGGGTCGTGGCCCATGTTCGGTGCACCGCCAAAACCGGCCAGGCGGCCGCGGGTGACGGTGGAGGAATGGCCATCGCCATCCACCTGCAACGTGGCGCCGATGAACAGGTCGACCGCGTACTGCCCCGCCAGCTGGCACATCATGCGGTTGGAACGCATCGAGCCATCCCGCCCGGTGAAGAACACGTCCGGGCGATGGGCGATGTAGCCCTCCATGCCCAGCTCGGTGCCGAAGCAATGCACGCTTTGCACCCAGCCGGTCTCGATAGCCGGAATCAAGGTTGGGTGCGGGTTGAGCGTCCAGTTGCGGCAGATCCTGCCCTTCAGCCCCAGGGACTCGCCATAGGTGGGCAGGATCAGTTCGATGGCGGCGGTGTTGAAGCCAATGCCATGGTTCAGCGACTGCACCTGGTGTTTTTCATAAATGCCACGAATGGCCATCATCGCCATCAGCACATGCACCGGCTTGATATGGCGCGGGTCGCGGGTGAACAGCGGCTCTATGTAGAAGGGCTGGTCGGCGACCACCACGAAATCGACCCAGGAGGCCGGGATGTCCACCCGTGGCAGGTCGACCACCCGGTCCACCAGTTGGTTGACCTGGGCAATGACGATGCCGTCGCTGAAGGCGGCCGGCTCTACCAGTGCCGGCGTGTCTTCGGTGCTGGCGCCGGTGTACAGGTTACCGTCGCGGTCGGCCATGAAGCCGGCCACCAGGGTAACATTGGGAATCAGGTCGACCAGCAGCCGCGAGTAAAGCTCGATGTAGGTGTGGATGGCGCCGACTTCGAGCAGGCCATCTTCCAGCAGTTGGCCGATGCGCAGGCTCTGCGGGCCGGCAAAGGAAAAGTCGAGCTTGCGGGCGATACCGCGTTCGAACAGGTCCAGGTGCTCGGCACGGCTAACGCTGGGCATGATCATGTGCAGGTCGTGCAGGCGCCCGGGGTCGACCTTGGCCAGCGAGCGTGAGAGGAAGTCCGCCTGCTTCTGGTTGTTGCCTTCCAGCACCACCCGGTCGCCGGGGGCCAGCAACAGTTCCAGGGCTTCGACCATACGTTCGGTGGGCAGCACCACGCCGTCGGCGAGGTGGCGTACCCGATCAAGGCGGCGCTGCTTTTCGGCACGCCGCCGCGACCATTGCGGCGGTGGATTCTGCGTTATTGTCATGGTGACTCCACGGGTTCGCTGTCGTGGGGTCAACTTAGGGCTGTGCTGCCTGACGGATCAATCAAGCTACCGGTGGGTTCTTTACGCTCAGATTAATGATTTGCCGGGCTGCGCGACTGGCCAACGGCAAAAATGCACGATACCCCTGCATAATTGTCGATTGTGCAAGGCAAATTCGCATGACAGGATCCTGCGATCCTCCAGCGAACTCCAGACTTCACTTGGAAAATCAATAACAAAGCAGGGAGAACGCAATGACTGCGCACGCTCAAGCCTCGGTAACCGAGCATGTACTGGCCGAGGTCCGCAACCAGATCGGCCACCTGACCCTGAACCGACCCGCTGGCCTCAATGCCCTGACCCTGGATATGGTCCGTAGCCTGCGCCAGCATCTGGACCAGTGGGCAGAAGACCCGCGCGTGCGCGCGGTGGTACTGCGCGGCGAAGGCCCAAAGGGATTCTGTGCCGGGGGCGACATCCGCTCGCTGCACGACAGCTTCAAAGCTGGCGACATGCTGCATGAAACCTTTTTCGTCGAAGAATACGCCCTCGACCTGGTCATCCACCGCTACCGCAAGCCGGTGCTGGTGCTGATGGACGGCTTTACCCTGGGTGGCGGCATGGGCCTGGCCCAAGGCTGTGACCTGCGCGTGGTTACCGAGCGAAGCCGCCTCGGCATGCCCGAAGTCGGCATCGGTTATTTCCCGGATGTAGGTGGCAGCTACTTCCTGTCGCGCATCCCTGGCGAGCTGGGCATCTACCTGGGCGTCAGCGGCGCACAAATCCAGGCGGCCGACGCGTTGTACTGCGGCCTGGCCGACTGGTACCTGGCCAGCGACCAACTCGCCGCCCTTGACCAAGGCCTCGACCAGTTGAGCTTTGGCGACAACCCGCTCAAAGACCTGCAGAACCTGCTGGCCAGGCTCGGCACGCAGGTGCTGGACGATGCGCCACTGGAAAAACTGCGCCCGGCCATCGACCACTTCTTCGCCCTGCCTACCGTGCAGGCCATTGTCGAGCAGCTGCGTGCCGTCAGCATCGGCGACAGCCATGCCTGGGCCGTCGCCACTGCCGACCAGCTGGAAAGCCGCTCGCCGCTGGCCATGGCGGTTACGCTGGAGATGTTGCGCCGTGGCCGCTACCTGGGCCTGGACGACTGCTTCGCCATGGAACTGCACCTGGACCGCCAGTGGTTCCGGCACGGCGACATCATCGAAGGCGTGCGCGCGCTGATCATCGACAAAGACAAGCAGCCCCGCTGGAACCCGCCGACCCTGGCCGCGCTGCAGCAACAGCGGGTCGACCAATTCTTCGAAGGCCTGTGAGCCCGGGAGTACACAGATGCAAGACCTGGAACTGAGCGAAGAACAAATCATGATCCGCGACATGGCCCGGGACTTTGCCCGTGGCGAAATCGCCCCGCATGCCCAGGCCTGGGAAAAGGCTGGCTGGATCGATGATGGCGTGGTACGCAAAATGGGCGAACTGGGCCTGCTGGGCATGGTGGTGCCAGAGGACTTCGGCGGCAGTTACACCGACTACGTGGCCTACGCCCTGGCCGTGGAAGAAATTGCCGCGGGCTGCGGCGCCACCGGGGCGATGATGAGCATTCACAACTCGGTAGGCTGCGGCCCGTTGCTGGCTTACGGTACTGCCGACCAGCAACAGCAATGGCTGCCGCGCCTGGCCAGTGGTGAAGTGATCGGCTGCTTCTGCCTGACCGAACCGCAAGCAGGTTCCGAGGCGCACAACCTGCGCACCCGCGCCGAGCGGGTCGATGGCGAGTGGGTCATCAATGGCGCCAAACAGTTCGTCAGCAATGCCCGCCGCGCCGGCCTGGCCATCGTCTTCGCGGTTACCGACCCGGAGCTGGGCAAGAAAGGTTTGTCGGCGTTCCTGGTGCCCACCGACAACCCGGGGTTCAAGGTTGACCGCAGCGAGCACAAGATGGGCATCCGAGCCTCGGATACCTGCGCAGTTACCTTCGACAACTGCCGCATTCCTGCCGCCAATATCCTCGGCGAGCGTGGCAAGGGCCTGGCCATCGCCCTGTCCAACCTGGAGGGTGGCCGTATCGGTATCGCCGCCCAGGCCTTGGGCATCGCCCGCGCCGCGTTCGAGGCGGCACTGGTGTACTCACGTGACCGCGTGCAGTTCGGCAAGCCGATCAACGAGCACCAGAGCATCGCCAACCTGCTGGCCGACATGCAGGTGCAGGTGAATGCCGCAAGGTTGCTGATCCTGCATGCCGCCCGCCTGCGTAGCGCCGGCAAGCCGTGCCTGTCGGAGGCGTCACAGGCCAAGCTGTTCGCTTCGGAAATGGCCGAGCGGGTCTGCTCGATGGCGATCCAGGTGCATGGCGGGTATGGCTACCTGGAGGACTACCCGGTGGAGCGGTACTACCGGGATGCGCGGATTACGCAGATTTATGAAGGGTCGAGCGAGATTCAGCGCATGCTGATTGCGCGGGAGTTGAAGCACTATCCCCTGTAATTGAACTGCAACAGGCCCTTTGTGGGAGCGGGCGTGCCCGCGAATCAGGCGATGCGGTGGATGGCACCGCCTTCGCCGGTGTTCGCGGGCACGCCCGCTCCCACAGGATTGGCGAGTGGCTTGAGAAAGCGTCAGTCGCCTAGCGCCAATACCGCGCATCATCAACCACCTGCGCATGCCCCTCGAACAGCGCCGGCAGTTGCTCCTTGAGGTAGTCGATCCAGGTCCGCACCTTGGCATCCAGGTAATGCCGTGACGGGTACATCGCGTACAGCGCACTTTCGCGCAGGCGGTACGGCGCCAGCAGCCGGCACAAGCGCCCCTGCTCGATGGCCTGGCTGGCAGTATAGAACGGCAACAGGCCGATCCCCATGCCCAGCTCACTGGCCACCAGCATGGCATCGGCCACGTTGGTGGAAAAATTGTCACGCGGTGCGATCACGCACTGATCCACACCCTGGGGGAATACCCAGTCGCCTTCATACATGGGATAAGCCATGCGCAGGCAACGATGCGCATGCAGGTCCTCGGGGCGTTCAGGCACGCCATGCCGCTCCAGATAGCTGGGTGCTGCGCAGGGGATACTGAAAATATTGCCAAGCGGCACAGCGATCAGCTGTGAGTCCGGCAGCGCACCGTCCACGGTAATCACCACATCGTGCCCTTCGGCCAACGGGTCGGGGTTGCGTTGAGACAGGGTCAGTTCGATGACCACCTCCGGGCACAACGCGTTGTAGCCCGCCACCAGCGGCATCAACAGCAGGCCCAGCCCGTGGGGGCAATGCAAACGCAGGTGGCCACGAGGCGTGAGGTGCGCGCCACGCGCCTCACCCACCGCTTCTTCGGTCAGCAGCATGATCTGCCGCGCCCGCTCCAGAAACCGCTCACCGGCCTCGCTCATGCGCAGGCGCCGGGTGGTGCGGTGCAGCAGACGGGTCTGCAGCTGGTTTTCCAGCTCGGCGACAATGCGCGAAACCTGCGCTGCAGAGATGTCCAGGGCATTGGCGGCTGCAGCGAAGCTGCCGCATTCCACCACACGGGCGAAGGTACGCATGGCATGCAGCATGTCCATGACAGTGTGCTCCTTGTTCAGTCTTATTCTTGCGTTACAGGCAGGAATCTATCACGGCTTAGCCCATTTATTGTGGATCACCAATGAATACATCATTAGCCATACATTGAACACAAGGAGCCTGCCATGAAACGTTCGATCGCTGTAATTGCCTTTGCCGCTGCCCTCAGCACGTTCGGTGCCTTCGCCGATACCGCCAAAAGCCAGCCTGTGAGCAGCAATTACGAGTACGGCATGCCGCTGGATGTGGCCAAAGTGATCTCCATTACCCCGGCCAGCAATGCCGCCGACTGCCAGGTTGGCACGGCGCACATGGTGTACGTCGACCATCAAGGCCAGAAACGCGAAGTGGACTACCGCGAAATGGGCAACTGCTCGCAGCAGTGAGTCAGGCCAGCACCTGGGTGATCCAGCCCACCTGCCGGTTGAAGTCGTCGATCTTTACCTGAGGCACCGCATCGCGAGCACGTTCGAAGTTGGCCAGGGTTTGCTGCTTCTGTTTCAGCATGCGCCGCCACTTCACCCGAAACGCCTCGCTTTTCTCCTGCAACAGCACCGGGCCGAAGTACAGCTGTTCAGCGGTGTACGCAGCCTCGCCGGGTTCGGCAACGATGATTTCGTAGTCGAAGCGGTTTTCCCGCAGCAGTTCTTCGTTGACGATGCGGTAACCGTTACCCGCCAGCCACTCGCGCAGCTCGCGCTCAGCACCATTGGGCTGCAACACCAGGCGCATGACGCCAGCAAGGCGCTGCTTGCCGGCCTGCAGAATGTCGCACATGGTGTCGCCCCCCATGCCGCAGATGCTGATCACCGAAATACGGTCGTCTGCCTCCACTGCGGCCAGGCCATCGGCCAGGCGCACGGTGATGCAGCCTTCCAGGCCGTTCCTGCGGACATTACGCTGGGCCGAGGCGAACGGTGTCTGCGCCACCTCCCCCGCTACCCCGGCCTCGATCACACCCCGCAGCATCAAGGCCACCGGCAGGTAGCCGTGGTCCGAGCCAATGTCGGCCAGGCGCGCGCCCTGTGGTACATGGGCGGCCACGCGCTCCAGGCGCCTGGACAAAGTCTGTTCGTTCACCGTAAACCCCCGGTTTTGCAATGGGGCGCGATTCTGACGGTGAACGCCGCGCATTTCAAACACCTGGGCACCCTCGACCCGCTCGCCCCGCTCGCGTAGGCTTGCCGCTTTCCTTCCGTTGCAAGGCAAGACACACCATGGCAAACGCAGACATCATCTACACCCCGGACCCGGACGCCGAGTCGATTTCGTCCGACGTCGCCGAATACAACGGCGTGCTGGTCACCACCCAGATCCCGACCCACGCCGATGGCAGCCTGGAACTGGGCGGCATCGTCGAACAAAGCGAATGCACCCTGCAGGCGCTGAAAGTGGCGCTGGAGAAAGCTGGCAGCGGCATGGACCGCGTGCTGCACCTGACCATCTACCTGACCGACATGGCCGACCGTGCCACGTTCAACGAAGTGTATCAGCGCTTCTTCAGCAAGCCCTGGCCGGTGCGGGCCGCCGTGGGTGTGGCCTCCCTGGCGTTCGAAGGTATGCGCGTTGAAGTGACCGCAATGGCCGCCAAACGCTGACCTGCTCTTTGTGGGAGCCGCCTGCGCTCCCACCTTGCACCTCCCGGCACCCCGATGATGCCGCCAGCCCGTTTCGCCGCTACAATGCCCGCCTAAACCGTGACAGCCCGAAAATATAACGACATGTCCCTTCCAAAGAATCACCTGGAACTGCTCAGCCCTGCCCGTGACGTGGCCATCGCCCGTGAAGCGATCCTGCACGGCGCTGATGCCATCTATATCGGCGGCCCGAGCTTTGGCGCGCGCCATAACGCCTGCAACGAAGTCAGCGATATCGCCGAATTGGTCGAGTTCGCCCGTCGCTACCACGCACGCGTGTTCACCACCATCAACACCATCCTCCACGACAACGAGCTGGAGCCGGCGCGCAAGCTGATCCACCAGCTGTACGACGCCGGTGTCGACGCACTGATCGTGCAGGACCTGGGGGTGATGGAGCTGGACATCCCGCCGATCGAGCTGCACGCCAGTACGCAGACCGACATCCGTACCCTGGAGCGGGCCAAGTTCCTCGACCAGGCCGGTTTCTCGCAACTGGTACTGGCCCGTGAGCTGAACCTGCAGCAAATCCGTGCCATTGCCGCCGAAACCGACGCCGCCATCGAATTCTTCATCCACGGCGCGCTGTGTGTGGCCTTCTCCGGCCAGTGCAACATTTCCCACGCGCAAACCGGCCGCAGTGCCAACCGTGGCGATTGCTCGCAGGCCTGCCGCCTGCCGTACACCCTGAAAGATGACCAGGGCCGCGTGGTGGCGTTCGAGAAGCACCTGCTGTCGATGAAGGACAACAACCAGACCGCCAACCTGGCCGACCTGGTCGATGCCGGCGTGCGCTCGTTCAAGATCGAGGGCCGCTACAAGGACATGGGTTATGTGAAGAACATCACGGCCCACTACCGCAAAGAGCTCGACGCCATCCTCGATGGCCGCCCGGCCTATGCCCGTGCCTCCAGCGGCCGCACCGAGCACTTCTTTCTGCCCGACCCGGACAAGACCTTCCACCGTGGCAGTACCGACTACTTCGTCACCGACCGCAAAGTCGATATCGGCGCCTTCGACTCGCCAACCTTCACCGGCCTGCCGGTGGGCGTGGTGGAAAAGGTGGGTAAGCGCGATATGCAAGTGGTTACCGACGTACCGCTGACCAACGGCGACGGCCTCAACGTGCTGGTCAAGCGCGAAGTGGTGGGCTTCCGTGCCAATATCGCCGAGCCGCGCGGCGAGTTCGTGGAAGACGGCCACACGCGCTACCGCTACCGTGTCGAGCCCAACGAAATGCCCGAGGGCCTCTACAAGCTGCGGCCCAACCACCCGCTATCGCGCAACCTCGACCACAACTGGCAGCAGGCCCTGCAACGCACCTCGTCCGAGCGCCGGGTCGGCGTGGAGTGGCACGCGGTACTGCGCGAGCAGCGCCTGATGCTGACCCTGAGCAGCGAAGAAGGCGTGAGCGTGCAGGTGGCTTTGGATGGCCCGTTCGGCGCGGCCAACAAACCGCAGCAGGCGCTGGACCAGTTGCATGACCTGCTCGGCCAGCTGGGCACCACGATGTACCACGCCGACAGCATCCAGCTGGACGCCCCGCAGGCGTACTTCATCCCCAACTCGCAGCTCAAGGCCCTGCGCCGCGAAGCCATCGAAGCACTGACCGAAGCACGCATCAAGGCGCACCCGCGTGGCGGGCGCAAGGCCGAGACCACGCCGCCACCTGTGTACCCCGAGTCGCACCTGTCGTTCCTGGCCAACGTGTACAACCAGAAAGCCCGCGACTTCTACCACCGCCACGGCGTGCAACTGATCGACGCGGCCTACGAGGCCCACGAAGAGCACGGCGAAGTGCCGGTGATGATCACCAAGCATTGCCTGCGCTTCTCCTTCAACCTGTGCCCCAAGCAGGCCAAGGGCGTGACCGGCGTGCGCACCAAGGTGGCGCCGATGCAACTGATTCAGGGTGACGAAGTGCTGACCCTGAAGTTCGACTGCAAACCGTGCGAAATGCATGTGATCGGCAAGATGAAGAGCCACATCATCGACCTGCCTACCCCAGGCAGCGCGGTGGCCCAGGTAGTGGGGCACATCAGCCCGGAAGACCTGCTGAAAACCATCCCGCGCGGGCCGCATTGATCTTCGATCTGTACGGGCCTCTTCGCGGCTAAAGCCGCTCCCACAGGGAAATCACAGCATTCGAAGCGGTGAAAATCCCTGTAGGAGTGGGTTCACCCGCGAACACTGGCGCAGCCGGTGCCATTCAACAAAGGCCTTGGCGTCAGTCAGCGAATCTGATGCTTGTGCAGCAGCCGGTAAAACGTCGGCCGTGAAATCCCCAGCACCTTGGCCGCCACACTCAGGTTGTCACTGTGCCTGTTCAGCACATCGCACAGTGCCTGGCGTTCGGCCCGGTGCTTGTACTCTTCCAACGTACCCAGCGGCTGTTGCTCTTGGTCGAGCAGCTGCAGCCCCAGGTCTTGCGCCTCGATCTGCCGCCCTTCGGCCAGCACCAGGCCACGGCGCACGCGGTTGGCCAGCTCGCGCACATTGCCCGGCCAGTCATGCCGGCCCATCGCCGCCAGGGCGTGGTCGCTGAACGAGCGCGGCCGGCGCCCGGTTTCCAGGCTGTAGAAATGAGCAAAGTGGCTGGCCAGCATCGAGAGGTCGCCATGCCGGTCGCGCAACGGCGCGGTCACCACCTGCAACACGTTCAGGCGGTAATACAGGTCTTCGCGAAAGCGCCCTTGCTCGATGGCCCGTTCCAGGTCCACATGGGTGGCCGCCAGCACGCGCACATCCACCGGGATCGGCTGGCTACCGCCCACCCGCTCAATGTGCTTTTCCTGCAGAAAACGTAGCAGGTTGGCCTGCAACTCCAGCGGCAAGTCACCGATTTCATCAAGAAACAACGTGCCCCCATGGGCCGCTTCGATGCGCCCGGACTTACGCTGGTGCGCACCGGTGAAGGCGCCCTTCTCATGGCCGAACAGTTCGGACTGGATCAGGTGCTCGGGAATAGCCCCGCAGTTGATGGCAACGAAGGGCTGCTCGCTGCGTTGCGACTGGCGGTGCAGGGTGCGCGCCACCAGCTCCTTGCCGGTACCGCTCTCACCACGGATCAGCACCGGCGACTCGGTGGGCGCCAGTTTGCCCAGCAATTTGCGTAGCTCACGGATCGGCCGGCTTTCGCCGAGCAGCTCGTGGGTGGCTTCATCCACCTTCACCGCCCCTTTGCCACGCAGGCGTGCCATGCCGAACGCCCGGCCAAGGGTGACCTGCACGCGGGAGACGTCGAATGGCAGGGTGTGGAAGTCGAAGAACCATTCGCAGACAAAATCGCCGACGGCCGGCATGCGCAGTTGTTCGGCACTGAGCACGGCAATCCATTCGGTATTGCTGCGTTTGATCATGTCCTTGACCGCATCAGGGTGCCTGAGGTGCGAAGCCTGCAAGCGCAACAGGCCTACATCACAAGGATGGTCCAGCGCCCCGCCGAGCACGCAGCTGTCCACATCCCAGCCAGCGCTGCGCAGGCCAGGTAACAATCGATGGCAGTCGTCACAGGGGTCGACGATAAGCAAACGGCGTTGGGCGGCAAGCTGTTGCATGACCAATCCTTGGCGCCAGTTTTTGGTTTTATGAAGTAAAACAGTAAGTTGTGGCGCCCGTTTAACAGTAGCAACGAAGTTGACGGTTCCCAGTACCGTCTGTCTGTCGACGCATTTTTTTACAAAGCATCACGGGAATTTTCGCGTTTAATCGACATCACATGGCGGCGCAGGCAAGAACGGATCGACCCTGACAAAAAATTTTACATCCATTGTGTGACTTGCCCCCGGACAACGAGCATCAGTACACATAACCCCGCGCTGCGCTTCGCGATGATTGAGGCGACTTTGAAGCAACGCGGACTTAACTTCGCTGTTTGGGACCATAGAGAGACCGAACCATGAACGCCCCGCTCCGTGTCAACGAAGCACTGCTGATTGCCGACCACGCCTTCGAACCTTTCCAGTGCGTAGCCTGGGATGCACCCAACGGTACTGGTGAACTGAGCCTGGCAGTGATCGACCGGACCAGCACCCGCATCGGCAGCAAACAAGTGTCTTCGCGCATCTATTCAGACCCGGCCCAGTGGGCCAGCCTGATCGAGGAAGTGCGCGCCGAACTGTGCGAAAAAGGCTATGACCTGCAACCATGGTCGATGCCGAAGTAAGAGCGCCCGGCAAAC
Source organism: Pseudomonas sp. FYR_2 (assembly GCF_043106425.1). Lineage (NCBI taxonomy): Bacteria > Pseudomonadati > Pseudomonadota > Gammaproteobacteria > Pseudomonadales > Pseudomonadaceae > Pseudomonas > Pseudomonas sp. FYR_2. The sequence goes on from NZ_JBICMM010000054.1 coordinate 39,904, forward strand.
CAAGTGCGTGCAACGCCACGCACTTGTTCGAATGCAAAGTTGCTGTTCTGGCAACTTTCTCCATTGCGACATAGTGTCGCGCCAATACCATTCAGTCCAAGACTTTGAATTGCTGCAAGTGCTGGTAATCAGCCTGCAATTGCTCGGCCAGGCACTGTGCCCGCCCAAGGCGAACGGGTGAAAGTTCCATATCCACCAATAATGTTGGACAGGGCATGGGCTGTACAGCGCTCCCGAGCTGCAGGCGACCGTCGGTAAACACCAGGCAACGCACCGCTTCATCCGGATGGGCACGTTGCCGTGCCTGTAGCCAATGCCGTGCCTGTTCCAGGGCGGCGATCAGCGGCGTGCCGCCACCGGCACCCAAGGCTTGTAGCCAAGGCTGCAAGGCCGCCGAGGCCTTCAGGCCGTGGCGCTGCCATTGTGGCGTGCGTCCGCTGGCGGTCAGCAGGGCCAGCCGGGCGCGCTGGCGATAGGCCTGGTCGAACAGGGCTGCCAGCAGCCCTTTGGTCTGCGCCAGTGCCTGATGGCGACGGGTCGAGGCCGAGGCATCGACAATCACCAGCCACAGCTCTACGGGTTTGGCCTGGCGCTGTTGCCAGCATAGGTCCTGGCGCAGCCGTGGTCGCCCTTTGAGCAAGGTCGGCAGCCAAGCCACCCGCCCGGCCGCAGCACTGCGGGCCCGGCCACGGCTGGCCCCGGCCTGCTTGCCCGCGCCTGGTCTGGCATCCGCCCCTTTGGCAGGTGGCTGGCGAATGCTCAGGGCTTTTTTGCCCAGTTCGGCACCTCACGGCGCGCGCCGCTGGCTACCGGCTGCGCCGGCAATGCCCCCCAGTCGCCCTGCCCGCCCTGTTCGCCGGGCCTGCTTGCACCCTGCTGTTCGGGCTGTTGCAGCGCCGATGGTGGATTGGCCTGGGGCGTAACGCGCCGGCGATGGCGCAAGGCAAACTCGGCCACCGCATCGACATCCGCTTCCTCGATGACCGCACCACCACGCCAAGCGCAATGGGCGCGTGCGGCACGCAGCCAGACCAGGTCTGCACGCAGGCCATCGACACCTGCGGCGTAGCAGCGCTCGGTGATCCAGGCCAGCGCCTGGTCATCCAGGGCAATGCCATTCAAGGCATGGCGCGCCGCCTGGCAGCGTTCGCGCAACTGCGCCTGGGCCGCAGCCCATTGTGCACAGAAGGCCTGCGGGTCGTTGTCGAAAGCCAAGCGGCGGCGAATGATCTGCTGGCGGGCGTCAGGCTCAGGCAGGCCTTCGAGGGCCACGTTCAGGCCGAAACGGTCGAGCAGTTGCGGGCGCAGCTCACCCTCTTCCGGGTTCATGGTACCGATCAACACGAAGCGGGCACTGTGCCGGTGCGAGATGCCGTCACGTTCGATGCGGTTGGTGCCACTGGCCGCCACGTCGAGCAACAGGTCGACCAAGGTATCGGGCAGCAAGTTGACCTCATCGACATACAACACGCCACCGTCGGCCTGGGCCAGCACGCCGGGCGAGAACTGCGCCTTGCCCTGCCCCAGTGCGGCATTCAGATCCAGGGTGCCGACCAGCCGTTCTTCACTGGCGCCCAGTGGCAGGGTGACGAACGGGCCCTCACCCAGCAGGTCGGCCAGGCCACGGGCCAGCGTACTCTTGGCCATGCCACGTGGCCCTTCGATCAGCACGCCACCGATTCTAGGGTCGATGGCGGTCAGGCACAGTGCCAGTTTCAGGTCGTCGGCGCCGACCACCGCCGCCAGCGGGAATTGTACGGGTTCACTCATTTCAAGCCTGTTCCTCGCCGTCGAGCAGTTGCTCCTCAAGGGCTTCGCGATACTCACCCGGTTCTTGCCACAGCCCACGCTGCTGGGCCTCCAGCAAGCGTTCGGTAAGGTCGCGCAGGGCCTCGGGGTTGTGCTCGCGCATGAAGTCGCGGGTTGCCGGGTCGAGCACATAGGCATCGGCCAGTCCCTGGTAATGATGGTCGTCGATCAGGTGCGTGGTGGCGTCAAAGGCGAACAGGTTGTCGACCGTCGCCGCCATCTCGAAGGCCCCCTTGTAGCCGTGGCGCTTCACGCCATCGATCCACTTGGGGTTGAGCGCACGGGCGCGGATGACCCGGTTCAGCTCTTCCTTGAGGGTGCGGATGCGTGGCCGGTCGGCCTGGCTGTGGTCGCCGTGGTAACTGGCCACGGCGGCACCGGACAAGGTTTCCGACGCGGCCAGCATACCGCCCTGGAACTGGTAGTAATCGTTGGAATCGAGCAGGTCGTGCTCGTGGTTGTCCTGGTTCTGCAACACCGCCTGCACCTTGGCCAGGCGTTGAGCGAACTGCGCGCGGGCCGGGGTGCCTTCGTCACTGGCGCCGTAGGCGTAACCGCCGTGGTTGAGGTAGACCTCGGCCAGGTCGTCGCGGCTGTGCCACAGGCGCCCGTCGATGGCGTTCTGTACCCCGGCACCATAAGCACCGGGCTTGGCACCGAATACCCTCCAGCCGGCCTGGCGTGCGGCCTGCTCGGCGTCCACACCTTGCGCTTGCAGCGTGGCACGCTCGCTGCGCACCCGGGCAGCCAGGGGGTTGAGGTCGTCGGGTTCGTCCAGTGCGGCGACGGCCTGCACCGCTGCATCGAACAGGCGGATAAGGTTACCGAAGGCATCGCGGAAAAAGCCCGATACGCGCAAGGTCACATCCACCCGTGGGCGGTCGAGCAGGCTCAACGGCAGGATTTCGAAGTCGTCGACACGCTGGCTGCCAGTGGCCCACACCGGCCGCACGCCCATCAATGCCATGGCTTGGGCGATGTCGTCGCCGCCTGTACGCATGGTCGCCGTGCCCCACACCGACAGGCCGAGCTGGCGCAGGTGGTCGCCATGGTCCTGCAAGTGCCGCTCAAGGATCAGGTTGGCCGAGGCGAAGCCCAGGCGCCAGGCCGTGGTGGTGGGCAGGTTGCGCACGTCCACGGTGTAGAAGTTGCGGCCGGTGGGCAGCACGTCGAGGCGCCCACGGCTAGGCGCACCGCTAGGGCCTGCGGGCACGAAGCGCCCGGCCAGCGCTGCCAGCAGGCCATTCATTTCGGCTGCGCCGCAAGCGTCCAGGCTAGGGGCTACCGCTTCGCGCAAGGCCTGCACCACCTCGTGCACAGGCTGCCATTCGTTCTGCTCGGGTAGCGGTACCGTGCCCGCCAAGGCCTGGCTGGTCACTTGAAGTGCCAACAGCTCAAGGCGCTCGCGGGTATCTCCACAGGTGCGCCACGGATCGCTGCTCATGGCCTGCAATTGCGCTGGGCGTGCGCCCTGCCAGGGCTGCCCAAGCTCACAATCGAGCGGATCGAAGCCCGGCACCAAGGCCTTGGCCAGGGCACGCAACAAGCTGGCATTGCCGCCGCGCCCGTCGCCCCGTTCAACCCGTAACAGTGCCAACAAGGTATCCAGGCGCAAGCGCCCTTCGGGCGACTGGCCGAACACGTGCAGGCCATCGCGAATCTGCGATTCCTTCAGGTCGCACAGGTAGGTGTCCAGGCGCGGCAGCCATATGGCGGCATCGTCCAGCTGCCCCTCCAGCTGCAGCTCGCGGTCGATGTGGTTGGCCTTGACCAACTCCAGGATGTCGCGCTGCAATTCGCGGGCACGCCGTGGGTCGAGCATCTGCGCTTCATAGAACTCGTCGGCCAGCTGCTCCAGGTGGCGCAACGGGCCATAGGTTTCGGCGCGGGTCAGCGGCGGCATCAGGTGGTCGATGATCACCGCCTGGGTACGGCGCTTGGCCTGGGCGCCCTCGCCGGGGTCGTTGACGATGAACGGGTAGATGTTCGGTAACGGGCCGAGCAAGGCGTCTGGCCAGCACTGCGCCGACAAACCGACGCCCTTGCCGGGCAGCCATTCGAGGTTGCCGTGCTTGCCGACGTGGATCACTGCATCGGCGGCGAAGGCATGGCGTAGCCAGAAGTGAAACGCCAGGTAGCCATGCGGCGGCACCAGATCGGGGTCGTGGTAGACCGCGCTCGGGTCTACTTGGTAGCCCCGGGCCGGCTGAATGCCGACAAAGGTCAGGCCATAACGCAGGCCGGCCACCATCAGCCGCCCACTGCGGTACATCGGGTCCTGCTCGGGCGGCCCCCAGCGCTCCAACACAGCCTGGCGGTTGGCCTCGGGCAGGCGCTCGAAGGCGGCCTGGTAGTCGGCCAGGCTCAGGCTTTGGGCGCAGGGGCGCAGGTCCAGGTGGTCGAGGTCGTTGGTTACGCCGCCAAGCAGTTGGTGAATCAGTTGTGTGCCGCTGCCCGGCAATTCGGCCAGCGGATAGCCCTCGGCCTGCAGTGCCTTGAGAATGTTCAAGGCGGCGGCAGGTGTGTCCAGGCCGACGCCATTGCCAATGCGGCCATCGCGGGTTGGGTAGTTGGCCAGCACCAGGGCCACGCGCTTCTGCGCATTGGGCAGGCGCGCCAGCTCAACCCAGCGGCGGGCCAGCTCGGCCACGAAGTCCATGCGTTCGGGGTGGGCGCGGTAGCACACCACATCGGACTGGCTGCGCTCGCTGTGCCAGGCCATGTCCTTGAAACTGACCGGCCGGGTGATGATGCGCCCATCCAGCTCAGGCAAGGCAATGTGCATCGCCAGGTCGCGCGCGCCCAACCCCTGCTCGCTGGCTTCCCAGCCGGGCTGGTTGTCCTGTGCGCAGATGGCCTGCAATACCGGGATGTCGCGGCGGAACGGGCGCAGGTTGGGGCGTTCGGGGCTGGACAGGGCAAAACCGGTGGTATTGACCAGCACTTCGGCGCCGACCTCGTCCAGCCAGGCTTCGACCTGCTCCAGGCAAGCGCTTTCCTTGAGGCTGGCCACCGCGATCGGCAACGGGTTCAGCCCGGCAGCCTGCAGGCGCTGGCAGAACACGTCGACAAATGCGGTGTTGGCGGCCTGCAGGTGCGAGCGGTAGAACAGCAATGGCGCTACCGGGTGCTCAGGGTGCCAATGCGGGTACCAGTCTTCCAGCGTGGTGCTGCCCTTGGCCGGGTGATACACCGCCGTGCGCGGCAAGGGCTGCGGCTCCTCCCAGGCATAGTCACGGCCCAGCCACTGACTGGCCAGGCAGTTGAACAGGTTGATGGCGTTGGTCTTGCCGCCCTGGCGCAAGTAGTGCCAGAGGCGCTCGGCCTGCTCGCCAGCGACAGTGCCCAGGGCGGTCAGCTCCGGGTCCGGGCGGTCATCGCCCGGCACCAGAATCAGCTGCACGCCACGGGCGGCCAGCTCGACCAGTTGCTCAACGCCATAGCGCCAGTAACCGACACCGCCGTGCAGCGACACCAGGATGACTTTGGCATGGCGCAGCACCTGGTCGACATACAGGTCGACCGACGCGTGGTTTTGCACCTGCATCGGGTTGGCCAGACGCAGGCTGGGGAAGTCGTCTGGCAATTGCTCGGCGGTATCGGCGAGCAATGCCAGGTGTGAATCGCCGCTGCAGAGAATCACCAGCTCGGCGGGTGTCTGGCCGAGGTCGGCAATGCTGTCATCCGGCACGAAGCCGCCGGGCTGGGTCCGCAGCAGGTGCATGGGTCAGGCGCCCAGGGCCTGGCGCAGGCGCGCTTCCAACTGGGCTGCGTCAAGGTCCTGGCCAATCAGCACCAGGCGGGTGATGCGCGGCTCGTCAGCACGCCAGGCGCGATCGAAGTGTTTGTCGAAACGGGTACCCACGCCTTGCACCAGCAGGCGCATCGGCTTGCCCGGGATGGCGGCGAAGCCTTTGGCGCGCAGGATGCCGAACTCCACCACCAGCTGGGTCAGGGCGTCGAGCAGCAGGCTTTCGTCGGCTTCTGGCAGGTCGATGGAGATGGAGTCGAAGGCATCGTGGTCATGATCATCATGGTCGTCACCGTCGTGGTGCGAGTCATGGTGGGTACGGCGGCCATCGATGTGTGCCTCGGACTCGGCGCCCACGCCCAGCAGCACCTCCAGCGGCAGCTTGCCGCTGCTGGCTTCGATCACCTTGACGGCTGGCGGCAGCTCTTCGGCCACTTCGGCACGGACCTTGGCCAGGCCTTCGGCGTCGATCAGGTCAGCCTTGTTCAGTACCACCAGGTCGGCGCTGGCCAACTGGTCGGCGAACAGTTCGTGCAGCGGCGATTCGTGGTCCAGGTTAGGGTCGAGCTTGCGCTGGGCATCGACCTGGTCCGGGTAGGCAGCGAACGTGCCGGCAGCCACGGCCGGGCTGTCGACGACGGTGATGACCGCATCGACGGTGCAGGCATTGCGGATTTCTGGCCACTGGAAGGCTTGCACCAGCGGCTTGGGCAGGGCCAGGCCGCTGGTTTCGATCAGGATGTGGTCCAGGTCACCTCGGCGTGCCACCAGCTCGCGCATCACCGGGAAGAACTCTTCCTGCACGGTGCAGCACAGGCAGCCGTTGGCCAGCTCGTAGACGCGGCCACTGGCTTCTTCTTCGGTGCAGCCGATGCTGCACTGCTTGAGGATTTCGCCGTCGATGCCCAGTTCGCCGAATTCGTTGACGATGACCGCAATGCGACGGCCCTGGGCGTTGTCGAGCATGTGGCGCAGCAAGGTGGTCTTGCCCGAGCCGAGGAAGCCGGTGACGATGGTGACGGGGAGCTTGGCCAGTGTTTTCATGTCGCAGTGCCCTTGGCAGTGTGGCGCGGGCATGCAGGACGACAGCCACGGGCCAGGCCGGCCGAGCTTGTTCGCCACCGGATCACCCCGCCCGGTTTAAAGTCGAAAACGTGACGAGGCAGGTCTCCTGGCTCGCACCGTTCCATAGGCCTGACAAACAGCAGGCGGTGGCGGGATGACGCCTTCCCGCGCGCGGGCGCAGTGGCTGTGTCGATCCGTTATCGGTGCTTACAGTTGCGGGGGCAGCCGCGGCTTGTACCGCGTTCCCGTCTTAGCTTCGGCCTGGCCGAAGAACCTCGAAGTGGCAAGGCTACGCAGTGGCTGGCGGGTGGTCAACCGTTGCGCAGGGCTGGCTGACCACAAGGCACCCAACTGCGTTACAGTGGCGCCTTCAAATACGTTCAAGGATGCCCCATGCACCTCGCCCCCGCCATACCGGTACTGCGCATCTTCTCGGTCGACAAGGCCAAGGAGTTCTACCTTGACTTCCTCGGTTTCAGCGTGGACTGGGAGCACCGCTTCAGCCCGGACCTGCCCCTGTATGTGCAAATTCACCGCGACGGGCTGATTTTGCACCTTTCCGAGCACCACGGTGATGCCTGCCCCGGCTCCACCGTGTTCGCCCGCATCGACGACCTGCGCGCGCTGGAGCGTGAACTCCAGGATAAACAATACGGCTACGCTCGCCCCGAAGCCGAACGCCTGGACTGGGGCCTGCAGATGCAGGTGTATGACCCGTTTGGCAACCGCCTGCGCTTTTGCCAGCAGATCGATGACGAGGCCAACCCTTGAAAGCGTTGGGCAAGCGCGAAATGGCCCGGTTGGAGCGGGAACTGGTGGCGTGCCTGACCGAAGCCTGCGAAACCGCCAAGGCGGAAATCGTCGGTTTCAGTTGGCTTACCCACCGGCTCGACCCCGAGGATTTTCCGGGCAGCCTGCGCGTGACCTGGGTGTTCGAGCAAGAGGCCGACAAAACCGCTGCCGTGGCAGGCCAGGCGAAGGCGCGCATGCTGGCACTGACCAGCCAGGCGTTGGAGCAGGCAGAAATACAACTGGATCACCCTGCCTGGCACGTGCGCTTCGACAGCGAAGAGGCCTGCGCGCGCGGCCACGCCGGCGACTGGGGTAGCCGCTTGGCTGGGCGTTAAACCGAGTAAAGCACCCGCTCCCACAGGATCCGAGGCGCGCTCACGGGCGACGACCAATACTCAAGCTTTACCCGTAATCTCCAGTTCGTTAGGCTCTACATTCCCCAACAAAGAGGTGTTCGTCCAATGCGCCACTGATGCCGCCGTCCCCTTCGACGGCCAGTCTTCAGCCTCCGGTTCGCTCCGGAGATGTCGCGGCATTTGTGGAGTTGTGCATGACGAACACGTCAATCCTGACGCTGGACAGCGTCTCCCTGACCTTGCCGGATGGCAGGCAGCTGTTTACCGACCTTAACGAAACCTTTGACCACCGCCGCACTGGCCTTGTCGGGCGCAATGGTGTGGGCAAGAGCTTGCTCGGGCAGATTCTGGCCGGCCAGCGCGAACCGAGCAGCGGCCATTGTCGACGCCTTGGCCGTATTCACCTGCTGAACCAGCAGGTGATCGGGCAGAGCGCCACGGTTGCCGACCTGGCCCAGGCCGGCACGCTGATCGCAGCGCTGGCGCGTATCGAGCAAGGCAGCATCGAGCCCCAGGATTATGACACCGTAGGCGAGCGCTGGGATATCCGCGAACAATTGCAGATACACCTGCAACGCCACGGCCTGGGGCACCTGAACTGGCGCCAGCCCGCCAGCAGCCTGAGCGGCGGCCAGGCCATGCGCGTGGCGCTGATTGGCGCGTGGCTAAGCAATGCCGACTACCTGATTCTTGACGAACCCAGCAATCACCTGGACAGCGAAGCCCGCGCCCAGCTGCTGGGCATGATCGAAGCCTGGGACCGGGGCCTGCTGGTGATCAGCCACGACCGCAGCCTGCTGGCACACATGGTGCGTATCGTCGAGCTGTCCAGCCTGGGGTTGCAGGCCTATGGCGGCAATTACAGCTTCTATACAGAACAAAAGGCCAGCCAGACAACCCAGGCCCAGCAGCAACTCGCCCGGTTGAAGCAGGCGCAGCAACGCCAGGCCCGTGAACTGCAACGCCAGCGCGAAGACCTGGAGCGCCATCAGGCCCGGGCCGGGCGCCAGGCCAGGCACGCCAATCAGGCCAAAATTCTTGTCGATCGCCAGCACGAGCGCAGCCAGGCCACGGCGGGCAAGCAGCGTCGCGCCCACGGCGAAGCCCGGCAGGCCCTGCATGACCAAGTGCGCGATGCCGCCCGCAAGGTCGAGCAGGACACCGCCATTACCTTGCATGCCCCCACACCTCAGCGCCATGCAGGCCGCGAAGTGCTGGCCCTCCAGGCGCTTCGCCTGCCCCGTGGCACCCGCAAACCGATCGACCTGCGCGTATGCCTGGGCCAGCGGGTGGGTTTGGTCGGTGCCAATGGCAGTGGCAAGTCTACCCTGCTCAGGCTGCTGAACGGGGAATTACCGGCATCGCCTGACAACGTGCGCCTCACGGGCGAGACGGCCCTGCTCGACCAGCATTGCAGCACGCTATGCGGCCACAGCAGTGTGCTCGACCACCTGGGCAAGGCCAACCCGGCAATGGCGCAGGGCGAATTACGCAGCCGCCTGGCCCAACTCGGGCTGGATGCGGCCCGTATCGAACTGCCCAGCAGCCTGCTCAGCGGCGGAGAACGGATGAAGGCGGCACTGGCCGCCGTGTTGTACCGCGAACGGCCGCTCGACCTGTTACTGCTGGACGAACCCGGCAACCACCTGGACCTGCCGTCACTGGCCGCACTGGAGCGCATGCTGGGGCAGTTTGGCGGGGCGCTCATGGTGGCATCCCATGATGCAGTACTGCTGCAAAACCTGGCGCTGGATGAGTACCTGCAGTTGTAGATACCGAAAAAAATGCATCGCAGGCTATCAATTCGTGACTGGCCGTTCCCGATCCGCCACGGATGTATTATGGTGGCGTGGTGCGCATATAACAGCAGCCCGAGCGATCGGGCACTTGCAAGACAATGAGGGTGTCATGAGCAACGAAAGCATTAATTGGGACAAGCTGGGTTTCGACTACATCAAGACCGACAAACGCTACCTGTCCGTATGGCGCAATGGCGAGTGGGACAAGGGCACCCTGACCGAAGACAACGTACTGCACATCAGTGAAGGCTCCACTGCCCTGCACTATGGCCAGCAGTGCTTCGAGGGCCTGAAGGCCTACCGTTGCAAGGATGGCTCGATCAACCTGTTCCGCCCGGACCAGAACGCCGCCCGCATGCAGCGCAGCTGCGCCCGCCTGCTGATGCCGCACGTGCCCACCGATGTGTTCATCGAAGCGTGCAAGCAAGTGGTCAAGGCCAACGAAAAGTTCGTGCCACCGCACGGCAAAGGCGCCCTCTACCTGCGCCCGTTCGTGATCGGCACCGGCGACAACATTGGCGTGCGCACCGCCCCCGAGTTCATCTTCTCGGTATTCGCCATCCCGGTTGGCTCGTACTTCAAGGGCGGCATGAAGCCGCACAACTTCCAGATCTCCAGCTTCGACCGCGCCGCCCCACAAGGCACCGGTGCGGCCAAGGTCGGTGGCAACTACGCCGCCAGCCTGCAGCCAGGCGCTGAAGCCAAGAAGGCCAACTTCGCCGACGCCATCTACCTCGACCCACTGACCCACACCAAGATCGAAGAAGTCGGTTCGGCCAACTTCTTCGGCATCACCGCCAACAACGAGTTCGTGACCCCGAAATCGGCCTCAGTACTGCCAGGCATCACCCGCCTGTCGCTGATGGAACTGGCACAATCGCGCCTGGGCCTGACCGTGATCGAAGGTGATGTCGAAATCAACAAGCTGGACCGCTTCATCGAAGCGGGCGCTTGCGGCACTGCTGCGGTGATCACCCCGATCGGCGGTATCGAGTACAACGGCAAGCTGCACGTGTTCCACGACTTGGAAAAGGTCGGCCCGGTTACCCAGAAGCTCTACAACGAGCTGACCGGTATCCAGAGCGGTGACGTTGAAGCACCGGCAGGCTGGATCGTCAAAGTCGCCTGAGGCGCTTTAGCAGTATGAAAAACGGGGCATGCCAGCAATGGCATGCCCCGTTTTTATTGGCCAGCAAGGCGCCGCTGCATCAGCAAATGCCGAGCTTTGTCGAACGCCCAGTTGTACAACACGGTGTAGGGCAGGATGATCACGAAGAAGCCCAGTTCCACCATGAACGCCTGCAGCAGCGAGATATCCAGCATCCACGCCGCCACCGGCAAGCACCACACCACCAGCCCGGCCTCGAAGCCCAGACCGTGCACAAAACGCGCACTGGCCTTCCAGTGGATACGCTCGGTCTGTACCCAGCGATCGACCAGCGCGTTGTAGACCATGTTCCACAGCATGGCGATCACCGACAGGGTGACCGCCAAGGCCCCCGCCGTCGCCAGCGATTTGCCCATTACCCAGGACAACAGCGGCGCACACAACAACACCGCGAACACTTCGTAACCTACGGCGTGAACCAGGCGCTCGGTGAAAGACACGTTTTTCATTGCAAAATCCATCCATTGCGTAAGTCGTGCTTTCCATTTTCTTTGGTAAAACTGATACTCGCGACATAGTTACCATCGGTTTTATCAATACCATGCGCTACTCACCCGAAGCTCTGGTTGCCTTTGTCGAAGCCGCATCGCTCGGTTCGTTCTCCGCTGCGGCGCGCAAACTGCGCAAAAGCCAGTCCACCGTCAGCATTGCCATTGCCAATTTCGAGGCGGATATTGGCTGCCCGCTGTTCGACCGGGGTGGCCGCCACCCCACGCTGAATGAGGCGGGCCGACAGGTGCTGAGCCACGTGGAGGCCATTCTTGATGCCAGCGCCCAGCTCGATGCCTTGGCGGTGCGGCTGGCGGAAAACGTGGAGCCGTTGGTGTCGGTGGTGATGTCGGACAGCTACAGCGTCACCTTCCAGGGCGCGGTAATGGCCCGTTTCGCCGAGCACTATCCACATACCGAATTGCGCTGCGGCCCAGCGGAGGACGCTGATGTGATCGACATGATCCAGCAGGGCCTGGCGCATGTCGGCATCCTTGCCACGCAACCCGGCTACCCCGCCGACGTTGCCGTTGCCCGCTTGCCCGAACAGGCGGAGTTTGGTGTGTATGTGGCCAGCGGGCATCCGCTGGCGGGCCTTGGGCAGGTGCAAACACAGCACCTCGAAAACGCCCGGCAGCTGTACATCAAGACCTACGCCCCCAGCCTGCATCACGGCCGTGGTCAGGCTTGGTCGGCACCGGATTACCTCACGTTGCTGGAGTTCGCCGTGCGCGGGTTTGGCTGGGCCGAGCTGCCGAGGGCGCTGGTGGCAAGGTTTGGCATCGAGTTGGTGGAGCTGCAGATGGCGGGATACCCGCGCCGTGTCAATATGGATGTGGCCTGGTCTAGCCGGCGGGCGTTGGGGCCGGCGGGGCAATGGCTGGTACGGCAGATGCTGGGGCGGTAGCCCTTCTTTGCCCCCTTGTGCACCAAAACGCAAGATCCAGTACACCCAGCGACAAGCCTTCCCCCCACCCTCCCCCTTAGCCTGTCACCACGCGCCGCCCCCGCTGCGGCACGCACCCAAAGCACAAGAACAAACGTTGGTGACCTATGCAGACAGTAGATCCGATCACCCTTGCGGTTGTCCGGGGTGCGCTGGAGACAGCGCAACGCGAAATGACCCTGACCCTGGAAAAGACCGGCCGGTCCAGTGTGTTCAACCTGGCCCACGACTATTCCAACTCGCTGTTCGACCACCTGCCGGAAATGATCCTGCAGGGCCAGGACATCCCCATTCACCTGGGCTCGCTGATCCCGGCCATGAAGTGCGTGGCCGAGTTCTTTGGCGACGACATCGCCGAAGGCGATGTGATCTACCACAACGACCCGGCCTACAAGGGCAGCCATATTCTCGACTGCTGCATGTACAAACCGGTGTACTACCAGGGCGAGCTGGTGTTCTGGACCGTGTGCAAGGGCCACCTGACCGACATCGGCGGCCCGGTGCCTGCCGGCTACAACCCCGACGCCAAGGAGATCTACGCCGAGGGCCTGCGCATTCCACCCGTCAAGCTGTGGGAAAAAGGCAAACGCCGCGAAGACGTGATCAACTTCATGCTCACCAACATGCGCGCACGCCCCTTCCAGGAAGGCGACCTCAATGCCCAGTACGGCGCTTGCAAGGTGGGCGAGCGGCACTTGCTGGAGCTGCTCGACAAGTACGGCGTGGTCCAAGTACGTGCCTGCATCGCCGAGCTGAAGGACATGGCCGACCGGCACATGCGCGCGCTGTTGCGCGACGTGCCGGACGGTGATTACAGCGGCACCGCCGTGCTCGAAGATGCTGGCCACGGCCTGGGCGAGCTGGCCATCACCGCCCATGTGCAGATTCGCGGTGACCAGGCCCATGTGAGCATCGACAGCCCGCCACAAGTGCCCTACTTCATCAACTCCTACGAGGGCAACTCGGTGTCGGGCGTGTACCTGGGGCTGATGATGTTCGCTCAGGTGGCGCCGCCCTACAACGAAGGCCTGTACCGCTGCGTCACGGTCGATGTCGGGCCCAAAGGGACCCTGTGCAACGCCGAAGAACCGGCACCCCACGTCAACTGCACCACCACGCCGATGGAAACCCTGGCCGATGCCGTGCGCACTGCGCTGGAGCAAGCCTCGCCACAACGGGTGACGGCCTCCTGGGGGCATACCAGCGGTATCAACATTGCCGGCCATGACCCGCGCAACGGCAACAGCGAGTACGTGACCATGGTGCTGGCCTCGATCATTGCCGGTGCCGGTGCCAACAAGGTGATGGATGGCTGGCACGCGTGCGGCCCGCTGTGCTGCTTCGGCGCGCTGATGAGCGGTGACATCGAGCTGCTGGAACATGCCTACCCGGTGCTCATCCACCGCTACAGCCTGATGGCCGACAGTGGCGGCGCTGGCGAGTTTCGCGGTGGCTCGGGCACCCGGCTGGAGATCGAGCCGCTGGACCACGCCATGACCGTGGTCGGCTTCGGTGAAGGCCGGCAACTGCCCACCGCCGGTGCCGCCGGGGCACGCAATGCGCTGCTGGAGCCCAAGCTGGGCAGGCTGATCCACCGCCACGCCGATGGCAGCGAAGACCACTACACGCAAAACCCGATGCTCACCCTGCAGCCCGGTGAGCGAATCATCAACATCAACCCCGGTGGCGGTGGCTACGGCGACCCGCTGCGCCGGCCGATTGCCGCCGTCCTGCAAGACCTGCGCAACGGCCTGGTCTCGCCCCAGGGCGCAGCCCTGGAATACGGCGTGGTCGTCGATGCCGATGGCCAGCTGGATGAACCCGCAACCCGCCTTGCCCGCGCCCCGCACTGACCGGAGACCCATCATGCGCAACCAATATCGCCTGGGCATCGACGCCGGCGGCACCTTCACCGATTTCATCCTGGCCGACCGCGACGGCGGCGTGCAGCTGTTCAAGGCCCCGTCCACGCCGCAGGACGGCACCCTGGCCATTCGGGCCGGGCTGGCGCAGATCGCCGACGCCACCGGCCGCAGCCCGGCCGAGCTGATTGCCAACTGTGACCTGTGCATCAACGGCACCACCGTCGCCCTCAACGCGCTGATCGAGCGTACCGGGGTCAAGGTGGGCCTGCTGTGCACCGAAGGCCACGAAGACAGCCTGGAAATCCGCTTGGGGCACAAGGAAGAAGGCCACCGCTACGACGCCCACTATCCGCCAGCGCACATGCTCGCCCCCCGCCACCTGCGCCGCCCGATTGGTGGCCGCATCCTCGGCGATGGCCGTGAGCACAGCCCGCTGGACGAACGCGCCATCCACGCCGCCATCGACTACTTCCGTGCCGAAGGCGTAGAGGCCGTGGCCATTTCCTTCCTGTGGTCGGTGCGCAACCCCAGCCATGAGCAGCGTGCCGCCGAGCTGGTGCGGGCAGCCCTGCCCGGGGTATTCGTCTGCACGGGCTGCGAGGTGTTTCCGCAGATTCGCGAGTACACCCGCACCTCCACCACGGTGGTCAACGCCTACCTCAGCCCGGTGATGGCCCGCTATGTGGCGCGCATCGACAGCCTGTTCCACGAGCTTGGCGTGCAACAACCGGTGCGTTACTTCCAGTCCAACGGTGGCCTGGCGCCGGGGCACCTGATGCGTGAGCGCGCGGTCAATGCCATCAACTCCGGCCCCGCCTCGGCGCCCCAAGCCGGGCTAGCGGTGGCACGGCCATTCGGTATCGACAACGTCATTACCGTGGACATGGGGGGAACCTCGTTCGACATCACCCTGACCAACGCCGGGCGCACTAACTTCAGCAAGGATGTGGACTTCCTGCGCCAGCGCATTGGCGTGCCGATGATTCAGGTGGAGACGCTGGGTGCTGGCGGCGGCTCCATCGCCCACCTGGACGAGTTCGGCATGCTGCAGGTCGGCCCGCGCAGCGCCGGTGCCATGCCGGGGCCCGTGTGCTACAGCAAAGGCGGCAGTGAGCCCACGGTAACCGACGCCAACCTGGCGCTGGGCTACCTCCCGGATGGTGCACTGTTGGGCGGCAGCATCCGCCTGAACCGCCAGGCCGCACTGGATGCCATACGCAGCAAGATCGCCGAGCCACTGGGCATCAGCGTGGAACGGGCGGCGTTCGGCATCACTACATTGGTGAACCTGAACATGGTCAACGGCATTCGCCGCGTGTCCATTGAGCGCGGCCACGACCCGCGCGACTTCGCCCTGATTGGCGCAGGCGGTGCGGCGGGCATGCACGTGGTCCGCCTGGCCGAGGAAATCGGCATGCAGACCGTGCTGATCCCCAAGGTGGCCTCGGGCTTGTGTGCGTTCGGCCAGATCCTGTCCGATGTACGTTACGACCAGCTCACCAGCCTGTCGATGCGCCTGGACGCCGGGCATGTGAACCTGGAGCAGCTCAACCACGCCCTTGCCGAACTGCGCCAGCAAGGCCTGGCCAACTTGCGCCAAGACGGCTTTGGCGACCAGGCCAGCAGTTGCCACTACACCCTGGAAATGCGCTACCAGGGGCAGATCCATGAATGCAGCGTGGAGCTGGCGCAGCATGCCCTGGATGAAGCAGGCCTGGCCGCGCTGATCAACCGCTTCCACAGCCGCCACCAGACCCTGTACTCGTACAGCGAACCCGACAGCCCGGTGGAACTGGTGAACCTTGAGTGCTCGGTAATCGGCCACCTGCCACGCCCACCGCAACCTGAGTTGCAGGGCCCGGCCGAACCGCCGGCAGCCACCCCGCAAAGCGTCCGGCCGATGCTGTTCAGCACCGACGGGGCGTGGCAACCCACGCCCGTGTTCAACGGCAATCGTCTGCTGCCGGGGCAGACCGTGCAGGGCCCCTGCGTGATCGAGGAGGACACCACCAACATCGTCGTGCCGCCGGGCTGGCAGGCGCGCCTGGAGCCTTCGGCCACCTACCGGGTGACACGAGGGGCTTGATCAAACGGTCGGCGTGCGCCGATCATGGGCCTGAAAGCCGCCTGGCAGCCTCGCGTTGCCGGGCGGTTTGCACAATAACAAGAGCTGCTTGAGTAGCTTGCCTGCAGTTCCTTTTTTCAATGCTGCCCTCTTTGAAAAAGGACCCACCATGCCCACAGAACTCTCGACCCACGGCTGGGCTCAGCCGGAGCGCCAGGCGCGCTGGGCCGAAGCCATCAGCGACACCTATTTCCCATTGAGCCTGCAGTTTGCCACCGAACAGCCGTTCAATGGCCACCTGCAGCGCTGGAGCACGCCCAGCACGCCGCTCAGCCTGTCGCGCCTGCGCTCCAGCCCGTTGGGCTACTCGCGCAGCAAGGCGCACATCGGCCAGGACCATGAAGCGTTCTACCTGGTGACCGTGCCGCACAGCAGCGAGGTGCACTTCGAACAGGACGGTCACCCGATCAGTTGTCGCCCGGGTGGTTTCATCGTCGAGCGCGGCGACGCCCCCTACCGCTTCCATTACGGCACACAGAACGACCTGTGGGTGCTCAAGCTGCCTGAGCAGGCACTCAAGGCCAACTTGCTGGGGCACAAACGCTATACCCGGCATTGCTTCGATGCCAGCCAGGGCCTGGGGCGCATCTTCGTCGAACAGCTGGACCTGTGCGCCCGCCATTTCGATGCCAGCCCTGTGGCTGCCCGGCATTTGCTGCTGGAACAGGCCTCAGCCACCCTGTTGCTGGCCCTGCAACAGGACGACCGCGTACTGGGCAGCGAAGGCAGCAACCTCAGCACCCTGCACCTGACGCGGGTGGAGCAGTACGTGCTGCAACACCTGGGCGACCCCGAACTCACGCCACAAACCATCGCCAGCGCCTGCGGGCTGTCGTTGCGTTACCTGCACAAGCTGTTCGCGATCACGCCTTACACCCTTGGCGAATGGGTGCGCCTGCAACGCCTGGAGGCTGTGCACCGGCAACTGCGCGACCCGTATTGCCACCTGGCCATTGGCGAACTGGCGTTCCGCTGGGGCTTTGCCGATCAGGCGCAGTTCACCCGCGCATTTCGCCAGCAATATGGGTGCACGGCACGGGAGGTCAGGGCTGCACGTACGCACTGAACGGTGCAAGCGGCGGTCACTGCGCGACCGGAGTCAGTCTTAGGCCGCCACGTCCAGCACCTGCCAACTGTCATCCGGGTCGAAGCGTTTCATCGCCTTGGCCAGCCTGTCACCCTGTGGCCCGAGGTTTTTCTCGAACACCTGGCCGTCGTGGCTGATCATGAAGCTCATCACCCCAGTGTCGTCGTACCTGGCCGGCCAGACGACCATGGCAAAAACCACGGCTCATCTGGTTGCCTATCAGTAGCTGTACGCGCCGCCAGGGGCAGAGGGGCCTTGTGCATCGAGGATGCGGAAGTGGTAGCCGTACCAGTCATCACCCACCACATCCTGGCCGAACAGCGGGCCCAACGCTTCCGGCGGTTTTGGCCAGGTGCCGAAAGCCCGCCCGGTTCATCGATAGTCACTATCGAGCAGGGCAATTTCTACCGGGCGCCTTGGCCTAATAACCTTGCTCCATCGACTCGCCGCCCATGACCCCGGCCCTTGGAGCTACCCTGATGAACACCCTGGCCCGCCTACTTTTCGCCACCTTCGCCGTTTTTGCCATCGCCATCATGAGCGGCTGTGCCAGCCACCCGGAACTGCGCCCGTACACAGCTGAAGAAACCCGCCAGTTGCAGTTGGAAGCGCTACAGCGTCGCGGTCTTTCCCTTGACGACTACGAGCAGCAACGGCGGGTCATCCAGCGCGCTGACAACCTGCCTGTAGTAACGGAAGCCACCGACGCAGACACTTCGACCAAAGGCTGACAGGGGCAAGCAGCGGTTCCCTCGTTCCACCTGTACAGGTATCCTCTAGCGCTCAACCGCAAGCCTTCCAGGATGGAGACCATGACCAGGCCCCTTCTGTTGCTGAGCGCTGCACTGCTGTTTAGCCCTGTTCTACTGGCCCAGCAGATCAAACGCGAACTGGGCAGCTTCGACTTCACACTCGGCACCACACCCTCGCGCACCATGGCCCAAGGCCTTATCTCACCCAGTGCCGTCGGCGCCTTCCATGGTGGGCTGGACTTCAGTCACGCCAGTGGCTGGTACCTGGGCCAGTACGCGCCCAGCATGGGCGTTGCCCCCAACTCGACCCTGCGCCTGGACAGCTACCTGGGCTACAAGCACCATTTCGACAGCAGCCTGGGCTACGAGGTAGGGTTGATCCATTACAGTCAGCCGAATATCGCAGGCCCCGACAGTTACGCCCTGTACGGTGGCATCTCGGTGCTGGGCAGCCGTTTCGGCGGCGCGTTGCGCGATAACCCCAACAACCGCACCGGCACGCTGTTCGCCGACTTTGGCCAACTGCCGCTGTTCGATGTCGACCTGACCGTAAAGCTCGCCCACCACCAACTGGGTACACCGTTCACCATTGGCGACGGCAGCCAGGTGACTGCCTTTTCCGATTGGTCGCTGGAGCTGTCGCGGCCTTGGCTTGGCATCGACCTGAACCTGGTCTACAGCAACTCCAACCTCAGTGGCGGGGGTTGCGATGCGTATTCGGGCATGAACACCTATTGCGACAGCATGGTCACGCTCAAGGCACAGCGCAGGTTCTTCTAACGACGTGAGCGCCGCTTGACCCGGTGCTACAACGCTGCAACAGCCTCGATCTCCACCAGCATGCCGTCCAGCGCCAGCCGTGGCACCGGGATCAGGGTGCAGGTCGGCTTCATGTGCGGCCCCCACGCCCTGTCCGCCTCCACTACCCATTGGCGCAGGCGCGCTTCAGAATGCTCGACAATCAGCAAGGTCAGCTTGAACACCTGAGCCAGGCTGGCGCCTTTGGATGCCAACGCCAGCTCCAGGTTTACCAGCGCCTGGCGGGCCTGTTCGGCAAACAGGGGTGACAGCTGGCCATCGCTGTCCTCCCCGCCTTGGCCGGCGATGAACAACAGCCGACTGTCGGCGCGTACCTCGGCGACGTGGGAATAGGCATTGCCACTGGGATCGTAAAGGCCCTCGGGGTTGCTCAGCTGGAATACGGCTTGATGGGTCACGACATGCCCTCGATCGGATGGAAGAGTGGCGGAGTATCGGACCTTAAGTTAACTCGAGGTCAAGCGCAGCGTAGGACGTTTCGCACAGAAGGCGAACTGATGTGAACCACGCGTCTGTTTGCGCGGCGGCCGTCGCGCGCTAGATTACCAGCCCCGGCATGGAGGCCTGAATCCAACAAGGAAAAGCGCATGAGTAATTTTGATTTCCAGCTGGCCTATACCATCAAGCCGCACACCGCACGCGATGACGCCGATGCCGCCCAGGCACGGGTACACCTACGGGAAAATCTCGGCCTGGACACCGTTGAGCACATTGAGACCACCTTGCTTGGGACGGTCGAACTCAAGGGCTCCACGCTTGCAGAGCGCAAGCTCGAGGCTGAGAAACTGATTCACGAATATATTCATAATGCGCTCAAGCAGCTGCGTGTGCTGTCTACCGTGAAATTCTACGGCAGCCTGATGGTGAACGGGCTAGGCCCCGCCATACGCTTCGACATCCTGCCCAAGTGAGCCTCAACAGGCATCAGGCGCCCCCGCGCCTGATGCCGGACACCGTCACTTTTCCTGCAGTACCGCCCTGCCCTTTACCGCCCTGGGCCCGCGCCATGCCCAGCACAACAACCCGGGAAATGGCGCGTACACCACGAAGACGACCCACAGCATCTTGCGTTCGGCGCGCCGATCACTGCCAATGATGTGCCAGATCGCCCAGACCTCCAGCAGGATGACGAAGGCCGCGATGATGATCCAGATCGTTCCGATTTCCATGAGCGCTCTCCCATTTGGCGTGTAATGGGTTGGGTTTCAGCAAGCGCCGAGGGTTCAGATTGTTTTGTTTGGCGCCAGTGCAGCCCATTCAGTGTGGTGCTTGTTCCAGCGCCGACTTCAGCGCCGCCGCATCGATAAACGCCCGCTGGCCCACCAGCGCCCCCTGCTCCAGTTGCAACCACTGTACCTGGCCATCCTGCCCGGAATAACGGCTGGCCACGCGCCCTTCACGGTCAAGCAGCACACGGTAGTTGTATGCGCGCATGGCGGGGATGGCGAACAGCTTGCTGATGATCGCCGGCATGCGCTGGATGTCGGCAACAAACACGGCATGACGCGCCTCGAGGTAGCCCTTGGGCTGCTCGGCCAGCGCAGCCTTTACCATCTTTGCGCCGTCCATGTCGCGCGCCACCAGCAGGATCTGCGTGCCAGCATCAAGGCTGTAGGCCTGCTCATACTGGTCAAGCAGCGTGAACGGTGCCAGCTTGTCGCCCGCCTCCAAGGCATTGGCCAGTAACGGCAACAGGCTGCACAGCAGGGCAATGACGTACTTCATGAAGGGTGTCCTCGGTAATAGGGGGCGGCATGGCGGCGAAGGGCCAAGCCAGGCAGGTTGCCTGAACACGACCTGAAATACGACACGCGCACCCGGGAGATTGTCTTTCCCCCAGCCAGCCGCCACACTCTGCGGGCCAGCCAGGAAGCGGAGACCAGAGTGCCAACGCCACGTCAGTTCAGCAAGAAGACCAGTACCAGCAACATGCTGCGACTGAAATCCACCAGCGCCAACGCCCAGGCTCCGTACAGGGTTGACTTCGTCCTGCTCGAACATTTCTCGATGGCCAGCTTTACCGTCGCCATGGATGTGCTGGTCACCGCCAACCTGCTGCGCACGGACAGCTTCCGGTTCACCCCGTTGTCGATGGATGGCGACCGGGTGCTCAGCGACCTGGGGCTGGAGCTGGTGGCCACTGAGCTGTCCGCCGAGGCGCTGAAGGAGCTGGACTTGCTGGTGATCTGCGGCGGCCTGCGCACGCCCCTGAAATACCCGGAACTCGACCGCCTGCTGGACGACTGCGCGGCCCACGGCATGGCCCTGGGTGGCCTGTGGAACGGCGCCTGGTTCCTAGGCCGCGCCGGGGTGCTGGACGACTACGGTTGCAGCATCCACCCCGAACAGCGCGCCAGCCTGTCCGAACGCAGCCCGCAAACACGCATTACCCCGGCCAGCTTTACCCTCGACCGCGACCGCCTCAGCGCCGCCAGCCCCAACGGTGCCATGGAGCTGATGCTGGGCCTGGTGCGCCGGCTGTATGGTGATGGCCTGGCCGAAGGCGTGGAAGAAATCCTGTCATTCTCCGGAGCGCGTTACCGTCAGGTTGGACCGGGGGCGAAGAAGTCCATGAGCCTGCACCTGCGCACCATCGTCGAACTGATGGAAAACAACCTGGAGGAAACCCTCAGCCTCGACCAGCTGGCCGCCTACAGCGGGCGCTCGCGACGGCAGATCGACCGGCTGTTCCAGGCCCAGCTGGGCACGTCGCCGCGGCGCTACTACATGGAGCTGCGCATCACCAAAAGCCGCCGCCTGCTGCAGTATTCCGACCTGTCGGTGATGGAAGTGGCAGTGGCCTGCGGGTTTGTTTCGGTGTCGCATTTCAGCAAGTGCTATGCGGCCTACTTCGGCTACCCGCCCTCGCGGGAGCAGCGGCTGGGCGAGTGAGCGCCGTTCAGGCGCGTATGTAACGCAGCACGGCGTCGCAAATCATGGCTTTGTGGCGCAGCTTGATCTCGTCATCGGACAGGTCGATCTGGAAGATCTCGCCGAAGGTATGGCGGTTCGACACCCGGTAGAAGCAGAACGCGCTCATCAGCATGTGCAGGTCGATCACTTCGATGCTGCCACGAAAAACCCCTTCCTGCACGCCACGGCGCAGGGTGTTACCCAACGCTTCGAGCACCAGGCTGCTCATTTCACGAATGGCCGGCGACTGCTTGACGTACTCGCCATAGTGGATGTTTTCAGTGCAGATGATGCGCACGAAATCGACGTTGCGGTCGTGGTGATCGAAGGTGAACTCAACCAGACGACGAATCGCCTGCTCGGCCGGCAGCGACTCCAGGTCCAGGCTTTGCTCGGTCTTGCGGATGTCGCCATACAGCTTGATCAGGCACTCGCAGTACAACTGCTCCTTGCTGCCGAAGTAGTAGTAGATCATGCGCTTGGAGGTGGCAGTGCGTTCGGCGATGGCATCGACGCGGGCGCCGGCCAGCCCTTGCTGGACGAACTCGTTGATGGCCGCCTGGAGGATATCCTCGCGCGTTTTCTCGGGGTTGTTCTTGCGCGTTCTGCGCCCCCCTTCGGTTTCAGGCTGGCCGAGGCCAACTACGGAATCACTCATACCCACTCACAGGCTATTTATTGGAATGAGGGGGATTATCCGTGAGCGCGGCCATGCAGGGAAGCGCGCTGTTGGTCGGGTAGCCATAAAGCCTCATGGGTGGCTGGCCGTGAAATCATTCACGGCACGCCGCGGGCATCACTCCCGCTGGGCAGTATTGCGCTCCAGCGGCGGCGTCAGGTGCAGCACGCGGTTACGCCCGCCTTCGGCCAGCAAGTAACCACCTTTGCCATCCGCCACGATCGACTGTGGCGCCTTGAGGAAAGTCAGCACCGTGTGCTGAACGCCATCGGCGTCAACACGCAGCAGCCGGGCACGGTGGGTGTTGTCTTCGCTGATCCACAGGCCGCGCTGATCACAGTACAGGAACGTCGGGTTGCGCAGGCCTTCGACCACCACCGGGTCGCTGCCATCGTCGGACAATGCGCGGACCTTGCCATTGGCCTTTTCGGTGTACAGCACACGGCCCGCGCAGCGGGTGAGCCCTTCGGTTTCGGTCAGGCCGGAACGCAGCACATCGAGCTGGCCGCTGTTCCAGTCGTAACGCATCAAGCGACCATTGCCTTTGCGGTCTTCGATGGCATACAGGTGGTCGCCGTCATTCCACAAGCCTTGCACGCTGTCGCCGTCGAACAGGGGGGTCACCTGGCCATCGCGGGCCAGGCTGACAGGTGCCCGGCCGCCTTCCTGACTGAACACCCACCCCCCTTGAGCCGCCACCATGCCGTCGGGCTTGGACAGGTTATCGATGATCATGACCCGGTCGCCGGTCGCGGTGATCTTGAGGATGCTGCCACGGCCATCATCCAGCTCGCGGCTGACCAGCAGGCTGCCATCGGCTTGCGGCAGCAGCGAGGCGGCTTTGGTCACATCGCGGTGCAGTACCTCGACATCCCAGCCGGAGGCAGCCTGAACCGGGTAGAAGCTCTGCCAGGCGAAAAAGCCCAGGGTGGCGGTAAGCAGACCGGTGGTGGCAGTCAGGGCGATGCGGGTGCTGCGCTTGCGCAGGATGTGCGGCATGTAGGGGCTCCTCGGGATTGCCGCGATGCTAGCAAGCGAATGTGAAAAAAATGTCGAGAAATGCAGAACATTACAAAAAACAAATGGATATAAAAATAACTAAACATTCTAACAAACAGGAATATAAAAATTGAAAGCCGAACGCCACCTCCTTAGGCTGGGCACATCGTTTCCCACTCGGTTTCAAGGAGCAAACCCATGCCAACCCGTGCTTTCTCTCCCCTGCGCCGGCTGTTGATCGGCGGCCTGCTGGCCAGTGTGGCCAGCGCCCTGCTGCCTTGGTCCGAAGCTCTGGCCGACGACGCCAAGACCCTGCGCATCGGCTACCAGAAGTTCAACAGTATCAACATCCTCAAAGGCAGCGGCGCCCTGGAAAAAGCGCTGGCACCACAAGGTGTAACCGTAAGCTGGCACGAATTTGCCGCCGGCCCGCAGTTGCTCGAAGCCTTGAGCACGGGTGCCATCGACCTGGGTCATGCCGCCGATGCGCCGTCCGTGTTCGCCCAGGCCGCCGGTAAACCGGTGGTGTACCTGGCTGCCGAACAACCCTACCCACGCGGCATCGGCCTGGTGGTGCGCGAGCAGGACCACCTGACCAGCGTGCAAGACCTGAAAGGCAAGCGCGTGGCCACCGGCCGCGGCTGGAACGCCCAGTACCTGCTGGCCGTAGCGCTGGAGCAGGCTGGCCTTACCTACAAGGACATTACCCCCGCCTACGTCAACAATGCCGCCGATGCCGTGGCTGCCCTGCAGTCCGGCAGTGTCCAGGCCGTCACCCTGTGGGACCCGTTCCTCGCCGCAGCAGAAAGCCAGCCCGGCCTGAAGAACCTGCGCGACGGTAGCGGCCTGTCCAACAACCGGACGTTCTACCTGTCCACCGCCAGCTATGCCGACCACCACCGTGCGCTGCTGAAAACCTTCTTCAGCGAACTGGGCAAGGTCAGCCAGTGGGCCAACGCCAAGCCTGCCGAGGTTGCCGCGCTATTGGCGCCGCAACTGGGCATCAGCGCCAACGTGCTGGAAATGGCCAGCGAACGGCGTAACTACAATGCCGTGGCCATCACCCCGCAAATCGTTGCCGAACAACAGAAACTGGCCGATACCTTCCAGGGCCTGGGCCTGATTCCACGCAAGCTGCAGGTGGCCGATGCGGTCTACCCGGCTTCCGTCTTGCCTTGAGCGGAGCGCAGCCACCATGCCCCGCCCGATCCGCTTCAACGCCTTCAGCATGAACGCCGCCAGCCACCAGTCCCCCGGCCTGTGGCGCCACCCGCGCAACACCAGCGTGGCATTCAACCGCCTGAGCTACTGGACCGACCTGGCTCGCCTGCTGGAGCGCGGCCTGTTCGACGCCGTGTTCATCGCCGATGTGCTGGGCATCTACGATGTCTACCAAGGCGGGCCCGAAGCCGCCTTGCGCGGTGGTGTGCAGGTGCCGGTCAACGACCCGCTGCTGCTGGTACCGGCCATGGCCGGGGTCACCGAGCACCTCGGTTTCGGCGTTACCTTTTCGCTGACCTACGAACACCCCTACCCCTTCGCCAGGCGCATGTCCACGCTCGACCACCTGAGCAATGGCCGGGTTGGCTGGAACATCGTCACCGGCTACCTCGACAGCGCCGCACGCAACCTCGGCCTGGCGCGCCAGCTGGGCCACGACCAGCGCTACGACCTTGCCGAAGAGTACCTGCAGGTGCTGTACAAACTATGGGAGAAAAGCTGGGACGACGATGCCGTGCTGCTGGAGCGTGACAGTGGGCGCTATATCGAACCTTCGCGGGTGCACGCTATCAACCATGTGGGCGAGCACTTCCAGGTGCCCGGCATGCACTTGTGCCAGCCGTCGCCACAACGCACGCCGGTGCTGTTCCAGGCAGGTGCTTCGGCACGTGGCCAGCAATTTGCCGCGCAGCATGCCGAATGCGTGTTCATCAGCGGCCCGACGCCCACGGTGTTGCGCCGCTACGCCGACGGCATCCGCCAGGCCAGCGAGGCCGCCGGGCGGGGTCGTGATGAGGTGCTGATCTATGCGCAGGCGTTGCTGATCGTCGCCCCCACCCGGGAAGAAGCCGAGGCCCGCTTCGCCGAATACCGTCGCTACGTCGACCTGGACGCTGCCCTGGCACTGCTGTCGGGCTGGACCGGCATCGACTTTGCCGGCCTCGCCCCCGACGCGCCGATCGAATATGTCGAAAACGATGCCGGTCGCGCCGCCCTGGCCGCGTTCACCGCCGCCGACCCCAAGCGCCGCTGGACCATGCGCGAGGCCGCCGAATTCGTTGGCCTGGGGGGGCGCGGACCGGTGCTGGTCGGCTCAGCCAGCGAGGTCGCCGACCAGTTGGAAAACTGGCTGGACCAGACCGGCATCGATGGCTTCAACCTGACCTATGCCGTGCAGCCGGACGACCTGACCCATGTCGTCGATTTGCTGGTGCCCGAACTGCAACGCCGTGGTCGCTACCCTTCGCGCTACACCGAGGGCACCCTGCGCCACAAGCTGTTCGGCCAAGGCGACCAGCTGCCGGCACAGCACATTGGGCGTCAGGTTGACATTCAGCGATTAAATACCGGGTATTCCAACATTTAATTTGTGGATGCCACGCGCTCAACCCTATTCTGTCGCCACATCCCCTGCGCCGCACCGGCCGGTGCGGTTCACGGCATGGGGAGAGAACAACAAGTCGAGATCGTCCATGTCGAACCATTCGTACTTCGCCCCCCACGGTGGGCACCCGGCTCAAACCGAGCTGCTGACTGACCGTGCCATGTTCACCGAAGCCTATGCCGTTATCCCTAAAGGCGTGATGCGTGACATCGTCACCAGCCACCTGCCGTTCTGGGACAAGATGCGCATGTGGGTCATTGCCCGCCCACTGACCGGTTTTGCCGAAACCTTCTCCCAGTACATCGTCGAAGTGGCCCCGGAAGGCGGCAGCGAGCGCCCAGAGCTGGACCCGAACGCCGAAGCCGTGGTGTTCATCGTCGAAGGCGAGCTGGACATCACCGTCGAAGGCAAGCATCACACCCTGGTACCGGGCGGCTACGCCTTCCTGGCCCCGGGCGCCGAGTGGAGCCTGCGCAACAACAGCAAATCCAATGTGACCTTCCACTGGCTGCGCAAGCACTACCAGAAAGTTGAAGGCCTGGACGTACCCGAGTCGTTTGTTACCCACCGCGACAACGCCACCGTCATCGAAATGCCGGGCACCGAAGGCCGCTGGGTCACCACCCGCTTCGTCGACATGGCCGACATGCGTCACGACATGCACGTAAACATCGTCACCTTCCAGCCGGGCGGCGTGATCCCGTTCGCGGAAACCCACGTGATGGAACACGGCCTGTACGTGCTGGAAGGCAAGGCGGTGTACCGCCTGAACCAGGACTGGGTCGAAGTGGAAGCCGGCGACTTCATGTGGCTGCGCGCCTTCTGCCCGCAAGCCTGCTACGCCGGCGGCCCAGGCAAGTTCAGCTACCTGCTGTACAAGGACGTGAACCGTCATGTGCATTTGACGCTGAATCCTAAGCGCTAAGCTCAGGCTGATGCCCTAAGCCCGCCAATCTGGCGGGCTTTCCATTTGCCGCGCATACTGAAACACCCATCTCCCGCACGGTACCGGCCATGCCCCGCTGCCTGCTGCTTACCCTCCTGCTGCTGTGCACCCCTGCCCTGGCCGCCGATGCCTGGAACCTTGCCTACGACCGCGAAGGCATCCGCGTGTACCTCAGTGGCGTACCCGACTCGCCCTACCAGCAGTTTCGTGGTGTGAGCACCATGAAAGCCAGCGTGCGCACGCTCACCGACCTGCAGGAGAACCTGCGGGTGGCCTGCAAGTGGCTATATGCCTGTGACCAGATGCGCCTGCTGGACGTGGACGGGGCCGACACCTGGGTGTACCTGACCACCAACCTGCCCTGGCCGACCATGCCACGGGACATTGTGTTGAAGGTGAGCAGCGAACGCCTGGATGACGGCACGCTGCTGCGACACCTGAGCGCTGAGCCCGACAAGATTCCCCAGGTTGACGGGTTGATCCGGGTGCAGCACCTGAGTGGTGAGTGGCGAATGAAACCGTTGAATGAGCGGTTGACCGAAGTGACGTACCAGTTGCAAGCCGACCCGGCCGGAGATGTGCCGGGCTGGCTTGCCAATCGGTTCGTGGTGGATGCGCCGGTGGTAACCCTCAGAACCCTGAGGGCTGTCGCCGAACGTCAGCATTGAGGGCTATCCACCAGATCGCCTGGGTATCAGTCAAAATCGAAACTTGGCTCGCAAGTGCCGATCGGGGTCAAGAAAGTACCCTCAGGGCACTGTATTTCTGGCACGCCTATACTGTTGACACCCCCACGGTCAGCTTGAGGCTGCTCGCTGAAGACGGCATCGTTGGCATGCGCAACCTGAACCAGGCCTGCGGCGGCCAGCAGTGTAATGAATGCTATTTTTTTCATTTTGGTTTCCTGTAACAACATTAAGGGACTTGCCCGAAAGATCCTACGCGCCACCCAACCCATGGGGCTTTAGGCAATTGCCTCCAGATCACTGGGAAGCCCACAGTTGCTGCGTGGGAAACATCATTGCAGCAGACAATGCCGTCGTGCGCTGACTGATCGCGCGCAGGCCCTATCGCCCTGAGTCAATTTCTGCCACTGTGCCCGCGCGGCGCGGACCAGCACGGTACGGGTGTCTGGCTCCAGCGCCAGCAGGCACAACACGAAGATCAGAAACAGCTGCGACAGCGCCGCGGTGACCTTGCCACCCGGCAGCTTGAACGTCGATTGCGCATGGCCCCCATGATGCAGAAGACGAAAAAGCCGATGATGGCGTACACCAGAATGATCGAAGTGCCGGACAGCGCAATGATTTTGCCCGAGCCCATTAACAACCCGGTACCCATTGCGCCATTGATCGAAATAAGCTGTATGTGCCGGTTTTCCAGCCGTCTTTTGAGCACTCGGCCCGCTTCCGGCGCGCTGCTTTTCGCGTTGCACGTTTGATGCGTAGTCAACTTCTTATTCTTTTTATGTAAAACTTCCACGCCCCGCAGCGCACCAACAAATTGAAACCAAGGTGCAGGTCTCATGTCATTCAAATGATAAAAGCGTAGGCAATAAAAAATCAAACTAATGCCTGATGCAACTTAGCAACGGACTTTCTTATTGTTTAAACGCACCGTCAGAACGTGCGCCTGAAACCGTCCCGCGAAAGCCGTTTCATTCTGCCAGCGGCCCAGGTCAAGCGGAACGCTACAGAATGCACACAGGCAAAGGGATTTTTTGCAGTGTGAAAAGCCCAGGTGACAGTTTGCACAATGCGCCTGTCAAAAGGCCTGACCCAGCGGTCACATCTTGTAGGTCGAGAGCAGGATGCTGGTCTCGGTATTCTCGATGTGCGGGATCGACCGAATGGTGTTCAGCGCCCGGTCGAAGGCTTCGAGGGTGTCGGCGCGCAGCTCTGCCATCAGGTCCCAGCGGCCATTGGTGGTATGGATGGCCACCACGTTGGGATGCCCGCGCAGCGCGTGCTTGACCTCTGCGGCGTGGTGGCCGCTGATGCCGATGCTGGTGATTGCCCGCACGCCCTGCTCCAGCGCGTCGGACCGCAGGCGTACCGTGTAACCAATGATCACGCCCTGCTCTTCGAGCCGGGTAATGCGGTTTTGCACGGTTGCCCTGGCCACCTTGAGCTTCTTCGCCAGGGTCAACACAGGGGTACGTGCATTGTCCCGCAACAGCGCAATCAGTTCCCGATCAATCGTATCCATAACGCCTGCCAATAATCAGATTGCTACTTTGGGGTGGCAGATTGTCTAGAAAGTTGATGAAACTGGCAACCTGCATTCTTCCGATTGACGCAACCTTTCATCAAAATGTTCATGCCACTTCAACAATCTTAAGCGTGCCGCCTGCCGTGACCGGGGCAACCGCGCAATAACAAGGTGCAAGAGCATGACGTATTTCATTGATGTTCCAACCATGTCGGACTTGGTACATGACATTGGCGTAGCGCCGTTCATAGGCGAACTGGCTGAGGCCCTGCGTGAAGACTTCAAACGCTGGCAGGAGTTTGACAAGTCTGCGCGTGTTGCCAGCCATTCGGAAGTGGGTGTTATCGAATTGATGCCGATTGCCGACAACAACCGCTATGCCTTCAAATACGTTAACGGCCACCCGACCAATACTGCCCGTGACCTGCATACGGTAATGGCCTTCGGCGTGCTGGCCGATGTCGACACCGGTTACCCGGTGTTGCTGTCCGAACTGACCATCGCCAACGCCTTGCGCACCGCCGCCACCTCGTTGATGGCTGCGCAGGCACTGGCCCGGCCGAACGCACGCAAGATGGCGTTGATCGGCAACGGCGCACAAAGCGAATTCCAGGCGCTGGCCTTCCATAAGCACCTGGGTATCGAAGAAATCGTTGCGTACGACACCGACCCGCTGGCCACCGCCAAGCTGATTGCCAACCTCAAGGAATACAGCGGCCTCACCATCCGCCGGGTCGGCTCGGTAGCCGAAGCCGTGAAAGGCGCGGACATCATCACCACTGTTACTGCCGACAAGGCCTACGCCACCATCATCACCCCCGACATGCTCGAACCCGGCATGCACCTGAATGCCGTGGGCGGCGACTGCCCGGGCAAGACCGAGCTGCACGCTGATGTACTGCGCAAGGCCCGCGTGTTCGTCGAGTACGAACCACAAACCCGTATTGAAGGCGACATCCAGCAACTGCCGGCGGACTTCCCAGTCGTTGAGCTGTGGCGTGTACTGCGCGGCGATACCGAGGGGCGCCAGAGTGACAGTCAGGTCACCGTGTTCGATTCGGTGGGCTTCGCCCTGGAAGACTACACCGTACTACGGTACGTACTACAGCAAGCCGAAAAACGCGGCATGGGCTCGAAGATCGACCTGGTGCCGTGGGTGGAAGACGACCCGAAAGACCTGTTCAGCCACACCCGTGGCCACGCTGCCAAAAACCGCATCCGACGCGTTGCCTAACCGATGAGCAGCGCCGCCGCATCGAGCGTTCGGCGCGGCTGGTGCCGCTGGATGTGCACACCATCGAAATGGCCGGTGGCTCGGTGCGCTGCAAGATTGCGGGGATTCACCTGTCGCCGAGAATGGCTGCGGCCTGACCACTGACGCGGTCGGTGTAGGAGCGGCCTTGTCGTCAGGCACGCTATATCCCACCGCCCGCCAGCAACTGTGTCATCACGTCGGCCAACGCCTTGACCATCACATCCGCCGTCGGCCGATGCACGATGACGATTTCATAACTGTCGACCTCCGGCAGCCCCTGCCCCGCCCCCAGCACCCGATGCTCGCCAGTGGCCGCCCTTGGCGGCAGCAGGCTGACACCCATGCCATCGGCCACTGCCGCCTGGATACCACTGAGACTGGAGCTGGTGAAACTGATGCGCCAGCGCCGACCCATGCCTTCGATGGCGTTGATCATGTCTTCGCGGTACAGCCCCCGCGGCGGGAAGGTCACCAACGGGATCGGGTCCAGCTCGAAGGCGGGGGTGCGCGCACTGTCGATCCATTGCAGGCGCTCGGGCCAGCAGGCCACGCCCTCGCGGGTGTTGCGCCGCTGCTTGAGCAACACCAGGTCGAGCTCACCGTTGTCGTAGGCCTGGCTGAGGTCGCGGCACAGGCCGCTGGTCACTTCCAGCTTCACCTGCGGATGCAGGCGGCTGAAGGCCGATAGCGCATTGGTGGTGCGCCCGCCAACGAAATCTTCGGGCACACCAAGGCGCACGGTGGTGCCCACCATCGCCCCGGCCAGGGCTTCGAGCATCTGGTCGTTCAAGGCCAGCATGTGCCGGGCGTAGCCGAGCAAGGTTTGCCCGGCATCGGTGGGCAGCACATCGCGGTTGCCCCGCACCAGCAAACGGTGGCCGACCATGTCTTCCAGGCGGCGTACCTTCTGGCTGATGGTCGACTGTGTCGAGTGCAGGCGAGCGGCAGCGGTGGTGAAGCTGCCGCAATCGGCCACCACCACAATCGCGCGTAGCAGGTCGAGGTCGAACAGCGCCCTATTCGATTTAACGCTAATGGACATCTGGGTATTCAACGACTGAATGGCAAGACTGCGTTCTATCACGGCTAGTCGCCAAGGGCCACACCTTCACGCCGCGGGTCGGCGCCACCCGACCAACCCTCGCCACGGCGCTGGATGATCTGCATGCCGCTGGTCATGGTCATGGGCGTCACCTCATGCCCCCAGGCTGCCAACTGCCGGATCAGCGCCGGGCTGCTCAGCCCCGCTTCCACCTCGGTGCCGGCATTGCGGCTGCCAAAGTTGGGCAAGCCTGCGGCCTGTTGCGGGTCTAGCTGCCAATCCAGCAAGCCAACCAAAGCCTTGTTCACATAGCCGATGATCTGCGAGCCGCCCGGTGAACCCAGGCTGGCCACCAGATCACCCGACGCTCGCGAGAACACCAGCGTTGGCGCCATGGCCGACAGCGGCCGCTTGCCCGGCTGTACCCGGTTGGCCACGGGTTTGCCGTGCTCCTGCGCAATGAACGAGAAGTCAGTGAGGTGGTTGTTGAGCAGGAAGCCCTTGACCATCAGGTGCGAACCGAACGCCGCCTCCACCGACGTGGTCATGGCCAGGGCCTGGCCGCTGTCATCCACCGCGCTGAGGTGCGAGGTGGAAATGCGCAATGGCGAGCGATCCGGCGCCAGGGCCAAGTCGGCGCCCTGGGGTTGGCCCGGGCGAGCGCGCTTCATGCTGTGCTCGCCTATCTGCGCTGCACGGCTGGCCAGGTAGTCGGCGTCGGTAAGCGCCTTGACCGCGACCGGCACGTAATCGCTGTCGGCCAGGTACTGTGCGCGGTCGGCATAGGCCAAACGCTCAGCCTCGGCGATCAGGTGCACGGCCAGTGGTGATGCCTCCAGGCCAGCCGGGGATGCGCTCGCAAGCGGGCGCAACGCTGCCAGATCGCGCTGCGACGTGGCGCGCTGTACGGCTTCGAGAATGCCCAGGGTCTGCAACACCGTCACCCCGCCCGAAGACGGCGGCGGCATGCCGCAGATGCGCCATGCCTTATAGGGGCCGCACACGGGCTCGCGCTCTTTGGCCTGGTACTGCTGCAAGTCCTGCAACGAGAGGTAACCGGCATTGGCATGGCTGCGTACCTTGGCCACGATGGCTTCGGCGATCTCGCCGGTATAGAACGCGTCAGGGCCTTGCGCGGCAACCTGATCGAAGGCATCCGCAAGCTCGGGGTTGCGCAGGATCGTTCCCACCGCCAGCGGCTTGCCCTGCTCATCCAGGAAGTAGCGGGCCATGGCCGGTGACCGGGCAATGAACGGGTCACCGGACACCAGGGCGTGAAGGCGCTCGGACACCGGGAAACCGTTGCGTGCAAGCGCGATGGCCGGCGCGAACAAGTCGCGCCAGGGCAGCTTGCCGTGCTGATCGTGGGCCAATTTCAAAGCACGTAGAACACCCGGCACGCCAACCGAGCGCCCGCCAATCTGCGCCGCCCTGAATGGCATCGGCGTGCCGTCGGCTTGCAGGAACAGCGCTTCCGTTACAGCGGCCGGCGCGGCCTCGCGGCCATCGAACGCCTGCACACGCTCGCCGTCCCAATAAAGGATGAACGCCCCGCCGCCAATACCGCTGGATTGCGGCTCGACTAAGGTCAGCACCATTTGCATCGCAATGGCCGCATCGATGGCGCTGCCACCGGCACGCAACATTGCCCGTCCCGCTTCGCTGGCCAACGGGTTGGCTGCAGCAACCATATGGCGGCTGGCCTGCACGGGCTGCAAGCCTGTGCGGTAGCCAGAGGCCAGCTCGGGAGGTGCGGGCAGCACCTGGTCGGCACAGGCCAGGCCACTGGCGGCTACCAGGCAAAGGGCGCTGATCAGGGGTGGGGAGAAATACATCGGCATGCTTCCTGCGAACTTCAAAAGCCCCGAAGATACCCTGTCGAACCCCTGAAAAAAACTAAGCCACTTCCTCGAACGGCAAGCCCACGTAGTTCTCGGCAATGTTCACCAACCCGGCCGGCGACGTCAGAAAGTACTCGCGGTCGGCCTCTTGCATCTTCTGGTCCCAGGCGTCCTTGTGGCTGCCGAAATCGTGCAACAACTGGGTCATGAACCAGCTGAAGCGCTCGCCTTTCCACACCCGGCGCAGGGCCAGCGGGGAGTATTGCTGCAGCAGGTCGGTGCGCCCTTCGCGGTAAACCTTGACCAGAATGCGATACAGGTAATTCACGTCCGACGCCGCCAGGTTCAGGCCCTTGGCACCGGTAGGCGGGACGATGTGCGCGGCGTCACCCACCAGGAACAGGTGGCCATACTGCATAGGTTCGACCACCAGGCTGCGCAGCGGGGCGATGCTTTTTTCCAAAGCAGGGCCGGTGACCAGGTCAGCCGCTACGTCGGCGGGCAAGCGAGCTTTCAGTTCATTCCAGAAGCGCTCGTCAGACCACGCCTCGACCCGGTCTTGCAAAGGTACCTGCAGGTAGTAGCGGCTGCGTGTTTGCGAGCGTTGGCTACACAGCGCGAAGCCACGCTCGTGGTGGGCATAGATCAACTCGTGATTGACCGGCGGCGTATCCGAAAGCAGGCCCAGCCAGCCAAACGGATAGACCCGCTCGTACTGCTTCAACACACCTTCGGGAATGCTCTGGCGCGACACACCGTGGAAGCCGTCGCACCCGGCGATGTAGTCGCAATCCACCCGGTGCAACTGGCCCTCCTTTTCAAACGTGAGGTAGGGCTTCTCGCCCTTCAGTTCATGCGGCTGGACATTGCTGGCCGAATAGATGATCGGCGCGCCAGTCGCTTCGCGGGCCTGCATCAGGTCGCGGGTGACTTCGGTCTGGCCGTATACCATGACGGTCTTGCCACCGGTCAGGGCTTTGAGGTCCAGGCGTTGGCGGCGCCCGCCGACCAGCAACTCGACCCCTTCGTGCACCAGGCCCTCACGGTCCATGCGCTCGGCCACACCGGCTTCGCGCAGCAGGTCGACAGTGCCTTGCTCCAGCACCCCGGCGCGGATGCGGCCAAGTACGTATTCAGGCGTCTGGCGCTCGACGATGACGTTATCGATACCGGCCTTGTGCAGCAGTTGGCCCAGCAGCAGGCCAGACGGACCTGCACCAATAATTGCAACCTGAGTTTTCATTGTTGTTGTCTCTGTTCGGACGATGCCGGCCCTGGACTGGCAGTGGGGCGGCATCTGCTGTTAGGGTTTGCCCTTGCATTTTTAATGGCAAAAAGCACTACGGACGTGTGCTATTCCATCTAAAACCTGCACTTTTATAAAAAACGTTCGATTAACGGACAGGCTGCCCTTGATGAAATCCACCCTCCCCGGCGTTCCGTTGTTCAAGCTGTATGGCGAAAACCAGGCCTGGCCCGGCACCGACCTGCTGCATTGCGAATCGATCCCTGCACGCAGCCGCCTGCACCACTGGGAGATCAAGCCACACCAGCATGCCGAGCTGTTCCAGTTGCTGTATGTACAGCGCGGCCAGGCCCAGGTGGAGATCGAAGGGTTGCGCAGCGCCATCGGCGAAGCAGCGATCCAGGTGGTGCCGCCGATGACCGTGCATGGGTTTCGCTTCAGCGCCGATATCCAGGGCTATGTGCTCACCTTCGGCACCGCGCTGGTGGCCAAACTGGAACAGCGGCTGGGCATGCCGCTGGCGGTGCTGGCCCAACCTGCGTGCTACCCGCTTGGGCATGACCGTGTGCACCTGCGCAGCCTGATCGACACCTTGCAGCAGGAGTACCAGGGCAATGCTCCGGCGCGCGCGGCCATGCTCGAAGCGCTGGTAACCGCGCTGATGGTGTGGATCAACCGCCGCCAGCAACTGGGGCAGGCACCGCGTAACCGCGCTGAACGCGACCGGCAGTTACTGGGGCAGTACCTGCGGCTGGTCGAGGCGCATTACCGCGAGCATCTGTCAGTAGAAGATTTTGCCGCACGGCTGAACGTTCCAAGCCTGCAACTGAACCAGCTGTGCAGGGCCTTGAGTGGGCAGACAGCGTTGCAGGTGGTACACCAGCGGTTGCTGCTGGAGGCGCGGCGTAGCCTGATTTATACGCGGATGAGCATCGGGCAGTTGTCGGATAGCCTGGGATTCACCGACCCGACGTACTTTGCCCGGTGGTTCAAGCGGTTGACGGGGGATACGCCGAACGGGTACCGACGCGCGGCGCAACCGGACTGATTGCGGCAGGTTGCTTGACGTATACGTCAACCTGCCTTCAGGATACCCGCATACCCCACGCCGAGCGCCAGCATGAGCACCCAGACCTACAGCATCTCCGACCTGTCCCGCGAGCTGGACATCACCACCCGGGCCATCCGCTTTTATGAAGAGCAGGGCCTGCTGAGCCCCGAACGCCGTGGCCTGGAGCGAATCTATTCGGCCCGCGACAAGGTCAGCCTCAAGCTCATCCTGCGCGGCAAGCGCATCGGCTTTTCACTGGCCGAGTGCCGCGAGCTGATCGAGCTGTACGACCCCACCAGCGGCAACCTTAAACAGCTCAACAGCATGCTGGCGAAAATCGCCGAGCGCCGCGCCCAACTGGAGCAGCAGATGCTCGACATCCACCAGATGCAACTGGAACTGGACACCGCCCAGGAGCGTTGCGAACAAGCCCTGGCCGCCACCCTGAACAACAAAGACAACCGCTGAACGCCACAGGAAACCCGCCATGTCCTTGCCCAAACACGTCCGCCTGGTCGAAGTTGGCCCCCGCGACGGCCTGCAGAACGAAGCCCAGCCCATCAGCGTTGCCGACAAGGTGCGCCTGGTCAACGACCTTACCGAAGCGGGCCTTGCCTATATAGAAGTGGGCAGCTTCGTCTCGCCCAAGTGGGTACCGCAAATGGCCGGCTCTGCCGAGGTGTTCGCCGGTATCGACCAGCGCCCCGGTGTCACCTATGCAGCGTTGGCACCCAACCTGCGCGGTTTCGAGGACGCGCTGGCTGCCGGGGTGAAGGAAGTGGCGGTGTTCGCGGCCGCCTCTGAAGCGTTTTCGCAGCGCAATATCAACTGTTCGATCAGCGACAGCCTCAAGCGCTTCGAGCCGATCATGGAAGCTGCGCGCAACCACGGTATAAGCGTGCGCGGCTACGTATCGTGCGTACTCGGCTGCCCATATGAAGGCAAGGTCAGCGCCGAACAGGTGGCCCCGGTGGCCCGCGCACTGCACGACATGGGCTGCTACGAAGTATCGCTGGGTGACACCATCGGCACCGGCACTGCCGGCGATACCCGGCGCCTGTTCGAGGTGGTCTCTGCCCAGGTGCCGCGCGCGCAGCTGGCCGGGCACTTCCACGACACCTATGGCCAGGCCCTGGCCAACGTCTATGCCAGCCTGCTCGAAGGCATCAGCGTGTTCGACAGCTCGGTGGCCGGGCTGGGCGGCTGCCCTTACGCCAAGGGGGCTACCGGCAACATCGCCAGCGAAGATGTGGTGTACCTGCTGCAAGGGCTGGGCATTGAAACCGGCATCGACCTCGACCGGCTGATCGCCGCCGGCCAGCGTATCAGTAGCGTGCTGGGCCGCGGCAATGGGTCGCGGGTAGCACGGGCGCGTAGCGCGCAGTGAGTAATACGGGTGTCACACAGGTGTGGGCGAAGTGTTACCGCCCCCACATTTCACAGCAAAAAATCGGGTAACAGGGAAACAAATCGGCAGAATTTCAGGCCAAGCACTTTTGAAGGAAATCGCTAAGCTACTGATTTTAAAGATTTTTAAAAAGTTGGCACGCAGCCTGCTATATCTCTGGTACAAGAACAATAAAAATGTGACACCCAATAAAAACAACAGGTAACGGCTCTGACATAACAAGAACAACACGGCAGAGGCGTAGCAAGCAGATTTTTTTGGAGTAGACACGCTTTTCAGGGGTACGCCCCGCGGTCTGGCACAGAACAATAAAACTACCTCAAGGTAGCGGCAGCCAGGTTCGGATCAGCCATGATGAAAGCAGGTCAGCGCTCAAAAAAATACGTTTGCTCTTGACCCCGCATGGGGGTCGCCCGCAACACCAGGACAGGCTGACAAAAACAACAAAAGGCCAGTCCCAATAATAAAAAAAGAGCAAGCAACAACGCTTTGAGGGGAGCTTCGGCTCCCCTCAGTGCTTCCCGCCCTCCTCCTTTCTTCTCCTTTCAGCCCCCTGATGCAGTAACCCGCCTTGCATTGTGGTCCACCCTGTAACCCTGCAAGGAGGACAACGCCATGCCCGTTGAAATCGACGAAACCACCCGCCGCTGCACCCTCACCGGCGAAAACCTGCGCATCGAGGGCGACGGCCCTGCTATCGAAATCGTCACCGACGAGCACCTGCGCATGTCAGTGGCCCTGCTGGCAGGCCAGCGCGTCCCCATCACCGAAGCCGAGGCCGATGCACTGACCGTAGCGGGTGCGGTGGATAGCCGCAGGCACCTGAAGGCCAGCGTGCCAGGCTCGGTAATTTAAGGCCTGGCGGTCGAAGCCGGGTAATCTGATATGGTTTTTATCGCAAAATCTGAGCCTGTGCTGATAACAGCCTCAGGGCCATAGTGCTCATGCCTGATCGAGGCCTGATGAGCACCGAGCCATGAACAATAGAATCCCTTTCACAGAGATCGCCCCCACCCCAGCCAGCTCCCGACCACGACACACCGACAGCGGCATTCACACCCGCAGCTTCAGCGGGCTGTACCGCAACCTGCGCATCGGCTTTGCCGGCGTCCTGTTCGTGCTGTTCTTCGG
Source organism: Pseudomonas sp. FYR_2 (assembly GCF_043106425.1). Taxonomy (NCBI): domain Bacteria; kingdom Pseudomonadati; phylum Pseudomonadota; class Gammaproteobacteria; order Pseudomonadales; family Pseudomonadaceae; genus Pseudomonas; species Pseudomonas sp. FYR_2. The sequence continues at coordinate 78,054 of NZ_JBICMM010000054.1, forward strand.
CACCGCGTGGCTGAACTGGAACGGCCGCCAGGCCGTGTTGTGGGACCTGGCCAACAGCAAGTTCCACATCTTTGGCGCAACCTTCTGGCCCCAGGACTTCATCCTGTTGTCAGCGCTGCTGATCATTTGCGCCTTCGGCCTGTTCGCCATCACCGTGTACGCCGGCCGCGTGTGGTGTGGCTACAGCTGCCCGCAAAGCACCTGGACGTGGCTGTTCATGTGGTGCGAAAAGGTCACCGAAGGTGACCGCAACCAGCGCATCAAGCTGGCCGCCGCGCCCTGGAGCCTGAACAAACTGGGGCGCCGCACCCTGAAACACAGCCTGTGGCTGGTCATTGGTATCCTCACCGGGCTGACCTTCGTCGGCTATTTCACCCCGATCCGCCCACTGGCCGCAGAACTGTTCACCTTGCAACTGGGCGGTGTGGCGCTGTTCTGGCTGCTGTTCTTTACCGCCGCCACTTACATCAATGCCGGCCTGCTGCGTGAAGCGGTGTGCCTGCACATGTGCCCGTATGCGCGCTTCCAGAGTGTGATGTTCGACAAGGACACCCTGGCCGTCGCCTATGACCCACGGCGCGGTGAGGCCCGTGGCCCGCGCAAGAAGGGCAGCGACGTCCAGGCCCAGGGCCTGGGCGACTGCATCGACTGCACGCTGTGTGTGCAAGTGTGCCCCACCGGCATCGATATCCGCGATGGCTTGCAAATGGCCTGCATCGGTTGCGCAGCGTGCATCGACGCCTGCGACGGGGTGATGGACAAGATGGGTTACGCTCGCGGGCTGATTGGCTACAAGTCCGAACACAGCCTGCAGGGCGGTACGACTCACTGGCTGCGCCCACGCCTGCTCGGCTACGCCGCGGCGCTGGTGGTGATGATCGCGGCGCTGGTGGTGGCCTTGCAACTGCGCCCGATGGTGTCGCTGGATGTGATCAAGGACCGCGGCCTGTTCCGTGAAAATGCCCTGGGCCAGATCGAGAACATCTACCTGCTCAAGGTCATCAACAAGACCGAGCGCACCCAGCACTATGCGTTGCGCCTGCTGGACGCCGACGGCTTCACCTTGCAGGGCAACACGGCGCTGGTCATCCCGGCGGGCGAAATGAGTGAACTGCCGGTGTCGGTGGCGATGCTCGCCGAGCGCCCGACCAGCAGCTCGCAAACACTCAGCTTCGAAATCAGCGAGCGTGACGACCCCGCCATCCGCAGCGTGGCCCACAGCCGCTTCGTCGCCCCCCTGAACCGTTGATCCCTTACACTGACGCCACCTTGCCTGCCAGGCTTCGACAGAAGGCCAGAATGAAACGCTACGAACGCTTTGCCGACGACATTGCCGAACTGATCCGCTCCGGGGTACTGGGCCCCGGCCAGCGCGTGCCCTCGGTGCGCTACGCCAGCCAGACCCACGGGGTCAGCCCTTCTACCGTTTTCCAGGCCTATTACCTGCTGGAGCGGCGCGGGCTGATCCGCGCCCGGCCGCGCTCGGGGTATTTTGTCAACGCCCACGCCCCGCGCCAGTTCAGCGAACCTCAGGCGCTGCAGCCGGTCAGCGAGTCTACCGATGTCGACGTCAGCGCCTTGGTGTTTTCGATCCTCGACTCGATCAAGGACCCCAACACCATACCGTTCGGCTCGGCCTTCCCCAGCCCCGAACTGTTCCCGCTGCAACGCCTGTCGCGCTCGCTGGCCAGCGCCAGCCGCAGCATGGACCCGCGTATGGTGGTCACCGACCTGTCGCCCGGCAACCCGCAACTGCGGCGGCAGATTGCCCTGCGCTACATGGTTGGCGGGCTGATGCTGCCCATGGAAGAACTGCTGATCACCAATGGCGCACTGGAGGCCCTGAACCTGTGCCTGCAGGCAGTGACCCAGCCCGGCGACCTGGTGGCCATCGAGGCCCCGGCCTTTTATGCCTGCCTGCAGGTGCTGGAGCGGCTAAAGCTCAAGGCGGTGGAAATCCCGGTGCACCCGCGCGAAGGCATGGACCTGGGCGTGCTGGCACAAACCCTGGAGAAGCACCCGGTCAAGGCCGTGTGGTGCATGACCAACTTCCAGAACCCGGTGGGCGCCAGCATGCCGGAAGCCAAGAAGCAGGCCCTGGTGGAGTTGCTGGCGCGCCATGAGGTGCCGTTGATCGAAGACGACGTGTACGCCGAGTTGTATTACTCGCAACAGGCCCCCAAACCGGCCAAGGCCTTCGACACCCAGGGCCTGGTCATGCACTGCGGTTCGTTCGCCAAAAGCCTGGCACCGGGCTACCGCATCGGCTGGGTCGCCGCCGGGCGCTTTGCGCAAAAGATCGAGCGGCTGAAACTGATGACCTCGCTGTGTGCCTCGATGCCGGCCCAGGCGGCAATTGCCGACTACCTGCAGCACGGCGGCTACGACCGCCACCTGCGCAAGCTGCGCTACGCGCTGGAAGGCCAGCAGGCCAACATGCTGGCGGCCATCGCTCGCCACTTCCCGGCGCAGACGCGGGTCAGCCAGCCTTCCGGTGGCTACTTCCTGTGGCTGGAACTGCCCGAACAGATGGACGCCCTCAAGCTGTTCCACATGGCCCTGGCGCAAGGCATCAGCATCGCCCCCGGGCCGATCTTCTCGCCCACCCGGCGCTTTGGCAATTGCATCCGCCTGAACTACGGAAGCCCCTGGCATGACGGCGCCGAACGGGCCATGGAAACCCTCGGGCGGATCATCCGCTCCTTCTGACCATCGAACGCCCGGCTGCCGAACAACGGCTGCCGGGCATCCCCCCCCAACTGCATTGACCCGCTATTCGCATGCAGGTGAACACGCTAAAGTCAGAGCCTCCCCTTTTGTCGGACGTCGGCATGCCCTCCCGCGACCTGCGCTCACTGCGCCAACACGTCGAAGCCCTCCAGCGGCAGAACGCGCAACTGAAATCACAGCTTGCCAGCCTCCAGGACCACGATCAGAACTTCTACCGTTCGTTGTTCGACACCATGGACGAAGGCTTCTGCATCATCGAGTTCTTCGACGGCCCGCACGGCCCGCTCAGTGACTACGTGCATGTACTGGCCAACGCGGCCTACGCCAAGCACGCCGGCATCCCCAACGTGGTCGGGCAGAAGCTGCGCGAAATGGTGCCCGATGAAGCCGATGACTGGGTAGCCCGCTACGGCGCGGTGCTGCGTACTGGCGAGCCCCTGCATTTCGAGCAGGAGCTGGTCGCAACCGGCCACGTGCTTTCTATTACCACCTTCCGTGTGGAGCCTGCCGAGAAACGCCAGGTAGCGGTGCTGTTCAAGGACGTTACTGAACGCCGTCGGGCAGAGCAGGCCCTGCAACGCCTGAACGAAGAACTGGAGCAACGGGTAAGCGCTGCACTGGCAGAGCGACGGCTGTTCGCCGAGCTGGTCGACCACAGCGTGGTCAATGTGCATGTGGTCGACAAAGACATGCGTTGGCTGGCCATCAATCGCCAGGCGAAACATGACTTTCAACGGTTATTCGGGCGCACGCCTGAAATTGGCGATTACCTGCCGGACCTGATCGACGATGAGCCAAACGATCGGACGTTGAGCTTGGCCATGTGGCAGCGTGCCTTGGCGGGCGAGCAATTCGTCGAAATCGGTACATTCGGCAAGGCGCCCGAGCAGTACCATTACGAACTGCGTTTCAATGCTTTGCGCGACCATGAAGGCGAAATACAAGGCGCGTTTCTGTTCGCTTATGACATCAGCGAGCGGGTACAAGAGCAAGAGCGCCTGGCCAAAGCCGAGGAGGCCCTGCGCCAGGCGCAGAAGATGGAAGCCGTGGGCCAGCTCAGCGGTGGCATCGCCCACGACTTCAACAACCTGCTGGGCGGTATTCTGGGCGCGCAAGAGCTGATGCGCCAACGCCTGGACCAGTCACGCTTCGACACCCTCGAACCCTTGCTGGAGCTCTCCAGCGGTTCGGCTCAACGGGCCTCTTCGCTGGTGCACCGCTTGCTGGCGTTCTCACGCCAGCAGACCCTGCAGCCCTGCTCAACGCAAATGGCAACGTTGGTGGCGGGCATGGAAGAGCTGTTGCGCCGCACCATTGGCCCGGCCATCACCCTGAGCAGCCGGTTTGCCAGCGAGCTGTGGCCAACGTTCATCGACCCACCCCAACTGGAAAGCGCCCTGCTCAACGTGTGCATCAACGCGCGCGACGCCATGCCGGGGGGCGGCGCTATCGATATCGTCGGCGACAACCTGCTGCTTGATGAGGTCGAGGCCCAGGCGCTGGAACTGCCCGCCGGCGAATACGTGCGGCTGAGCATCATCGACAACGGCAATGGCATGTCGGCGGAGGTGGCCAAGCGGGCCGTAGACCCCTTCTTCACCACCAAGCCCATGGGCCAGGGCACTGGCTTGGGTTTGTCGATGACCTACGGTTTCGTGCGCCAATCGGGTGGGCAACTGCGCGTACTTTCGACGCTGGGTGAAGGCACACGCATCGAGCTGCTTTTGCCCCGCCACTACGAGCAACCCAAGCCGCCAGCCCCCAAACCGCAGCGCAAGGCACTGGAAAAAGGCAGTACAGTGGCGCGGCGTATCCTGTTGATCGAAGACCAGAAGGCCTTGCGCCTGGTGGTTTGCGAAGTGCTGGAAGAGCTGGGTTACCGGGTTGATGCATTCGAGGACGGCCCCACTGCCTTGGTCTACCTGCAAAACGGCGAACGGCCAGACCTGCTACTGAGCGATATCGGCTTGCCCGGCGGCCTGAATGGCCGCCAGGTGGCTGAGCGCTGCCGCGAACGCTATCCGGACCTGAAGGTGCTGTTCATCACCGGCTACGATGAAAGCGCGGCGCTCAGTGACGGCCAGCTGCTAAAAGGCACGCGGGTGCTAACCAAGCCGTTTGAACTGGAGGCGCTGGCCGAGCGGGTCAGTACCCTGCTTGAAGATTGACGGGCGCGTTCAGCGCCCGCCACCCAGGTCGATGAAGCTACCCGTAGAGTAGGACGCCTTGTCTGACAGCAACCAGAGAATGGCCTCGGCCACTTCTTCAGGGCGCCCGCCCCGGCCCATGGGCAAGCCGGGTTCCAGCTTGCTGACGCGGTCCGGGTCACCGGACAGCGCATGGAAGCCGGTGTGAATGTAGCCCGGGCGTACGCCATTGACCCGCACGCCCTCGCCTGCCACCTCTTTGGCCAGGCCAAGGGTGAAGGTATCGAGTGCGCCTTTGGAGGCGGCATAGTCGACATATTCGTTGGGTGAGCCCAGGCGTGCGGCCACCGATGACACGTTGACGATGGCGCCGCCTTGCCCGCCATGCCGGCGTGCCATGCGCAGCAGGGCGTGCTTGGCGCAGAGCATGGGGCCGACGACATTGGTTTTCACGACCTTGAGCAGGCGGAACTCGGACATATCCTCCACCCGGCTTTGCTGGCCGATGGTGCCGGCGTTGTTGACCAATGCGGTGACCGGGCCGAGTTCATCATCAACGCGCTGGAACAGCTGGATGATTTCATCCTCGACGCTGACGTCGGCGCGCACAGCAATGGCCTCGGAGCCCAAGGCGCGGACCTGGCCGAGGATGTCTTCGGCGGCTTGCCCGTCGGCGTGGTAGTTGATGCAGATACGGTAGCCCTGGCGAGCAGCCAGCAGCGCCGTGGCGGCGCCGATGCCACGGCTACCACCCGTGATGACGATGACGTTCTCCATGAATGTGCCAATCGTTTGGGAAAGGAGAGTCGACAATAGGCGAAACGGCTGTGCATGGGAATGACCAAAGTCAGCCCAAACACCGCCCCGCTCTCAATCTTGATCTTGCTTTTGCCCTATTAGCCCAGCTCAATGCCCCGCCGACGCCGGCCCCGCCTTGGCCGTAAACGGCGGCTTGGCAAACCACACCAGCAAGATCAACCCGGCAAACACCCAGGTCATCAAGGTGAAGTAATCCACCGTCGACATCATGTACGCCTGCCCATTAAGTATCTGCTCAAGTTGCGCATAGCTCTGCGGGTTAGCCCCACCCAGTTGCTCCAGCGTATGCCGGGTAGCCGGGTCGAACTGGCTGATATTTTCGCTCAGGTAAGCATGGTGCTGATCCGCCCGACGAATCCAGATCCAGGTCGTCAACGAAGCCGCAAAACTCCCCCCCAGCGTACGCAGGAAGGTCGCCAGCCCCGAACCATCGGCGATCTGGTGCGGCGGCAGATCAGACAGCAGAATGCTCAAGGTCGGCATGAAGAACAGCGCCACACCGATACCCATGAACAACTGCACCAAGGCCACATGCTGGAAGTCCACCTCAGTGGTAAAGCCCGCACGCATGTAGCAGCTGGTACCGATCGCCAGAAACGCCAGCCCCGCCAGCACCCGCAGGTCGAACCGGTGCGCATACTTGCCCACGAACGGCGACATGATCACCGGCAGCAAGCCGATTGGCGCCACCGCCAGGCCCGCCCAGGTAGCGGTATAGCCCATCTGCGTCTGCAACCATTGCGGCAGGATCAGGTTGATGCCGAAGAACCCCGCATACCCCCCGACCAACACAAGGGTGCCGACCCGGAAGTTACGGTGCACGAACAGGCGCAAGTTCACCACAGGGTGGCGGTCGGTCAGCTCCCAGATCACGAACACGGCCAGAAACACCACCGAAATCAGGCTGCCGACGATGATGAACGAAGACTCGAACCAATCCAGGTCATTGCCTTTGTCCAGCACCACCTGCAACGCGCCGACACCGATGATCAACGTGAGCAGACCGATGTAATCCATCGGCTGGCGGCTGGTGACCACAGGCCGCGTACGCATCTGCTGGCGCACGACGGCGGCGGCGAACAAGCCGATGGGTACGTTGATGAAGAAGATCCACGGCCAGCTGTAGCTGTCGGTAATCCAGCCCCCCAGAATCGGCCCGGCAATCGGCGCCACCACCGTGACCATCGCCAGCAGGGCCAACGCCATCCCCCGCTTGGCCGGGGGGTACACGGCAATCAGCAAGGTCTGGGTCATCGGGTACAAAGGCCCTGCAACCACCCCCTGCAACACGCGAAAGCCGACCAGCTCCGGCATCGACTGGGCGATACCGCACAGGAACGAGGCCAACACGAACAGCAGCGTGGCCCAGATGAACAGTTTCACCTCACCAAACCGCCGGCTCAGCCAGCCGGTCAGCGGCAAGGCGATGGCGTTGCTCACCGCGAACGACGTGATGACCCAGGTGCCCTGCTCGTAACTCACCCCCAGGTTGCCGGAAATGGTCGGCAACGCCACGTTGGCGATGGTGGTGTCGAGCACCTGCATGAACGTCGCCAGCGACAGGCCGATGGTGGTCAGCAACAGGCTCGGCGGCGTGAACTGGGCAGCGGCGTTGTTGCTCATCGCTGGGCCGTCTTGCCGGTTGCACTGTTGTCGTGAATCAGCCGGGCAATCAGGTCGTCTGCCTCGACCAGCTGGCGGTCGTACACCTGGGTGGTGTAGCTGGCCTGCTGCGGCGGCTGCTGGGCCAGGGCCGGGCCGCTCTGGTCGTGCAGGTCGACTTCCACCACCGTGGACAGGCCGATGCGCAACGGGTGGTCCTTGAGCTGGTCAGGGCTGAGGTGAATACGCACCGGCACCCGCTGCACGATCTTGATCCAGTTGCCAGTGGCGTTCTGTGCCGGCAACAGCGCGAATGCGCTACCGGTACCGGCCCCCAGGCTGTCCACCGTGCCGCTGTACTTGACCTCGCTGCCGTACAGGTCGGCGCTGATCTGCACCGGCTGGCCGATGCGCATGTCACGCAGCTGGGTTTCCTTGAAGTTGGCATCGATCCACACCTGGTCCAGCGGGATCACCGCCATGGTCGCAGTGCCCGGTTGCAGGCGCTGGCCCAGTTGCACGGTGCGCTTGGCCACGTAGCCGGTCACCGGTGCCACCAGGGTGGTACGGGCATGGTCGAGGTAGGCCTGACGCAAGTCGGCAGCAGCAGCCATCACTTCGGGATGCGAAGACACCACGGTGTCATCGACCAGCGCGCTGCTGGTGCTGAGTTGCTGGCGGGCACTGTTGACGGCCGCCTGGGCGACACTCAGGTCGTCGCGAGCATGGGACAGCTCTTCTGCGGCAATGGCACCGCTGTCGGCCAGCACCTTGCGCCGGTTGAAGTCCTGCTGTGCCTTGCGCAATTCGGCCTGGCGGGTTTCCAGCTGAGCCTTGAGCGAGTCGACGTTGCTGTACAGCCCGCGTACCTGCCGTACGCTGCGCGCCAGCTTGGCCTCGGCGGACTGCAGGGCCACCTCGCTGTCGGCCGGGTCGAATTGCAGCAACACCTGGCCGGCGTGGACCAGGTCGCCGTCATCGGCACCAATGCTGGTGACGGTGCCGGTGACCAGCGGGGTGATCTCCACCACGTTGCCATTGACGTAGGCATCGTCGGTGCTTTCGTGCCAGCGCCCGACCAGGCTGTACCAGGCCCAGGTGCCGATACCGGCAAGGATCAGCAACAACACCAGGCCAAGCAGCCAGGCCTTGCGCTTGCGCGACGGCTCGGGCGCGGCGGAGGGAGTCGGGGTGTCTGCGGGAGTGGCCATGACAATACCTTGGATAATTCGTGACAGGGTTCAACGGTCGCCAAAACGGCGGATCGTCAACGGGTCGCCAGCACTGAGCAGCACCTTGGCCAGCAGGCCTTCCAGGGCCTTGAGCTCTTCCGGTGCCAGCACGCCGCACAATTCGTTCATGGCAGCGGCGCCAATTTCCGGCAGGCGGTCCGCCAGGCGCTGGCCGTCGGCGGTGAGCGCCAGGCGCACCTGGCGGCGGTCGTCGGCGCAGCGGTTGCGCACGATCAGGTCCTTCTGTTCGAGGCGGTCGAGCATGCGGGTCATCGAACCGCTGTCCAGACCCAGGTAGCGGCACAGCTCGGCCGGGGTGTCCACCTGGTACTGGGTGACGATGATCAGCACCTTGAACTGCGCGGCGGTGACGCCCTCTGATTCAAGGTGCCAGTCGAGAATGCGGTCCTTCAGGATCGCTGCGCGGCCGAGCAACATGCCGATGGCGCAGGTCTGGAAGTTTTCGGGGGAAAAATGGGCCATCGGGGATTGCTCGGGTAATTGTGTGAAAATATTACTGCCTAGGCAGTGAATGTCAAAGCTTTAATTAGGTAGCTATGCAAAATTTCATGATTCATGTGCAAATCTGAAGCCCAGCGCCCTTCTCAGTGTGGGAGCGGGCGCGCCCGCGTACACGGGCGAAGCCCGTGCCATCCTGCGCGCTGCTTGTTTCGCGGGCACGCCCGCTCCCACAGGGATCTGTGATTGCTGTTAATATCGTGCGCTCAGGCCAAGTGCCGCAACAGCCCCGCAGGCAATCGCCATGCCCACCAGTTCTGCCAGGCTGCCCGCCTGCAAACGCTTCATCACCCGCCCCCGGTAGAGGTCCACGGTCTTTACGCTGATGCCCAGTTGCTCGGCAATCTCTCGGTTGTTCAACCCCTGGGCCAGCGGCACGAACACGTCACGCTCACGCGGCGTCAGGCCGTCGATACGCGCCTGCACCTGGGCCAATTCCTGATCGCCCTGCCGCGCACGCGTGGCGCGCTCCAGCGCGGCCTGCACGCTGTCGAGCAGCAACTGGTCGCTGTAAGGCTTTTCGATGAAGTCGCAGGCGCCAGCCTTGAACGCACGCACCACGATCGGCACATCGGCATGGCCACTCACGAAGATTACCGGTAGCGCCAGGCCGCGCTCGCGCATTGCCTGCTGTACCGCAAGCCCTCCCAGCCCCGGCATGCGCACATCCAGCAGCACACAGGCAGGCCCATCGTCGACGCAGGCATCGAGAAATGCCTGCCCACTGACAAAGGGCAAGGCCTGCAAACCCACAGATTCCAGCAGCCAGACCGTCGAGTCGCGCATCCCTTGGTCGTCATCGACCACATACACTTTCGCTTGCACCCTCAACTCCCCCCTTATCCCCTGCTGACCGCCAGGCGGCAGCACAATACCAGACCGCCGTTGTCACCCGCCCGCGCCCACAGGCTGCCGCCAAAGCCTTCGATCAGGCTGCGGCTCATACTCAAACCCAGGCCCAGGCCGTCGGCCTTGCTGGTGGTGAACGGTGTGAAGATATCGTCCAGTCGCGCGGGTTCCACACCCGGGCCCTGGTCAGCCACCTCGACCAGCACGCCGTCGCCATCACGCCCAGCGCCGAGCAGGATACGTGACGGCCGTTCGCCCTGCTGCTCGCGGTTGGCATCGATGGCATTGCGCAACAGGTTGAGCAGAACCTGTTCCAGCAACACCCGGTCGGCGTACACCAAGGGCAGTTGCGTACTCATGCGCAGCTCCACCGTCACTTGGTCGCGCGCGGCCTCCCACGCGCACAAGCGCATGGCCTCCTCGGCGACCTCGGTCACGTCCAGCGCCTGCAGGTTCCGTGGCCCCTTGCGCAGGAAGGCGCGCAGCCGGCGGATCACTTCAGCGGCGTGGGTGGCCTGTTCGCTGATGCGCTGCAGCCCCTGTCCTACACGCTCACGGGCCTGCGGGTCGCGCTCGATGCTCGACAGGTAGCGCAAGCTGGCGTTGGCGTAATTGACCACCGCAGCCAACGGCTGGTTGATCTCGTGGGCGATGCCCGATGCCAGTTCGCCGAGGGTGGCCAGCCGGGCACTGTGCGCCAGGCTTTCCTGGGCTTCGATGCGTAAGGTGATGTCGCGGGACACGCTGACCACCTCCACCACCGTGCCGGTGTAGGTTTCACGGATGGCCCGGCTGGCGATTTCGAACCAGCGGTAACCGCCCGCAGCCTGGCGTACCCGGCAGGTCATGGTGTGGTAGCCATCCTGGTCCAGCGCCGCTGCCGCCTGGCGCAGCACCTGCCGCCGCTCGCGCGGGTGCAGCAGGCTGTGCATGGGCATGCCGCGCAGTTGCTCGGGCCACAACCCGAGCAGGCGAAATGCGGCCGGAGAGGCATCCAGAAAGCGGCCATCGGGGCTGTGCCGGGAGATCAGGTCGGTGGTGTTCTCGATGATCAACCGATACAAGCGCCGTGCACGGCTGGCCTCGCGCGCGCCTTGGCGCTCTTCACTGGCGTCACGGCAGCGCCCTAGCACCTGCTGGCCCTGGTCATCAGGCATGAACGTCCACAGCACGATGCGCTCACCCACCTGCACTTCGACATCGGCAATCGCCCGGTGCTGGCGCAGGCAAGCACGTACCAGCGCGGCGCAGTTGGCCGGCAGCCAGCTGGCCAGCCCCGGGCCTTCATCTACCCAGGCTTGCAGCGCGGGGTTGAGCGCCAGCGGCCTGGCGTCATCGGCCAGCAGCAGGCTGGGTTGAGGGTCCTTGGCGAGCAAGGGATAAGCGCTCTTGTCCACAATAGGCGGCTCGTTGTTATAGTAGTTTTACTATATTGCTATAGTCGATATTCCTACTACCATAGCGATTCGCGTAAAACTGCGACAGAGGAAGGCGGCCTACCGTACGCCTTCCCGCACCCTGAACAGAGCTAACAATCAGCCACCGGGGGCCAAGCGCACAGGCTGCGCCTGCCTCCCTTACAGGATTACCGCATGTCGATCTATGCCCAGGGCCTGATGCCCGCTGCCGTCAACCATGTCGCCCTCACCCCGCTGAGCTTCATCGAACGCACTGCTGCCGTTTACGGCAACTACCCCGCCGTGATCCACGGCGCCATCCGCCGCAACTGGCAAGACACCTACCAACGCTGCCGCCGCCTGGCCAGTGCCCTGGTGGGCCGCGGCATCGGCCGTGGCGACACCGTGGCAGTGATGCTGCCCAACACCCCGACCATGCTCGAAGCCCACTTTGGCGTGCCCATGACCGGTGCCGTGCTCAATACCCTGAACGTACGCCTGGACGCCGAGGCCATCGCCTTCATGCTGCAGCACGGCGAGGCCAAGGTGCTGATCACCGACCGCGAGTTCCATGCGGTGATTGAAGCCGCCCTGGCGCTGCTCGAACATCCGCCATTGGTAGTGGACGTGGATGATCCCGAGTACGGCGAAGGCCGTGCGGTCAGCGAGCTGGACTACGAGGCCCTACTCGCCGAGGGCGACCCGGAATATGCCTGGGAGTGGCCGGATGACGAGTGGCAGGCCATTTCGCTCAACTACACCTCCGGCACCACCGGCAACCCAAAAGGCGTGGTTTACCACCACCGCGGCGCCTACCTGAACGCCTTGGGTAACCAGATGACCTGGGCCATGGGGCATCGCCCGGTGTACCTGTGGACCTTGCCGATGTTCCACTGCAACGGCTGGTGCTACCCCTGGACCATCACCGCCCTGGCCGGTACGCATGTTTTCCTGCGCCGGGTCGACCCGCAGAAGATCCTTAACCTTATCCGCGAACACCGGGTCAGCCACCTGTGCGGCGCACCGATCGTGCTCAACGCTTTGGTCAACATGCCGGAAGCCGCCAAGGCCGCCATCGAGCACCCGGTGCAGGCCATGGTGGCCGGCGCCGCACCACCCGCCAAGGTGATCGGTGCCGTGGAAGAAATGGGCATCCAGGTTACCCACACCTACGGCCTGACCGAAGTCTACGGCCCGGTGACCGTGTGCGCCTGGCATGACGAGTGGGACGAACTGACGCTGGAAGAACGCGCGCGCATCAAGTCACGCCAGGGTGTGCGTTACCCGACCCTCGACGGCCTGATGGTCGCCGACCCGCAAACCCTCGAGCCGGTGCCGCGCGACGGCAACACGCTGGGCGAGATTTTCATGCGCGGCAACACGGTGATGAAGGGCTACCTGAAAAACCCCGAAGCCACCGCCGAAGCCTTCCGCGGCGGCTGGTTCCACACGGGCGACCTGGCGGTGTGGCATGCCGATGGCTATGTAGAGATCAAGGACCGACTCAAGGACATCATCATTTCTGGTGGCGAGAACATTTCCACCATCGAGGTCGAGGACGCCCTGTATAAACACCCGGCGGTGCTCGAGGCCGCCGTGGTGGCGCGCCCGGATGAAAAATGGGGAGAAACCCCATGCGCCTTCGTAGCCCTCAAGCCTGGCCGGGAAGACACCCGCGAAGCCGACATCACCAGCTGGTGCCGCGAGCACCTGGCCGGGTTCAAGGTGCCCAAGACCGTGGTGTTTGGCGAGCTGCCGAAAACCTCCACCGGCAAGATCCAGAAGTACGTGCTGCGCGACCGGGCCAAAGCCCTCTGAAGCCGTAGTGGCCTCTTCGCGGGCATGCCCGCGAAGAAGTCAATCCTGATTTCTCCCCTTCAAGAGCCAACGATGACGACCTATTCAGCCCCCCTGCGCGACATGCGCTTTATCCTGCATGACGTATTCAACGCCCCGGCCCTGTGGGCCCGCCTGCCCGCCCTGGCCGAGCGCATCGACGCCGACACCGCCGACGCCATCCTCGAAGAAGCCGCCAAAGTCACTGGCCAGCTGATCGCCCCGCTCAGCCGCAACGGCGACGAACAAGGCGTGCACTTCGAAGCAGGCCAGGTCACCACGCCAGACGGTTTCCGCGAAGCCTGGCACACCTACCGCGAAGGCGGCTGGGTCGGCCTGGGCGGCAACCCGGCGTATGGCGGCATGGGCATGCCGAAAATGCTGGGCGTACTGTTCGAAGAAATGCTCTACGCCGCCGATTGCAGCTTCAGCCTGTATTCGGCCTTGAGTGCTGGCAGCTGCCTGGCCATCGATGCCCACGCCAGCGAAACGCTCAAGGCCACTTACTTGCCCCCCCTGTACGAAGGCCGCTGGGCGGGCACCATGTGCCTCACCGAACCCCACGCCGGCACCGACCTGGGGCTGATCCGCACGCGCGCCGAACCCCAGGCCGATGGCAGCTATCACATCAGTGGCAGCAAGATTTTCATCACCGGCGGCGAGCAGGACCTCACCGATAACATCGTCCACCTGGTGCTGGCCAAACTGCCGGATGCGCCCGCTGGCGCCAAAGGCATCTCGCTGTTCCTGGTGCCGAAGTACCTGGTCGAGGCCGACGGCAGCCTGGGCGTACGCAACGCCGCCCATTGCGGCTCGATCGAGCACAAGATGGGCATCAAGGCATCGGCCACCTGTGTCATGAACTTCGATGGTGCCATCGGTTACCTGGTGGGCGAGCCGAACAAGGGCCTGGCAGCCATGTTCACCATGATGAACTACGAGCGCCTGTCTATCGGCATCCAGGGCATCGGTTGTGCCGAAGCCTCTTACCAAAGCGCCGCCCGTTACGCCAACGAACGCCTGCAAAGCCGCGCCGCCAGCGGCCCGCAGGCGCAGGACAAGGCGGCCGACCCCATCATCCACCACGGCGATGTACGGCGCATGCTGCTGACCATTCGCAGCCTCACCGAAGGTGGCCGGGCGTTTGCCGCCTACGTTGGCCAGCAGCTGGACCTGGCCCGTTACGCTGAAGATGCCGGCGAACGCGAACATGCCCAGCGCCTGGTGGCGCTGTTGACGCCAGTGGCCAAGGCGTTTTTCACCGACAACGGCCTGGAAAGCTGCGTGCTTGGCCAGCAGGTGTATGGCGGCCACGGCTATATCCGCGAGTGGGGCCAGGAGCAGCGGGTGCGTGACGTGCGCATCGCGCAGATTTATGAAGGTACCAACGGTATTCAGGCCCTGGACCTGCTCGGCCGCAAGGTACTGGCCGACGGCGGCCAGGCGCTGGCCAGCTTTGCCGCCGAAGTGCGGAGTTTCAGTGTGGATGCCCCGTTGCACCGCGAAGCCCTGCAGGCAAGCCTGGCGCGGTTGGAGGCGACCAGTGCGTGGCTGCGGGCGCGTGTCGGCGAGGACGCCAATCTGGTCAGCTCGGTGGCGGTAGAGTACTTGCAGCTGTTCGGGCTGACAGCATATGCCTACATGTGGGCGCGGATGGCGGCGGTGGCGTTGGCCAAGCAGGGCGAGGACGCTGACTTCCATGGGGCCAAGCTGGCGTGTGCGGCGTTCTTTTTCCAACGGGTTTTGCCGCGTGGGTTGGGGCTTGAGGCCAGTATTCGGGCGGGTAGTGACAGCCTTTATGGGCTGAAGGCGGCGCAATTCTGATAGGACGTTTGGGGCGCTTTGCGCCCCTTTCGCGACACAAGGCCGCTCCTACAGGGGCGGCGCGACTCCTTGTAGGAGCGGCCTTGTGTCGCGATGGGCTGCGCAGCAGCCCCAAGGATCTCAGCCTGCATTTACGTGCGCGAAGGGTTCTCAAACGCTGAAAAACCGTTGCAAATCCGACGAAAAAACGGCACAACTGATAGTCATTCGCCATTACGTCGGTTCTCGGGAGCCCTCTGGCAAGGGTAGAATGCGCAAAACCCGGAGCCGCAATGAACCACGACCGCCTCAATCCCAGCCCAGACGACGCCATCACCGACGCCGCCGCGCATTGGTGCATGCGCCTGCACGCCGAAGACTGCACGGCTGGCGAGCGCGAGGCTTTCGCCCGCTGGCTGGCGGCAGATCCGCGGCATGCCGAGGAATACGAGGCGATGCTGGAAATCTGGCAAACCGCCGACCTGTTGCCACGCACCGCCACTGTCGTCGAGTTCAACCCGCCTGCCCGATACCCTGCGCGTCCACGCAGCTGGCGCCCGCTGGCATCTGCCGCAGCCATCGCCCTGGCGGTACTGCCGCTGGCCGGCTGGGTGGGCTGGGAACAAGGTTGGCTGCCCAACCACTACCAGCACTTCGAAGCCAGTGACCGCATGCAGACCGTGGAGTTGAGCGACGGCAGCACGGTGCAGCTCAACCTCAATACCGAGCTCACCTACCTCAACTACAAGGACCAGCGCCAGGTCACGCTCAAGCGCGGCGAGGCGTTTTTCAAGGTGCAGCACGACAGCAACCACCCGTTCATCGTGCGCGCCGGTCGCGGCCAGACACGGGTCACCGGCACCCAGTTCAATGTGTGGAAATACCAGGACCAGGTCAAGGTCACCCTGGTGGAAGGCTCGGTGCTGGTGTCCAGCGACGGCAGCACCGGTGGCTATCGCCTTGGGCCTGGCATGCAGGCCAGCTACCACCAGGGCGATTTCGAGCCCCAACTGGAGCAAAGCGACGACTACAGCAACAGCCTGGCCTGGCGCAGCGGCAAGCTGGTGCTCGACAACCTGAGCCTGGAACAGGCGCTGCCGGTGATCAACCGCTACCTCGACGCGCCGCTGCTGCTGGCCGATGCCAGCACCGGTCGCATCCGCATCAGCGGCATTTACAACACCCGTGAAGTGGGGCGCCTGGTCAACAACCTGCCCAAGGTGCTGCCGGTCTACCTGACCCGCAGCAAGGACGGCAGCACCGTGCTCAACCGCATCTCGCCGCCGCCCGACAAGGGCTGACGCCCTCCCCACCTTACAAGGTCATCGCAGCCAGCCAGCCGAACGCCAGCAGCGGCAGGTTGTAGTGGATGAAGGTCGGCACCACGGTGTCCCAGATATGGTGATGCTGGCCGTCGACGTTCAGGCCCGAGGTTGGGCCCAGGGTCGAGTCCGAAGCCGGCGAGCCCGCATCTCCCAAGGCACCGGCAGTGCCAACGATGCACACCGTGGCCAGCGGGTCGAAACCCAGTTGCACGCACAGCGGCACGAAGATCGCGGCCAGGATCGGCACAGTGGAGAACGACGAGCCGATACCCATGGTCACCAGCAGGCCCACCAGCAGCATCAGCAAGGCGCCGACGCCCTTGCTGTGGTCGATCCACTGCGCCGAGGTTTCCACCAGGCTTTTCACCTCGCCGGTGGCCTTCATCACATCGGCAAAGCCCGAAGCGGCAATCATGATGAAGCCGATCATGGCCATCATCTTCATGCCCTCGGTGAACAGGTCATCGGTGTCCTTCCATTTGACGATGCCCGACAGCGAGAAAATCAGAAAGCCAACCATGGCCCCGATGATCATCGAATCCAGCAACAGCTGGACGATGAACGCTGCGGCGATTGCCAGCCCGGCCACCAGCAGTGTCAGCGGGTTGTACTGCACGCTCACCTGCTCCACCTGCTCGATGCGGGCCAGGTCGTAGTCACGCTTCTTGCGGTAGCTGATGAAGACGGCCAGCAACAGGCCTGCGAGCATGCCTGCCGCCGGGATGGCCATGGCGTGGGTCACATTGACGCCACTCACATCGACACCGGCACGGGCAACGTTGGCCAGCAGAATTTCGTTGAGGAAGATGTTGCCAAACCCCACCGGCAGGAACATATATGGGGTAATCAGCCCGAAGGTGATGACGCAGGCAATCAGCCGGCGGTCGATGCGCAAGCGGGTCAGCACATACAAAAGCGGCGGCACCAGCAGCGGGATGAAGGCAATGTGAATGGGCAGGATATTCTGCGACGACACCGCCACCACCAGCATCAGGCCAATCATCAGCCATTTGACCTTGCCGCCATTGGCGTGGCCCTGGCGATCGATCATGGCCAGTGCACGGTCAGCCAAGGCATGGGCCAGGCCAGACTTGGCGATGGCCACGGCAAAAGCGCCCAACAGTGCATAGGACAAAGCCACCGTGGCACCACCGCCCAGGCCGCCGTTGAAGGCCTTGAGCGTGCCTTCGACGCCCAGCCCTCCGACCAGCCCACCGACCAGGGCGCCAATGATCAGGGCGATGACCACGTGCACGCGGGACAGGCTGAGTATCAGCATGATGCCGACCGCGGCGATCACTGCATTCATGGTTGGCTTACCTCATTACGACAGAAAAAAGCGCGAACTCTGAAGCAGTGGGCGGCAGATGTCAAAAGCGCCATGTTGCGGCGCATTACCAATGCTTAAAAGAACACGCGATCCCCTGTGGGAGCGCAAGCGGCCGCAACAATTAAATTGAACGTTTGAATAAAGAAAAAACCGCGCCCGCCGACACAGTCGCTAGCCACACTCTTATTACAAGGGATCCCCCCATGCCTTTGCGACAACTTTCCATCCAGTGGAAGATCACCCTGCTCGCCGGTCTCTGCCTGGCCGGCATCGTCACTTTGCTCGTCGGCCTGTCGCTGTACCGCATGGACCACAGCTCAGACCTGGTCAAGGCCAGCAGCATGCAAATGCTGACCGAGGCGGCGCAGTCGCGCATCGAATCGCAAGGTGAGGTGCAGGCGTTGAACATCCGCCGCCAGTTCATGGACGCCTACCAGTACGGCGCCGGCTTCGCCCGTCAAGTGTTGTTCTTGCGTGAACAGGCGGAGAAGCGCTTTCTCGATGCCTTCGACCTGCGCGAGGACATGACCCGCCAAGTGCGCGCCGCACTGCAGGCCAACCACGACCTGCTTGGCCTCTCGCTGGTGTTCGAACCCAACGCACTGGACAGCAAGGACAGCCTGTTTGCCGGCAAGGCGGAGCTGGGCAGCAACGAAACTGGGCGCTTTGCCCTGTACTGGTCGCAACCACGCGCCGGCCAGCTGACCGCCATGGCGCTGCCCGAGCATGACATGGCCAACACCGAGATCGGCCCCAGCGGCCAGCCGGCCAACACCTGGTGGGTGTGCCCGCGCACCACCGGCAAGGTGTGCGTGGTGGAACCGTACTTTTACGACATCGATGGCCAGCAGGTGCTGATGACCAGCATCGTCTTCCCGCTGACGGTCAACGGCAAGATCATTGCCACCCTGTCCATCGACATCAACCTTAACAGCCTGCAGGCCCTGAGCCAGGAAGCCAGCCGCAGCCTGTACGAAGGCCGCACCACGGTCGGCATCCTCAGCCCGGTCGGCCTGCTGGCCGGCTACAGCGCCGACGCCAGCAAGCTGGCCCAGCGCTTCGATCAGGTAGACCCGACCAAGGGCGCCGAGCTGGTGCGCAAGCTGGCCGATGGCAAGATGACCATCCTGCACGACCAGCAGCGCCTGAAAGTGCTGGCCGCGTTCCGGCCGATCCCCGACGCCCAGCCTTGGGGCGTGCTGCTGGATGTGCCGGAAAACGCCCTGACAGGGCCTGCCGAAAAGCTGAAGCAGGAACTGGACACACTGAACACCAGCGGCACCCTGCTTGAGCTGGGCCTGGGCCTGGTTGCAGCCATTGCCGGCCTGCTGATGGTGTGGCTGATGGCCCGTGGCGTTACCCGTCCCATCCTTGGCGTGGCCGCCATGCTCAAGGACATTGCCAGCGGTGAAGGCGACCTGACCCGCCGCCTGACCTACCAGAAACAGGACGAGCTGGGCGAACTGGCCGGCTGGTTCAACCGCTTCCTCGACAAGCTGCAGCCGACCATCGCCGAGGTCAAACGCTCGGTGCAGGCCGCCCGAGGTACCGCTGACCAGTCCTCGGCCATTGCCAGTGAAACCAGCGCCGGCATGGAACAGCAGTACCGCCAGGTCGACCAGGTGGCCACCGCCTCGCACGAAATGAGCGCCACCGCTCAGGACGTGGCCCGCAGCGCGGCCCAGGCCGCGCAGGCTGCCCGCGACGCCGACCAGGCCACACGTGAGGGCCTGGCGGTGATCGACCACACCACCACCAGCATCGATGCCCTGGCCGCCAACATGAGCGACGCCATGGCCGAGGTCCAGGGCTTGGCGCAGAACAGCGAGAAGATCGGCTCGGTGCTGGAGGTGATCCGCTCGATTGCCGAGCAGACCAACCTGCTGGCCCTCAACGCGGCCATCGAGGCTGCCCGCGCAGGTGAAGCCGGCCGTGGCTTTGCCGTGGTGGCCGATGAAGTGCGCAACCTGGCCCGGCGTACCCAGGAGTCGGTGGAAGAAACCCGCCAGGTGATCGAGGCCTTGCAGGCCGGCACCCGCGAAGTGGTCGGCGCCATGGACAACAGCCATCGCCAGGCCCAGGGCGGCGTGGAGCAGGTTGGCCAGGCCGTGACGGCATTGCAGCGTATCGGTCAGGCGGTGAGCGTGATTACCGACATGAACCTGCAGATCGCCTCGGCCGCCGAGGAGCAAAGCGCGGTGGCTGAAGAAATCAACAGCAACGTGGCGACCATCCGCGATGTCACGGAGTCGCTGTCGGGCCAGGCCAACGAGTCGGCGCGGGTCAGCCAGTCGCTGAACAGCCTGGCCAACCAGCAGCAGGCGCTGATGGACCAGTTCCGCGTCTGAGGCAGGCAGGGCCGCCTCGTGCGGCCCTGAATACCGCTCAAACCTCGTCGTCTACACTTGCCTGCACCCAAGGCGCGGCAAACGACGAGGTCTGGATGAAGAAGCTTTCAACACTGCTGGCCGGCCTGCTGCTGGCCGTATGCCTGGCAAGCACTGACAGTGCTGCTTCGGCAGAACAACGCCCACCCATCCATTTCGGTGCCATCGGCTGGGAAAGCGGCGCCCTCACCACCGAAATCCTGCGGCTGATCGTGGAGCGCGGTTACGGCTACCCCACAGACACCCTGCCCGGCAGCACGCTCAGCATGGAGGTGGCCCTGGCCCGCAACGACCTGCAAGTGATCGCCGAAGAGTGGGCCGGACGCAGCCCGGCGTGGGTCAAAGCCGAGCAGGCAGGCCAGGTATTCGCACTGGGTGATACGGTGAAGAATGCCGAGGAAGGCTGGTGGGTGCCTGCGTATGTAATCGAAGGGGACGCCGCGCGCAAACTGAAGCCCATGGCGCCCGAATTGCGCCATGTCGACGACCTCAAGCGTTACCCGCAGGTATTTCGTGACCCCGAGTCACCCGACAAAGGTCGCTTCCTGAACAGCCCCAGTGGCTGGACGTCGGAAACGGTCAACAGCCAGAAGCTCAAGGCATACGGCCTGGACAAGCTGTACACCAACTTCCGCAGTGGCTCCGGCGCTGCGATGGATGCCGAAATCGGCTCAGCCATTCGCCGTGGTCAGCCGGTGTTGTTCTACTACTGGAACCCGACGCCATTGATGGGGCGCTACAAGCTCATCCGGCTTGAAGAACCACCGTTCGATGCCCAGGCCTGGGCCACCCTCACCGATGCCAGCAACCCCAACCCGCAGGGCAGCCGTTCGCTGCCGGCGAAGTTGTCGATTGGCGTGTCCAAAGCCTTTCGTGAAGGCTACCCGGACCTGGTGACGGTGTTCGAACAGGTCGACTTGCCGATCGACCGGCTCAACAAGGCGCTGGCCGACATGAGCGAAAAACGCACGCCGCCGCGCGATGCCGCCCTCACCTTCCTGCGTGACAACCGTGACGTCTGGAAGGCCTGGCTGCCCAGTGAAGTCGCCGCCAAGGTCGAGGGCAGCCTGTGAGCAACGGCTTCCCGCAGGCCTTGCAGTTTTCCTTTGCCGACAGCGTCAACCGGCTGGTCGATTGGCTGGTACTGAACTACGGCGATCATTTGCGTAGCGTTTCCGACCAGTTGCTGCAACTGCTGGTAGGCCTGGAAAACCTGCTGCGCCTGTTGCCGTGGTGGCTGCTGTTGCTGCTGGTCGGCGTGCTGGCCTGGCACGCCAGCCGAAGCCTGCTGCGCAGTGCGGTGCTGATGTCGCTGCTGGCCCTGATCGGCATGATCGGGTTATGGGACAAACTGCTGCAAACCTTGGCCTTGGTGCTGGTGAGTACCGGTTTGTGCGTGCTGGTGGGCATACCGCTGGGCATTCTGCTGGCTGCCAGGCCACTGGCCAAGCGGCTGCTGTTACCGGTGCTGGATGTGATGCAGACGTTGCCCGCTTTCGTTTACCTGATCCCGGTGCTGATGCTGTTCGGCCTGGGCAAGGTGCCCGCCGTGTTTGCCACATTGATCTACGCCCTGCCGCCGCTGGTGCGCTTGACCGAACTGGGCCTGAGCCAGATCGACCCCTCGCTGCTACAGGCCGCGCACGGTCTAGGGGCCAGCCGCTGGCAACGCCTGCGGCGTGTTGCCCTTCCGCTGGCGCTGCCGAGCATCATGGCCGGGCTGAACCAGTCGGTAATGATGGCCCTGTCAATGGTGGTGATGGCTTCGATGATCGGCGCCCGCGGGTTGGGTGAGGATGTACTGGTGGGGATCCAGACGCTGAATGTGGGGCAAGGTGTGGAGGCCGGGCTGGCAATTGTCGCATTGGCCATGGTGATTGACCGGATCAGCCAGGCGTATGGGCGCAACGGGCGCTGAACAGTGTTGCCGGCGATAGGGTCGGGCCTGAGAATACAGCTCTGTCAGCTTGAAACCGGACCTCATCCGCATGTCCCTCAAAGCCTTGCGCACCCTGGTAACCATCGCCCGCCACGGCACCTTCGCCCGCGCCGCCGACCTGCTCAGCCTCACACCTTCGGCAGTGAGCCTGCACATCAAAACCCTTGAAGACGAATTGCAAGTGACCTTGTTCGACCGCAGCCGTCGGCAGGTGGTACTGACCGAGGCCGGCCAGTTGGCCGTGGCGCGTGCCGAAACCATCCTGGGCGCCTATGACGAACTGGCCGACGCCCTGGCCAGCGGCCCGAGCCTGCGTGGCCGCCTGCGCCTGGGGGCCATCCACACGGTGCTGGCGCGGCGCCTGCCCAAGGCACTGGTCTGGATCAAGACCCACCATCCGCAATTGCATATCAGCGTGGCATCGGGGATGTCGGCGGAACTGGCGCGGCGCGTGGAGGACGGCGAACTCGATGCAGCGATCACCACCGAACCGGTCAGCCCCTACCCGCAAAGCCTGGACTTCACACCGTTGTTCGAGGACCGCTTCTGGGCCATCGCCAGCCCGGAACTGGCTGGGCACAGCGTAGCCGAGTTGCTGGCCAGCCAACCGTTCCTGCGCTTCGACAAACGCGCGTGGGCCGGGCGGCAGATCGAGCAGGAACTGCGCCGCCAGCATCAGCAGGTGAGCGAGCAGATGGAGCTGGACAGCCAGGAGGCCCTGGCGCGCATGGCCGTAATGGGCCTGGGCGTGGCGATCATCCCCATGGCGGACGACGACCTGCAACGCCTGCCACCCGCCACGTGCCTGCCGTTTGGCGAGCCACAACTGACCCGGCGGGTGGTGTTGCTGGAGCATGAGAAAAGCCAGCGGCGGCATTTGAGTGCGGTGTTGAAGACTGCGCTGGAGGCGTAGTTGCACATAGCTGCCTGCTCTAGCGTGATCTCTGTGGGAGCGGGCGCGCCCGCGAACACCGGCGCAGCCGGTGCCATCCACCGCGTTGGATTCTTCGCGGGCACGCCCGCTCCCACAAATGACGCGTAGGGCATCTAGCGTGCATTTTTTCTCAACAGTCGGTGCAGAAAACAACGTTTTTACAAACCCTTTCGCACCCGTAGTCTGTGCGCGTACCCGACCACGGAACGTCGACCATGCTCCCGTTGCTGCTGACCACCCTGCTACCGATCATCCTGCTGATTACCTTGGGCACCTTCCTGCGCCTTCGCGACTTTCTGGCCGAAACTTTCTGGCCGGGTGCTGAACGCCTGAGCTACTACGTATTGCTTCCCTCGCTGTTCCTGCACGGCCTGGCCACGGCCAACCTCGACGGCGTGCCAGTACTGGGGATGGTCGGTGTGCTGATGCTGTCGACCCTGGCCGGGGCGCTGCTGCTGGTGCTGTACCAAGGCGCAGTGAGCCACGACGGCGCCGACTTCACGTCGGTCTTCCAGGGCGGTATCCGCTTCAACAACTACATTGGCGCCACACTGGCCGCCGGCATCTACGGCAGCGCCGGCATCGCTCTGGCCGCGGTGGCCAATGCCGCCATCGTGCCCTTGGTCAACCTGCTGTGCGTGCTGGTGTTCGCCCGTTTCAGCGCCCGCCACAGTTCACCGGCCACGGTGCTGAGGGCGATTTTCGCCAACCCGTTGATCGTCGGCTGCGCGGGCGGCTTACTGCTGCGTGTGACCGGGCTGGGCCTGCCGCCCGGCATCGAACCCACGGTCAAGGCGCTGGGCCAGGCCGCCCTGCCGATGGGCCTGCTGTGCGTAGGCGCGGCACTGGGTGGCGCCAGCCTGGGCCAGCAGGTGCGCCCGTTGATGGCGGCCTCGGCGTTCAAGTTCCTGGTCATGCCGCTGACCACCTGGGGCTTGTGCCGCCTGGTTGGCCTGAGTGGCCAGGCAGCGGTCGTGGCGGTGCTGTTCCAGGCCCTGCCTACCGCCTCTTCGTCCTACGTGATGGCCCGGCAAATGGGTGGCAACGCCCCGCTGATGGCCACCATCATTGCCCTGCAGACCGTGGCCGCCGCAGCCACCCTGCCTTTGGTACTAATGCTTACGCTTGGCTAGACTGGTATCAACCCCTCTCCCGGAAGCTAGCCCATGCGCCTTGCCTGGATCCTAATCGGCTTGACCTCGGCCCTGCTCGCAGGCCCCTTGCACGCAGCCGACACCGCCAAGGCCGCAGTGGCTGAAGACAAGGCCGAAGTGCTTGAAGAAAAGGTGGTGGAAAACGCCCCGCCCCCCAAGAAATCAGAAAAACTGACCCCAGGTGAAGCCCAGGCGGTCGATCCCGCCGGCCAGGCACCGCTGGACGACAGCATCACCTGCCTGGCCCGCACCATTTACTGGGAGGCCAAGGGCGCCGACGCCGAAGACATGTCGGCTGTGGCCAGTGTGGTGCTCAACCGCCTGGGCCACGATGGTTTCCCCGATACCATCTGCGGCGTGGTCAAACAGGGCGTGGAAACCAAGGCCTGCCAGTTTTCCTGGTGGTGCGACGGGCGCCCGGACCAGGTCGAGGAAGCGCAACGCTACGATGTGGCCAAGGAAATCGCACGCAAGGCGCTTAACCAACAGTTGAAAGACCCCACCGGCGGCGCCCTGTACTTCCACGACCGCACCGTGCACCCCGAATGGGCCAAGGCCTACCGCAAGACAGCGCAGACCACACATTTCCTGTTCTACAAGCCGAATCAGGCGTTGGCCCGTTGATGCGGTACCGAGCAATCAGAAACCGATGCGACCTGAAAACTTGACCAGCCGTGGGTCACCCTGGGCTACCTGGGAGGTTGGGAACAGTTGGCGTTTGAGGATTGTTTCTAGCCAATGTTACGAATGATTACCAAGTAATCGCACTTTTGTGCCAACCAGTGGTCTACTCCCTCTTTTGCCGCCCGCAACGATTGCCGGCGTTTTCATTGCTTTGCACCCGCCAGGGGCCAAAAGCCCCGGGCTTGTGTAGGATGAGCAGCGCATACCACGACGCTGCCAGTCATAGGGAGATCCACATGCGCGTCCTGTCATCCGTTGCCGCCTTGTCGCTGGGCCTGGTCGTCTCGACCGGGGCACTGGCTTTCACCGGCGAAGAGGCGCAACTGATCGATTCGATCAATGTCTACCGCAGCCAGGCCCAGCCCTGCGGTGGCGAGGCGTCGCTGG
Organism: Pseudomonas sp. FYR_2; assembly: GCF_043106425.1. NCBI lineage: Bacteria > Pseudomonadati > Pseudomonadota > Gammaproteobacteria > Pseudomonadales > Pseudomonadaceae > Pseudomonas > Pseudomonas sp. FYR_2. The sequence continues at coordinate 103,128 of NZ_JBICMM010000054.1, forward strand.
AGCTGCCGCCGCTCAACAGCGACACCCGCCTGGCGCTTTCGCCAGAGGGCACCCGTGACCTGCAGCAGGCCATGACCCGCGCCGCCTACCCCATGGTCAACGTTCAGGCCATCAGCCTGTCGGGGCCACGCGACGCGCGCGCTGCCATGCACGCCATCGAAGAAAGCTTTTGCCAGGTGGTGCTCGACCCCCAGTTCGTCGATATCGGTGTCAGCCAGGAGGGCCGCGACTGGCGCATCGTACTGGCCCGCCCACTGCTCAGTGGCCGCCTGGGTGACTGGCAGGCCGAAGGGCAGAAGGTGCTGCAGGAAATCAACGCCGCGCGCAAGCTGCCACGCCAATGCGGTGGCCAACCCTTCGCCGCCGCCCCAGCCCTGAGCTGGAGCACCGCACTGGCCGGCGTCGCCGCCAACCACACACGGGCCATGGCCAACCAGAACTTCTTCGACCACATCGACAAGGAAGGCCGTACCCCAGGTGACCGGGCGGAACTGGCGGGTTACCTGTATCAGCAGATTGGAGAGAACATTGCGGCCGGGCGTGATACCGCGCACAAGGTAGTCAAAGGCTGGCTACAGAGCCCGGGGCATTGCGCCACGCTGATGAACCCGGACTTCCGCGAAATGGGTGCGGCTTATGCGGTGGACCCTAAGAGTGATGCTGGGATCTACTGGACGGGGTTGTTCGGGACGCCGCAGTAAAACCGCTGGAATCGGGGCTGCTGCGCAGCCCCAAGGGTTTAGCTGACGGGCATCAGTCCTACTGCTTACCTGTCCGTAACTCAAAGGCCGTACACCCAAACCGCCGTCGCACACATTTGCCCAGGTAACTGGCATCGCCCAGCCCTACTTCATCGGCAATCTGCGCCAGGCTGTGGCTGGAATTGAGCAAGCGCCAGCGCGCCTGCTGCAAGCGCATCTCCAGCCACCAGGCCTTGGCGCTCATGCCGTGGCTGGCCTGAAATTGCCGGTCGAGCTGACGCCGGCTGATGCCCAGTTCAGCCGCCAGTTGCGCCACTGCCAACGGCGTGCCCAAGTGATGGCGCATCAGCGCCTGCGCCCGCTGCACCTGCCGCCCCTGCCCGGCGGCCAGCTCAAGCGAGCGCAGGGTATGACGGCTGTCGCGGGTTTCGTCCACCAGCATGTCAGCCAGCCCTTTGAGCGCCCGGGTTCGCCCGCAGGCCTGTGACAACAACGCCACCGCCAGGTCGATGGCCGCCGTACCTCCTGCACAGGTGATACGGTTGCCGTCAATGCAATACAGCTGCTCACGCAGCATCTGCAACTGTGGGAAAGCTGCACGAAACTCGGCTTCGTGGCGCCAGTGCACCACCACCTTGTGCCCTTGCAACAGCCCGCAGGCAGCCAGCAGGAACGCGCCGTTGTCGACCCCTACCAGCTTGACCCCGGCTTTGCCGGCCCGCCTGAGCAAGGCCTGGTAGCGCGGCGCCAACGCGGCGGTGGCCATGGCATTGCGCCCGCCGAACACGACCAGATAGTCGAAACGGGACAGATCGACCTGGCCGGCATCAGCCTCCACCTGAACCACCGCGCCACTGCTCGATGGCACCGGGTCGAGGCTGATCCCTGCCACGGTCCAAGTGCAGTAGCGCTGCTGACTGTAGTCTTCGTCATCGGCGCTGAAGCGTAACTTGTCGAGAAAGGCGCCGAACGGCAACAGGGCAAAATCCGGTAACGGCAGGATCAGCAAACGGATATCAGGCAGCATGGCGTTGCGTCCAGAAACGACTGTTCAATGTCCAGATACTACCCTTGATGGGCGCAGTTCGCGCCATAAACTGGCACCCTCCACACCAATAAGGCACTTGCGCAAATGGCACTCGACACCTGGCTGATCTACCTGCTGGCCAGCATTGGCCTGTCACTGACCCCAGGCCCCAACAGCTTGCTGGCCCTGACTCATGGTGCCTTGTACGGCGCCCGGCGAACGTTGTTCACGATCGTTGGCGGGGTGTTCGGCTTCAGCGCCCTCATCGCCCTGGCGATGTTCGGCCTCAGTGCCTTGCTGCAAACCTCAGCCTCGGTGCTGAGCGTGTTGAAATGGGTGGGGGGGGCTTATTTGGTCTGGTTGGGCATCCAGCTGTGGCGCAGCCCGGGGCTGCACCTGGAACTGAACGAGCGCAGCGCTCGGCTTGGCAATGCCGGCCTGTTCCGCCAAGGCCTGTTGTCGGCCATGGCCAACCCCAAGGTGCTGCTGTTCTATGGGGCCTTTCTGCCCCAGTTCATCGACCCGCAACGCGGCTTGATGCTGCAGTTCGTGGTGATGGCGGCGACCTTCGCCAGCGTCGAGTTCCTGGTCGAGTACCTGCTGGCGCGGTTGGCATTTCGTATTCGGCCTTGGCTGGCCAAGGGGGGTAAAGGTTTCAACCGTTGCTGCGGCAGCCTGTTTGCCCTGATCGGTGTGGCGCTGCCGCTTGGCCGATGACGCCCCTTGTCAGTTGCCCCGGGCCTTGAACAGGAACACCAGCAATGCTAGGCCGGGCAAGCCTGCGCCCACCAGTGCCACCCCCTGCCAGCCGAACTGGCTGAACAGCGCACTGGCTACCGCCGAACCCAGTGCCCCGCCCAGGAAGATGCTGGTCATGTACACCGCGTTCAACCGTCCGCGGCTGGCCGGGTCCAGGGCATACACTTCGCGCTGGCCAATGACCATGTTCATCTGCACCGCAAAATCCAGCAGCACACCGGTAAGGCCCAGGCCGATCACGCTGTAACCCGGCGCCGTCAGCCCCAGCAACAAGGCCGCCGGCGCCAGCAGCAGGGCCAGCAGCGAGCCGGCCCGAGCATGCCCGGCATCGGCCAGGCGACCAGCCAAGGGCGCGGCAACGGCCCCCACCGCCCCCACCAGGGCAAACACGGCAATCTGGCTCTGCGACAGGCCATGCTCACCCGCCAACGCCATCGGCACGGCTGTCCAGTACAGGCTGAACGCTGCAAACATCAGTGCCTGGTACAACGAGCGTTGGCGCAGCAGCGGATAACGGCGCAACAGCGTGAGCAACGACAGCATCAACCCGGCATAACTGGCCTTGTGCTCGGGCCGACGCTGCGGGAGGGTCAGCGCCAGCAGCAGGATGATCGCCAGCATCACCCCGGCGGCGCCAATGAACACAGCGCGCCAGCCCAAGTGGTCGGCCACCAGGCTGGACAACGGCCGCGCCAGCAGGATACCCAGCAACAGGCCGCCCATGATGTTGCCCACTACCCGGCCACGCTGCGCCTCTGGCGCCAGGTGCGCTGCCAGTGGAATGAGCATCTGCACCGCCACTGAGCTGAACCCGATCAACAGTGCATAGCCCAGGAACAGCTGGCCCTGGCCGCTGCGGCTGGTGCCCGCCAACAGCAGGCTTACACAAGCCAGCACAGCGGTGCCGACCATCAACCGGCGGTTTTCCAACAGGTCGGCCAGCGGCACCAGCAACAGCAGCCCCAGGGCGTAACCCAACTGGGTGAGAGACACGATCAGGCTGGCATGTTCGGTGGACAGCCCAAGGTCCGGCGCGATCAGGCCGACAATGGGCTGGGCGTAGTAGATGTTGGCAACGATCGCGCCACAGCAGAACGCCAGCAGCACGACCAGGGCCCGGCTCAGGCCGGTGGCTGCGGGCTGGGCGGCGGCAAGGGAGGGATTCATGCGAGGTTCCTCGGCAAGGGGTGGAATATGCCGGCTACCTTACCCAGACGCCTCAGCGCAGAGAATCCGCTGCTGGCGCAACGCGGCTTTGCACGCTGAGCAATGCCGCGGCTACCGCTCCAGCAGCGCTGCGCAAAAGTCGATGAACGCATTCACCCGCCGCGAGCCACGGTGGTTGGGCAGGTACAGGGCATTGATGCTGTTGTTGGCCATGCCTGGGCTGACCTGCCAGTCGGGCAACACCCGCTGCAGGCGCCCGACCTGCACATCCTCGCGTACCAGCCAGTCGGCCAGCAGTGCGATGCCGCTGCCCCCCAGCGCGGTTTCACGCAACATGTCGGCATTGGCGCTGCGCAGCGGCCCGGTTACGTTCAGCTCCAGGCTGTCCTGCCCGCGCGCCAGGCGCCAGGGCCGTGCCTTTTGCCCGTAACGGAAGCGCAGGCAGGCGTGCTCCAACAGTTGCCGGGGGTGTTGCAGCGGGTCACGCCCGGCCAGGTATGCCGGGCTGGCCACCAGCCACCGCTCGAAGCGGCCAAGCTGGCGGCACACCAGTTCGTCATTGGGTGAGGGGTCGCCCAGGCGAATCGACAGGTCATAACGGCCGTCCAGCAGATCATCCAGCCGGTCGCTGAGGTCGATGTCCAGCTCCAACGCCGGGTGCCGCGCCAGAAACGGCCCCAGGTGCGGGGCGATGACCCGCCTGCCGAACTCCACCGGCAGGCACAGCCGCAAGACACCGACGGGCTCCTCGCCACGGTCGGCAACACTGGCATCGGCCTCGTCCAGCGCCTCGAAAATGCTGCGGGCCCGCTCGTAGTAACGGGCCCCGGCCTCGGTCAGGCTGACCTGGCGTGTCGAGCGATTGAGCAACGAGGCGCCCACGGCCGTTTCCAGGGCATCGACCAGGCGGGTTACCGACGACGTCGCCAGCCCAAGCCTGCGCGCAGCCGCAGAAAAGCCCTGGGCATCGACGGTAGCTACGAACATCTTCATCGCCAGGAGTTTGTCCATCTGCTGCACGTCTTCCAAAACTCAGAAAGTTCTTACAAACCGCAGGGCGGGTCAAGAAGCGCGCTATGCGGCGATTGCGTCCATAGTGAAACCACTCCCATTCCAGCGAGGCTTCCCATGACACTCAACAACCTGCTGACTGCCCTGCCACACTGCGACCCCACCCGTGCCGAGCGTGTAGATGAGTTGCTGAGCCGCCCTGGCTTACGCGTGGAGCGTATCGTTTCCAGCGGCCAGGTCAGCCCGCCCGGGTTCTGGTACGACCAGGCCGAAGGTGAGTGGATCGTGCTACTCAGCGGGGCTGCCGGCCTGCGTTTCGAACACGAGCAGCACACCCGCCTTCTGGCGCCGGGCGATTGCCTGGACATCCCGCCGCACTACCGCCATCGCGTGGAGTGGACTGCGCCTGGAGTGGCGACGGTCTGGCTCGCCGTTTTTTACAGCAGCAACGCGCCTTGGCCGGTGTGACGGCGGCCAAACACCCACTCGACCAACGTATGAATGCAAAATTATTAACCAACATGAACATATCGTTTAATGCATTTTTAAGCACATGATCTAGACTTTTAGCCACATCTTCGCAAGTTCAGCCCTGCGACAATCAGCCTCACAAAATTATGTACCAACTTGTTAATTAGCAAGCTAAGGGCTTAGACTGCGCGCATTCCACCTGCTGAGATCCCTGGCATGAACGAAACACCGCGCGCCTCTGGCGCCACAAACATCCTCCTGGTTGGCCTGGGCGTAATCATCGCCCTGCTCGGCCTCCTCCTTGCTGCTGGCGGCGTCAAGCTGGCCGGCCTGGGCGGTTCCTGGTACTTCTTGATCGGCGGCCTGGCCATGGCCATCGCCGGTGTGCTGATTGCCCGGCGCAAGCGGGCAGGCGCCTGGCTGTACGCGGCATTCATGGTGGGTACCGCCCTCTGGGCGCTGATCGACGCCGGCCTGGTGTTCTGGCCGCTGTTCTCGCGCCTGTTCATGTTCGGCGCAATCGGCATGGTCGTGGCGTTGGTCTACCCGCTGCTGGCGCGTGCCAACGGCGCCAGCGCCGGCCGTGGTGCCTACGGCGTTGCCGGGGTGATGGCCGTGGTGCTGGTGATCGCCGCCGGCAACATGTTTGTTGCCCACCCAAGCGTTGCCCCCACTGGCAACGGCCCGGGCATGACCCCGGTCGAGGATGGCAAGCAGCAGAAAGACTGGGCCCACTACGGCAACACCGAAGGTGGCAGTCGCTTCGCCGCGCTGGACCAGATCAACCGCGACAACGTCAACAAGCTGAAAGTAGCCTGGACCTACCACACCGGTGACGTGGCCATCAGTGACGGCAACGGTGCCGAAGACCAGCTGACCCCGCTGCAGATCGGCAACAAGGTGTTCATCTGCACCCCGCACAACAACCTGATCGCCCTGGATGCCGACACCGGCAAAGAGCTGTGGAAAAACGAAATCAACGCCCAGTCCAAGGTCTGGCAGCGTTGCCGTGGCATGGCGTACTTCGATGCCACCGCCGCCATCGCCCAGCCAACCCAGCCGAACAGCTCGCCGATTACGGTGGCAAGCGTGCCGGCCGGTGCCAACTGCCAGCGTCGCCTGCTGACCAACACCATCGACGGTCGCCTGATTGCTGTCGACGCCGACAACGGCGAGTTCTGCCAAGGCTTCGGCAACAACGGCCAAGTGGACCTGAAAGCGGGCCTGGGCAACGTACCGGACTCTTACTACCAGCTGTCCTCGGCACCGCTGATGGCCGGCACTACCGTGGTGGTCGGCGGCCGTGTTGCCGACAACGTCCAGACCGACATGCCAGGCGGCGTGATCCGTGGTTTCGACGTGATCACCGGTGAAATGCGCTGGGCCTTCGACCCGGGCAATCCGGAAGATCGCCAGGCACCGCAGGGCGACAGCACCTACGTGCGCAGCACCCCGAACAGCTGGGCACCGATGTCCTATGACCCGGCGATGAACACCGTGTTCCTGCCGATGGGCTCGTCGTCCACCGACATCTACGGCGTGGAGCGCAGCAAACTGGACCACACCTACGGCGCTTCGGTGCTGGCCCTGGACGCCACCACCGGCAACCAGAAGTGGGTATTCCAGACCGTTCACAACGACCTGTGGGACTTCGACCTGCCCATGCAGCCGAGCCTGATCGACTTCACCAAGGACGACGGCCAGTCGGTACCTGCGGTGGTGATCGGCACCAAGGCCGGGCAGATCTACGTGCTCGACCGCGCCACCGGCAAGCCGCTGACCCAGGTCGACGAAGTACCGGTCAAGCCAAGCAACATCCCGAACGAGCCGTACTCCCCAACCCAGCCGAAGTCGGTGGGCATGCCGCAGATCGGCGCACAAACCCTGACCGAGTCGGACATGTGGGGCGCCACCCCGTATGACCAGCTGCTGTGCCGCATCGACTTCAAGAAAATGCGCTACGACGGCCTGTACACCGCGCCGGGCACCGACCTGTCGCTGAGTTTCCCGGGTTCGCTGGGTGGCATGAACTGGGGCAGCATCTCAACCGACCCGGTGCATGGCTTCATCTTCGTCAACGACATGCGCCTGGGCCTGTGGATCCAGATGATCCCATCGCAGAACAAGGGTGGCGCAGCGTCCGGTGGCGAAGCACTGAACACCGGCATGGGCGCTGTACCGCTCAAGGGCACCCCGTATGCGGTGAACAAGAACCGCTTCCTGTCGGTCGCCGGCATTCCGTGCCAGGCCCCGCCGTTCGGCACCCTGACCGCTATCGACATGAAGACCCGCCAGGTGGCCTGGCAGGTTCCGGTGGGCACTGTTGAAGACACCGGCCCGCTCGGCATCCGCATGCACCTGCCGATCAAGATCGGCCTGCCAACCCTGGGCGGCACCCTGTCGACCCAAGGCGGTCTGGTGTTCATCGCCGGCACCCAGGACTTCTACCTGCGCGCCTACGACAGCAGCAACGGTAACGAAATCTGGAAGGCCCGCCTGCCAGTGGGCAGCCAGGGCGGCCCGATGACCTACGTCTCGCCGAAGACCGGCAAGCAGTACGTGGTGATCACCGCTAGCGGCGCACGCCAGTCGACTGACCGTGGCGACTACGTGATTTCTTACGCACTGCCGTAAGACCGCGTCGCCTGCTTCGCGGGCAAGCTCGCTCCCTCAGGATACTCACTGCCCTTACGAACTGTGCAGTCCTTGTGGGAGCGGGCTTGCCCGCGAATGGCCCTCAAAAATAATTCGAGATTTAGCAATGCCATCCGCAATTCGCATCACCCCCACCCTGCTGCTGGCCCTGGCCAGCACCACCGCCCTGGCCGACGGCGACCTGATGACCCGCAGCACCCTGACCGGTGACTGGGGAGGCCTGCGCCATCAGCTGGAAGACGACGGCGTCAAGTTCACCGGCGACTACAGCGGCGAAACCGCCTACAACGCCCACGGTGGCCTGCACCGCTCGGCGCGTTATTCGCAGAACCTGAAGCTGGGCGTGCAGTTCGACCTGTCCAGACTGTATGGCCTGGACAACGGTGGCAAGGTCCAGCTGACCATCAACGACCGTCGCGGCAACAGCGCCTCGGAAGACCTGGTCGGCAACCGCCTGCCAATCCAGGAAAACTTCGGCGGCCTGTATACGCGCCTGACCGAGCTGAGCTACGAGCGCACCCTGTTCACCCCGGCACTCAACGTCAAGCTGGGTTACATGGCCATGGGCAACGACCTGGGTGGCCTGGACAGCGGTATCCTGTGCAACTTCATGAACGCCGGTTTTTGCGGCCACCCGCTGAACATGTCGGGTGGCAGTGGCTGGACCAACTACCCCAATGCCCACCTGGGCGTGCGGGTAAAGTATGACCTTTCGCCTGCCTGGCAATTGCGCGTAGCGGCGTTCAACGTCGACCCCGAGAGCAATGGCAACTCCAGCCGTGCCTGGCACCTTGGCCCAAAGCACACCACGGGCACCGTGGTGCCGGTGGAGTTGGTGTACAAGCTGCAGGGTGAACTGCCGGGCGAGTACAAGCTGGGCTACTACTACGACAGCTCCGACGTGAAACGCATCGGCAGCGAGGATGAAGTGTCTGGCCGTGGCGGCCATTACCTGCTGGTTGACCAGGCGGTGTGGAACGACCAAGGCTCGCCAGGCCGCAGCCTGCACGCCTTCGGCCAGTACTCGGCGTCGAGCAAGGCGGCCTCGCCGTTCACCAAGTGGTATGGCGCCGGTGTGGTGCTGTACAAGCCGTTCGAAGGCCGCCCGAAAGATACCGTGGCGCTGGGTTATGGCCGTGCCGTACCCAACCCGCGTAGCCGCGACGTGCTGGAGGATGCTGTCTTCAATGCCGGCCAGCAGTTCCCCGACATCGACAGCGCCGAGCAACTGATCGAACTGAGCTACGGCTACCAGGCCACACCTTGGCTGAACCTGCGCCCGGATGTGCAATACATCATCGAGCCTGGGGCGTTCTCCGGGAAGGACATCGACAACGCGTTGGTCGTTGGCTTGCAGGTCAAGGCCAGTTTCTAAATTGAAAAGGGCCGCATTGCGGCCCATTCGCCATCAAACTGGCACAAACTGGCCCCTCGGTCTTTACTCACCCCGTCAGCGCAAGGGAGAGCCAGGCCAATGAGCACTGCAACGGAAGGCAAACTGAACGTCTGGGCGCTCGCTGCCCTGGTAGTGGGCTCCTTGGTCGGCGCCGGTATCTTCTCGCTGCCAGCCACCTTCGGCCGTGCCACCGGCGGCTTGGTGCCATCATTGCGCGGTGCATCGCCGGCCTGGGCATGCTGATGCTGGCCTTCGTGTTCCAGACCCTTGCCCGCCCCCGCCCGGACCTAGACTCAGGCATCTACGCCTACGCCAGCGCCGGCTTCGGCAGCTACCTGGGTTTTGCCTCGGCTTTTGGCTTCTGGGCCGGCACCTGCATCGGCAACGTGTCCTACTCCATCCTCATCAAATCCACGCTCGGCGCCTTCTTTCTGCTCTTTGGCGACGGCAACACGGTGGCGGCCATCGCCGCTTCATCCGTGTTGTTGTGGGCCTTCTACTTGAATCGCCCCTGGTTTCGTAGACACCTCCAAGCCTCATAATGAGGCCCAAATAGGAGGTGCCATGAGTCGTCAGCGTTACCCTGAAGAATTCAAGATCGAAGCGGTCAAGCAAGTGACCGAGAAAGGCAAACCTGTCGCCGATGTCGCTCAGCGCTTGGGCATGTCCGTGCACAGTCTTTACGCGTGGATCAAGGTCTACAGCAAGCCCCAAGAGCAGCGTCAGCACGACGATGATCAGCAGGCCGAACTGCGCAAGCTGCGCGCTGAACTCAAGCGGGTGACGGAAGAGCGAGACATCTTAAAGAAGGCCGCCGCGTACTTTGCCAAGGAGTGCGGCTGAAGTACGCCTTCATCAAGAAGCACTCGATCGATTACCCGGTGCGGCGTCTTTGTCAAACCCTCAAGGTGCATCCCAGCGGCTACTACGCTTGGCTGGCCGAGCCTCAATCTGCCCGAGCCAAAGAAGATCAACGCCTGCTTGGCTTGATCAAGCATGCCTGGTTAGAAAGCGGAGGCGTGTATGGCTATCGCAAGATTCACGATGACCTTCGAGAGCTGGGAGAGATCTGTGGGCGAAATCGAGTCGGTCGCTTGATGCAGGCAGAGGGGCTGCGTTCGCAAACGGGCTATCGCCGTCGTCCTGGGTTTTATGGCGGAAAACCAACAGTGGCATCGCCCAACCATCTGGCCCGGCAGTTCAAGGTCAGTGAGCCGAATAAGGTCTGGGTGACCGATATCACCTACATCCGCACCTATGAAGGGTGGCTGTACCTGGCGGTAGTGTTGGATCTGTTCTCTCGCCAAGTCATTGGTTGGTCAATGAAGCCCAGGATGAGCAGCGACCTGGCCATCGACGCCATGCTGATGGCCGTGTGGCGACGCAAGCCACAGCAGCAAGTGATGATTCACTCAGACCAAGGCAGTCAGTTCAGTAGCTCAGATTGGCAAAGCTTCCTGAAGGCCAACAATGTGATCAGCAGCATGAGCCGACGGGGAAACTGTCACGACAATGCCGTAGCCGAGAGCTTTTTCCAGCTTTTGAAGCAGGAGCGAATCCGACGAAAGATCTACGCAACGCGTGACGAAGCCCGAAGTGATATTTTCGATTACATCGAGATGTTCTATAACCCCAAGCGTCGACACAGCAGTGCTATGCAGCTGTCTCCAGTAGAGTATGAGAAACGCTATTTTCTGAGCTTGGAGAGTGTCTAGGGAACCAGGGGCGATTCAGTGTGGGCTGATGGGGACGTTTCAAGTTTCTAACCACTGCTACCGGATGACAACTGACATAAATGCTAGGTTTGTACGAAAAGCCTTGATACGTGGTCATGCTGCGTTGAAAACAGCCTCGGAATGCTCATTTACAACCCGTAAACTCCGCTTCCTCGGCTGTTTTCGCCTTGCCTGACCTGCGTCTCAAGATTTTTCATACAGAGCCTAGGTAATCCACCAGCTTGAGCAACATCGCATCACACCCCTGCAACTGCTCGACACTGACAAACTCATCCGGCTTGTGCCCCTGGTCCATGCTGCCAGGCCCGCACACCACGGTCGGGATACCTGCCTGGTCAAACAACCCGCCTTCTGTACCAAACGCCACCGTACCGAATTCATCGGTACCACTGAGCAACGCCACCAGCTGCGCCGCCTCACTGTCGGCAGGTGTCGCCAGCCCCGGGTAGGCGCTCAGCGGCGCCAGGCGAATATCACTGGCCGCATTGACCTTGCGCATACGTGGCAGCAACTCGGCTTCTGCATAGGATTGCAACTGGTCGGCCACTGCCTGCGCCTCAAACCCCGGCAAGGCCCGCACTTCGAAGTCGAACTCGCACTCCGCCGGCACGATGTTCAGTGCCCTGCCCCCTTTGATCACCCCGGTCTGCACCGTGGAGAACGGTGGGTCGAAGCGCTCGTCGTGATGCTGTGGCAAGGCCAGTGCGTCACCGATGTCACCCAGTTTGCCAATCAGCTTCGCCGCATACTCGATGGCATTCACGCCATAGGGCGCATAGGCCGAGTGGCAGGCCGCGCCATGCACCTGGCAGCGCATCGCCAACTTGCCCTTGTGTCCCAGCACCGGCTTGAGCTCGGTGGGCTCGCCAATGAGGCACAGGCGCGGCTTGTGCGGGCGCTGTTCCAATGCGGCCAGCATCGAGCGTACACCCAGGCAGCCCACTTCCTCGTCATAGGAGAATGCCAGGTGCACCGGCATGCGCAGAGGTTGAGCGAGGAACGCGGGCACGGCGGCCAGCACCGAAGCGATAAAGCCCTTCATGTCGGCCGTGCCACGGCCATACAGGCGCCCATCACGTTCGCTCAGGGCAAACGGCTCGACGGTCCAGGCCTGCCCATCCACCGGTACCACATCGGTGTGCCCCGACAACACCACGCCGCCAACGTTTTGGGGGCCGATGGTGGCGAACAGGTTGGCCTTGGTGCCTTCCGGGTTGTGAAACAGCTCGCACTCCACCCCCAGCTCGGCCAGGTAATCGCGGATGAAGCCGATCAACTCAAGGTTGGAGTCCCGGCTGACCGTAGCAAAGCCGATCAGCCGGGCCAGCAGCGCGCGGCTGGCAAATTCACTCATCGCCCGGGACCCCATAGCTGGGTGCAGCGGTCGGGTTGAGGGCACGGGTGACGTAATCCTGCATTTGTGGGCGATAGGCCTGCCAAAGACCGTCGAGCACGCCGATCGGGTCGGTATCAGCCCAGTCCACGCGCAGGTCCACCAATGGCCAGGTCAACTCGCCGGCAATTTTCAACGCCGCCGAGTGCACCGGCCCGGCTTCACCACCCGCAGCCATCGCCGCGTGCATGGCGGCCAGCAAGCGGTCGGCCAGGTGGCCGCCAGCCTGCTCGAACGCCACGACCATCGCTTCGATCACCTGGGTCGAGGACAACAGATTCCCGGCCGCCGCACACTGTTCACCGGCCACAGCGTTGTGCGTGCCCAATGCCTCGCGCCCGGTAAACAGCGCCACCTGCCCCTGGCTGTCGATCACGGTAACCTGGCGGTACTCGCTCCAGCCATTGGCGCTGAGTACCCGGTCCAGCGCGGCGGCGGGTGGCAACTGGCCCTGTTCAAGGGCATCGAGAATCTGCGGGCCAAGCGCCGGCAAGGTGATGTTCTGGGTGGAAACGGCGCCAACACCGGCACGCACCCAAGGGCAACGGGCACCCACGGCAATGCTCGACGAACTGATGGCGATGCCAACCTGGCCGGTTTCCTGGCAGCGGCCAATGATGGAGAAGGTCATGGTAATGCTCCTGTTGTCCTGTGCGATGCAGGGCATTCTGGGTGGAACCTTTCGGTAGGCGAAACCAACTTTTTCCGAGGGGTTAGACAGGAAAAAACTTTGCTCAGGCAGAGAGCGAACGCCGCCCGCGCGGCGCATCGCGAGCTGCGCTCGCTCCTACGTTTGTTTCAGGCCAGTTTCTCCTGTGCGAGGCCACAGAACTCGGGGCCTTCGCCGTTTTATCGGCAAGCACCAGCTAAATACTATTTTCGCCATTTGTGCCACATCCCTAGTCTGGCCCCAGGCAACGGCGGTCCTCCAAACCGACCTGACAAAAACCGCCTGAACAAGGGCTCGGACATGACACTGAACAACCTCGAAATCGACACCCTCGTCGTCGGCGCCGGCCAGGCCGGCGTGGCCATGAGCGAACACCTGAACAAGCTTGGCGTGCCGCACCTGGTGCTGGAGCGCAACCGCATCGCCGAAGCGTGGCGCACTGGCCGCTGGGACTCGCTGGTCGCCAACGGCCCGGTCTGGCACGACCGCTTCCCGGGCCTGGCATTCAACCTCGACGCCGACGCCTTCGCCGGCAAGGACCAGGTGGCTGACTACTTCGAGCAGTACGTACGCAAGTACAACCTGCCCGTGCGCACCGGCATTGAAGTGAAGCGCGTGGTACGCAACAGCGACCGCCCGGGCTTTACCATCGAAACCAATGAAGGCGTGATTCGCGCCAACCGTGTGGTTGCGGCAACCGGCCCGTTCCAGAAGCCGGTTGTCCCCGCCATTGCGCCAAAGGACAGCAACCTGCACCAGATCCATTCCGCCGCCTACTACAACCCTCAGCAACTGCCAGAAGGCGCAGTGCTGGTGGTAGGTGCCGGCTCCTCTGGCGTGCAGATCGCCGAAGAGCTGATGCGTGCGGGCCGCCAGGTGTACCTGTCGGTCGGCGCCCACGACCGCCCGCCGCGTGCCTACCGCAACCGCGACTTCTGCTGGTGGCTGGGCGTGCTGGGTGAGTGGGACGCAGAAATCGCCAAGCCTGGCCGCGAGCACGTGACCATCGCCGTCAGCGGCGCCCGTGGCGGCCACACCGTAGACTTCCGCGCCCTCGCCCATCAAGGCATGACCCTGGTCGGCCTGACCCAGTCGTTCGAGAACGGCGTGGCGCGCTTCCAGGACAACCTGGTCGAGAACATCAACCGTGGCGACGAAAACTACCTGGCCCTGCTGGATGCCGCCGATGCCTACATCGAACGCAACGGCCTGGACCTGCCAGAAGAGCCCGAAGCCCGCCAGCGCCTCGCCGACCCGGAGTGCATGGTCAACCCGCTGCAGCAACTGGACCTGGCCAAGGCCGGTGTCAGCAGCATCATCTGGGCTACCGGTTACGGTGTGGATTTCAGCTGGCTGCAGGTAGACACCTTCGACGCCAACGGCAAACCCCAGCACCAGCGTGGCGTAGCCCGTGAGCCCGGCGTGTACTTCCTGGGCCTGCCGTGGCTGTCGCGCCGTGGCTCGTCGTTCATCTGGGGCGTGTGGCACGACGCCAAGCACGTCGCCGGCCACATCGCCACGCAACGCACCTACCTGGCCTACCGCGACCGCGAACAGCGCGACGCGGATGAGCAGCAAGACAACACCATCAGCAACGTCAGCACCCTCGGAGCCCACTGATGCCTACTCATACCCGCATCCGCATGTTCAACACCAAGGAAACCTACCCCAACCAGACCCTGGACAACGACCTGTGCCAGGCCGTGCGGGCCGGTAACACCATTTATGTGCGCGGCCAGGTCGGTACCGACTTCGAAGGCAAGCTGGTGGGCCTGGGCGACCCTCGGGCGCAGACCGAGCAGGCGATGAAAAACGTCAAGCAACTGCTTGAAGAAGCCGGCTCGGACCTGTCGCACATCGTCAAGACCACCACCTACATCACCGACCCGCGCTTCCGCGAGCCGGTGTACAAGGAAGTGGGCAAGTGGCTGAAGGGTGTGTTCCCGATTTCCACCGGGCTGGTGGTGGCCGGGTTGGCCCAGGCCGAATGGCTGATGGAAATCGATGTGATCGCCGTGGTGCCGGATCAGGCGTGACCGGCAACACCGATGCCATCCAGCGCGCTGGATATTTCGCGGGCACGCCCACAGGTACACCGTAGGCTTAAGGCTTGTGCAGTCCCTGTGGGCGTGCCTGCGATGGGCCGCAAAGCGGCCCCCAACGATCTGCTGACAAGTATCAAGCTCTAGGCAAACCCGAACAATCGGCGGGGTGTGTCCCACATCACTGCACGGCGCGTGCGGGCATCCGGCATCAGGCACTCGGCCAGTTTCAGCAACGGGCCGTAGTCCACCCGCGAGCACTGGCGAATGAACGGCCAGTCCGAACCCCATACGCAGGCCTCGGGGCCAAAGGCTTCGAGCAGGGCGTGGACGTAGGCACTGCTCTGCTCCAGCAAGGCATCGACGGCGGCGAACTTCTGCATGCCCGACAGTTTCACGCTGGCCCGGCCACTGTCGGCCAGCCGCAGCAAGGCCTGGAAGCCAGTTTGCTGCACCCCGGCGGCTACATCCGGGCGGCCACAGTGATCGATCAACAGACGTGCCCGGGAGCCTTGCAGCAGACCATGCAGGTCCAGCAACTGGTCTTCGCACACCTGAATCTGGGCAAACAGGCCAAGCTCGGCGACCTTGCCGAGCAACCCGTCAACGTTCTTGAGGCTGGCCACCCCGTACAACGCGGGGTTGAAGGCGATACCGACCACCCCTTGCACCTGCAGCGCAGCCAGCGCATCGAGAGGGATACTTGCCTCGACCACCGCCACGCCCTTGAACCGCCCTTGCCCGGTGGCCAGGGCGTGCAGCAGGCAGCGGTTGTCGGTGTGGTAGCCGCTGTTGGGGCCGACGAGCAAGGCATGCTGTACACCGTAGGCGTCCATCACCCGGGTGAACTGCTCCTGGGTCGCCACCTCCTGGCCAGAGGGCGCATAGGGTGCTTCGGGGTGGTAAGGGAAACGGGCGGGGTCAAACAAATGGTTATGGCAATCGATCTTCGGTTCGTCAAAGATGTTCACGCAGCACTCCCGGCAAGCACCGCTGCGCTTGCCTACAGATCTTGTTATTGTTCGCCGCCAGGGCGATTGGGCTGTGTTCAAGATACTGCGTGGCCGGGTTTGACGCTCATACCCAGATGGCGAAGACCATAACCGAAGGTAATAGACATGCTGCTTGGCAACGAAGGCGCAGACGCGAGCCCCATGGTGTTCAAACTGCGGCACATGGAAGTGTTCCGTGCGGTGATGCTGACCGGCTCGATCAGCGCGGCGGCCAAGCTGCTGTACGTGTCGCAGCCGGCCGTGAGCAAGCTGATCCAGTACATCGAGGGGCGCCTGGCTTATCGCCTGTTCGAGCGCATCAACAACCGCCTGGTGCCCACCGCCGAGGCGCAGGTGCTGTTCCGTGAGGTCGAGCGGGTGTACCAGGCGGCGCTGGAGGTGAATGAGTGTGCGCTGTCATTGGGTGCCGGCGGCCACCACAAGCTGCGTATCTCTTGCAGCGCCTCGCTGTCGACGGTGGTCATCCCGATTGCCCTGGCGCAGCTCAAGCGCGAGGCGCCTTCGCTGGACATCGAGTGGCAAACCTCGCTGATGGGCGAAATGCCCAACCAGATCCTGTCGAAAAAGGTCGACCTGTCGATTGCCGCCCTGCCCGTGGTGCACGATCACCTGCATTCGCAAGCCTTCATGCGCGGGCGCATGGTGGTGGTGATGCCACCCGACCACGCCTTGGCCGGGCATGGCTCGCTGACCTTGCAGCAGCTGGAAGGCCACCCGCTGCTGCTGTTCAGGCCCGACATGCCGTTTGGCAAACTGCTGGCCGGGCACATCGAGCGGCGCGGGCTGCAATTGAAATCACTGTTGTCGTTCACCAACGCCAACGAAGCAGTGGCCCTGGTGAAGCAGGGCATGGGCATCAGCGTGATCGACGAATTCGTGGCGCAGGACAGTGGGTTGGCGGTGGTGCCGCTGGCCGATGAAATTCACTTTGATATCAGCTTTGTCTATTCGCGGTTCGAGCCGCCGTCGCATGCGGCGATGCATTTGATGCGGGTGTTGCAGGGACAGGCGCAGAAGCTGGGGCGGGCGATTGCGCCGAACTGACACAAGTGTTGGGGCTAACACACCCCTGTGGGAGCGGGCTTGCCCGCTCCCACAGGGTCCGCAAAAGACTTGCCGGACGTGTTCAGAAACCGACTGTAGCCGACAACAAGTAGGTACGCGGCGTGGATAGGGTCAACCCCGGCTCACTGTCATCCGAAGCCCCCGCCGAGCTCCAGTAACGATCATCCAGCACATTCTCGACACTGGCCCGTAAGGTCACCTCGGTAGCGTCCACCTTGAAGGCATAGCGCGCGCCCAGGTCGTAACGCTCCCAGCCATCAATCTGCTTGCTGTTGTTCTGGTCCAGGTACTGCGAGCTGGAATGAATGCCCCGCGCCGTCAGGGTCAGCCCGCTCACACCGGGCACGTCCCATTCGGCGCCGAGGTTGACGTTGTACTCGGGCGTGGCCGGCGCGCGGTTGCCATCGTAGGCACCACCCACGGTATCGGTCAGCTCGCTGTCGATGTACATGACCCCACCCAGCACCCGCACGCCTTGCACCGGTTCGCCGAACACGCTCAACTCGATACCACGGTTGTCACGCTTGCCATTGGGCCCGAACACCCGCGAGGTGGCGTTGGTCTCGTAGGCCGGCTGGCGAATGCGGAATGCGCTGGCCGTGAACGCAACCTGGCCCAGGTCGTACTTGGCCCCTACCTCAACCTGCCGGCTGGTGAACGGCGGGAAGATCTGGTCTTCGTTGATCGACGTCGACGGCGCGATCTTGCCCTGGCTCAGGCCTTCCATGTAGTTGGCGTACAACGACAGCTGGTCGGTGACCTTGAGCAGCACGCCGCCCGAGGGCGAGACCTTTTCTTCGTCGTAGGCGGTCTCACCTTTGACGCCGTCGCTCCAGTCATCCACCTGCACCCGCTGCCAGCGCGCGCCCAGGGTCAACAGCAGGCGGTCGTCGAAAAAACCGAGGGTGTCGGCCAGGGCCACACCGGAGAAGCGGTTTTCTGTGTAGACCTCGGGATCGATGCGGGTGGGTGTGCCCGGGGTCGGGGTCGCCACCGGGTTGTAGAGGTTGCTGGGCGCCGAGGCATAGCGGGCGCCGCCGTTGGTGAAGTCCATGTAGAAGTAGGTGGCGGCCAAGTTCAACTCGTGGCTGACCGGCCCGGTGTGAAACCAGTTGCGAAGGCCGGCCATGGCGGTACGCACCGACTCGTCCCGGGTGAAGTCACGCGGCTGCACGGTGAAGTCGCCGGCATCGTTGGTGATGGACACGTTGTGCCGCAGGAAATCATGGTTGCTTTCACGCGCACCGACCGCGCCATAGGCCAGCAGCGACTCACTGACGTCGTATTCGGCATGCAGTGCGCCAAAGGTGTCGTTGGTGCGCGCCTTGCTCCAGGCCTGGGCGTAGTTGCGCCGCACATCGTCGGCTTCCGGCACCTTGGCGTTGGCGCCGATCAGCACGCGCTCCTGCGGCGCATCGGTGTCACGCTCGGTATGGCCAAGGTCTGCCGACAGGCGCAGGCGCTCACCGCGAAAATCCAGGCCCAGTACCGCCATTTCGCGATCGACACGTTGGTGGTCCCATTCGGTATCGCCCGCCTGCTTCACAGCATTCAAACGCACGCCGAACTGCTGGCCTTCGCCAAAACGTCGGCCAACATCCACCGCGCCACCTGCTTGGCCAGCCGATGCATAGCTGCCGGTAAACTCGGTGATCGGCTTGTCTGTGGCCCGCTTGGGCTGCACGTTGATACCGCCGCCCACGCTGCCACGCGGCGAAATGCCGTTGATCAACTGACTGGGGCCTTTGATGATATCGACCCGATCGGCCATTTCCATGTCGATCGAGTAAGTCGGCAAGATACCGTACAGGCCATTGTAGGCCACATCACTGTTGAACAGGCTGAAACCGCGAATGGTGAATTGCTCGAAACGCCCGCCCGCCGGGTTGGTAGCGCGCACCGACGGGTCGGTGGCGATGAGTTCGCCCAAGGTCCGCGCTTGCTGGTTCTTGACCAGTTCGCTGGTGTAACTCGTGATGCTGAACGGGGTTTCCATGAAGTCGCGCGAACCCAGCAGGCCCTGCGCGCCCTGGCGTGCCACCTGGCCACCGGCGTAGGGTAGCGTTTCGCTGCCAGCCGCCCGGCCACCCACGATGCTGATCGGGGCAATTTCCAGCGCACCGCTTGCATGCGGCGCCGGCACCAAGGTGAAGGCACCCTCACCTACCGGCAGCAACTGCAGGCCGCTGCCACGCAGCAGTTGCATGAAGCCTTCTTCGACACTGTAGCTACCTGACAGGCCGCTGCTCTGCCGACCCTGAACCAGCGCAGGGTCCAGCGAAAGGCTGACACCGGCCTGGTCGGCAAAGCGGGTCAGTACGGCGCCCAGGCTCGCGGCCGGCACCTCATAGGCACGCCGCGCCGGCTCATCGGCCCAGGCGGGCGCAGACAACAACAGGCTCATGGCGAACAACGGACGCACTGCGCGCGCCAGCGGGCGCAGGCGGCAAGACATTACTGCAGACATTGAACAAGGCTCCCCTTTGTTTTCTTCTACCGGTAATGACCGGCGAGTGAAAAAAAGGGGACAGCCTCACGCACGATTTTCTCGTGCGCCCAGGCTCACCCAGTAACGCGTGCGTGTTCGCACCTGTAACGGCAGGCTGGCGGCCAGCAAGGCCAGCACCCGGTCGGTGTCGTCAAGGCGGAAGGTGCCGGTCACGCGCAGGCGCTCCAGTTCCGGGGCCCAGCGCAACACGCCAGGGCGGTATCGGCGCAGTTCATGCAGCAGTTCGCCCAAGGGGCGGTCATCCAGACGCAGCACACCTTCGCGCCAGCCCAGTCGCCATTCGTCCAGGCCTGTCACCGGGCCGAAGCCGGCCACGTGCAGGTTGGCCTGCTGCCCGGCTTGCAGCACCTGTGCCGGGCCACGCAGCGGCTGCAGGCTGGCTACACCTTCGACGATCGATACCCGGCAAGCCTGATCGATCAGCCGCAGGCATACCTCGCCGCCACCGAGTACTACCTGGCCATAGGGCACCTGCAACGTCAGGCTCAGGTTAGCGGGCACCTTGATCGCCACTTCGCCGCGCAGCAATGTCAGGCGGCGTGCCCCCAAATCGATATCCACTGCACTGTCGGTGTTCAGTTGCACGGAGGTGCCATCGCTCAATAGCACCTGCCGACGTTCGCCTACCGAGGTGTGCATGTCGGCAGTCCAGGCGTCCAGAGGCAGCTCACGGCTGACCAGCCAGGCTGTCGGCAACAGTGCGGCGATACCCAAGGCTTGCTTGAGCAGCGCGCGGCGGCCGGCGTCCGGGCGGTCCAGGGTGGCCATGGCCAGTGTGCCGGGTAACGCGGTAAAGCGCTGGCGCAACAATGATGCCTTTTGCCAGACGTCTTCATGCAGGCTGCTGCTGGCCCGCCATTGTGCCAGGCGCAGCAAGTCGGTCTCGCTAGCGTCGCCAGAGTCCAGCAGCGCCAGCCAGCGAGCGGCAGCACACACAGCTTCGCGGGTTTCGGGGGAATGGGGGATCATTGCAATTCGGCCAGCAGGCAATGTTCGTAAGCCTGCGCCATGTAGCGTTTCACCGAGCGCTCGCAAACGCCCAGGCGCTTGCCGATTTCGGCGTAACCCACGCCTTCGAGCTGACTCCAGAGAAAGGCCTTGCGTACCGGTGCCTTCAGGCCATCGAGCAATTCGTCGAGTGCTTGCAGGGTTTCCAGCAATATCCAGCGTTTTTCTGGCGAGGGCACATGCTGCTCGGGCAAGGTGGCCAAGGCATCGAGATAAGCCTGTTCCAGGCTACGTCGCTGGTGGAAGTTGCTCAGCAGGCGCTTGCCGACTGTCAGCAGATAAGCCCTTGGCTCACGTATGTCTGCCAAGGGCTGGGCACTGGCCAGTACCCGCAGAAAAGTATCCTGGCTGAGATCGGCGGCATCCCAGGCATTGCCCAGGCGCCGGCGTAGCCAGGTTTCGAGCCAGCTGCGGTGCTCCCGGTACAGGGCAGGCAGGCTAGGGTCCGTTGGCGGCGCGGCGTCGATCATGAGGATGGCCCTGCGGCGGCGTAAATAGGATTCATTCTAATTTACGTTGCGGCGCAGGGCCAAGCGGTTTGTTACCTGTCAGGCAATCGCTGCATCCACCAGCACCTGCGCTTCCTGCACCAGACGCTGCAGGTGCGCCTCGTCGATGAAGCTTTCGGCGTAAATCTTGTAGATGTCTTCAGTGCCCGATGGGCGCGCAGCGAACCAGCCATTGGCGGTCATCACCTTCAGCCCGCCAATCGCCTGGCCGTTGCCCGGCGCGTGGCTGAGGATCTGCACGATAGGCTCACCGGCCAGTTCGGTCGACTTGACCTGCTCTGGCGCCAGCTTGCTCAGCAACGCCTTCTGCCGCGCATCGGCCTTGGCTTCGACCCGGGTAGCGTATGGCTTGCCCAAGGCTTCGGTCAGATCAGCATAAGCCTGGCTCGGGTTGCGCCCGGTGCGGGCGGTCATCTCGGCAGCCAGCAAGGCCGGGATCAGCCCGTCTTTGTCGGTGGCCCAGACCGAACCATCGCGGCGCAGGAACGACGCACCGGCACTTTCTTCGCCACCAAAGCCCAGCGAGCCGTCGAACAGCCCTTGGGCAAAGAACTTGAAGCCCACCGGCACTTCGTACAGCTCACGGCCCAGACGCTGAGTAACGCGGTCGATCAGGCCGCTGGACACCACGGTTTTGCCAACGGCTGCATCGCTGCGCCATAGCGGGCGGTGGCGGTACAGGTAGTCGATGGCCACGGCCAGGTAGTTGTTCGGTTGCAGCAGGCCGTCCGGGGTGACGATGCCGTGGCGGTCGTGGTCCGGATCACAGGCGAAGGCCACGTCGAAACGCTCGCGCAGGCCGATCAGGCCCTGCATGGCGTAGGGCGAGGAAGGGTCCATGCGGATCTGGCCGTCCCAGTCGACGGTCATGAAGCGGAAGGTGGGGTCTACCTCGGTGTTCACCACTTCCAGGTCCAGCTTGTAGTGTTCGGCAATGGCCGACCAGTAGCGCACCCCTGCCCCACCCAGCGGGTCGACGCCCAGGCGCAAGTTGGCGCTGCGGATGACGTCGAAGTCGATGACGTTTTCCAGGTCCGCTACATAGCTGCTGACGTAGTCGTGACGCTGAGTGGTCGGTGCCTGCAGCGCCTGGGCATGGTCCATGCGCTTCACGCCTGCCAGGTTCGCTGCCAGCAGTTCGTTGGCCTTGGCCTCGACCCACTTGGTCACATCGCTGTCGGCCGGGCCGCCATTGGGCGGGTTGTACTTGAAGCCACCGCTTTGCGGCGGGTTGTGCGACGGGGTGATGACGATGCCGTCGGCCAGGCCCTGCTGGCGGCCACGGTTGTGACAGAGGATGGCGTGGGACACAGCCGGCGTGGGCGTGTATTCGTCGTCCTTCGACAACCTGACTTGCACGCCGTTGGCCGCCAACACTTCCAGCGCGCTGGCCGTGGCCGGGGCCGACAGGGCGTGGGTGTCGGCGCCGATGAACAGCGGGCCATCGATGCCCTTTTCCTGGCGGTACAGGCAGATGGCCTGGGTGATGGCCAGCACGTGGTATTCGTTGAAACTCAATTCAAGCGAAGTGCCCCGGTGCCCCGAGGTGCCGAAGGCCACCCGCTGAGCCGCCACGGCAGCGTCAGGGCGGCCGGTGTAATAGGCGGTGAGCAGTCGGGGAATATCGACCAGCACGCTGGCCGGAGCCGGCTTGCCTGCCAAAGGACTGAGCGTCATGCAAAAACCTCGAGTTCAACAGATGTTGGTGTTGGAACGTGCAGTGTACTGAGAGTTGCAAGGGTGTGCGATGGGTGCCAGCAAAGAACAAGCTAGAGTAGAGACCATACCCACCGTGAATGAGGCCCCATGGCTTTCCACCGCCTGACCCGAACCCACCCCCGCCTGAGCTTCGCCGCAGCGGCAGGCCTGATTGGCGCCTGGCTGATCCCTGCCGGTGACGCCGTGCAACACATCCTCGCTGGCTGGAACCTGGGCGTCTGGCTGTACCTGTTGCTGGTGCTGTGGCTGAGCTGGGGCGCCAACCCGGAAAAGGTCCGCAAGGTTGCCCGCGTCGAAGACGAAAACGCAGGCCTGGTCCTGCTCACCGTTTGCATTGCCGCCATCGCCAGCCTCGCCGCAGTCACCCTGCAACTGCTGTCCAGCCGTGGGCTGCAAGGCGCAGACCTGGCCCTGCACTACCTCTACACCGGCCTGACCGTGGCCGGTTCCTGGCTGCTGATTGGCTGCATCTTCAGCCTGCATTACGCCCGGTTATTCTACACCGGGCAGAACCATGAACCACCGCTGCGCTTCGCCGATGGCGAGCGCAACCCGGACTATTGGGACTTTCACTACTTCTCGTTCACCATCAGCGTGGCCGTGCAAACGTCTGACGTGGGCGTTGCCGGGCGGGGGTTGCGGCGGGTGGTGCTGGCGCATTCGCTGGTGGGGTTTGTGTTCAATACGGCGATTTTGGGGTTCACCATCAACATTGCTGCAGGCTTATTGGGATGAATCGACCTGGCATATTTGCCAGTAGACAACCTGCAGAGCATTTGCAAACTATAAGGCTTGGTATCTCCACAATGGACCAAGCCCCATGCAAAACTACAACTATCCAGATAGATTATTTTTTTATGGCCAGAAGCACCTCGCCACCATTACCGGAACTGCCCCAGTGCAACTTCTTCGCACCGACATGACCGTGCTGGCCGAGCGCTACGAAGCGACATCCACTACTTCAATAATCCAAAGCGATCGCGCCTCCAGTGTATTAGGCACTTCCTTAGCGCATTTAAATCGAACCTATACCCCCTATGGACTCGATCATACGGCACCAACTTTCTTGGGTTTCACCGGCCAACCAACCGACCCTGTCACTAGGTGCTATCCACTTGGCAATGGACATCGCTTTTACAATCCTGCAATGATGCGCTTTCATCAGCCAGATACGCTTTCTCCTTTCCATCGTGGAGCAACTAACAGCTATACCTATGCCTTGGGTGATCCCGTGAACCTGCATGACCCTAGCGGACAACTCCCACAATTCATCGTTACAGGTGTAACGAGGACGGTTCGATTAATCAAACGGGTTTTAAGAGAAGCCATAAACCAAGCACTTGCCCCACCTGCAATAGTCAAAGATTATTTACAACCTATTTTAAGTACGATTGTAGCAACGGCAGAAAACGCCTCACGTCAATTGTTACCTGCAACTACACCACTGCCCCTAAGGCTAGCCGTACAAACTGGAGTTGCGGCCGGAGTAGGTGCCTCGATTGCTACAGCAGCGATTTCATATTCACAAACTGGGACGATGTTGAGTGTGTCGCCATGGGAAGCAATCGGAATCTGGTATATGGGCAGCGCCACTCCAGAGCAACAGATAGCTCTCGGGTTCCAAATCCGACAACCTCAGGTCCCTGACCACATGAACAAGTTCTTGGCTTCTTGAAACCGGCTGCATCAAGCTAATACGATGCGCACATCTACAGCTTCCTAGCTGTTCATCCTACCGCTCGTCCGAAAAAGCAATGTGCACCAGATGTCGACGACCATGGCAGATCGGGTTGGCTTAACTGCCTCAAGCCTGCGAAGAAAACGTTTGCCTTTCTAATGGTAACCAAACGCCAGCCATCACAAGGTTGTGACCCTCGTCATGAATTAGTACATTTGTCGTATTTGCAGCCGAGAATCGCGCGTGGCAGGTGCTATGTTTACCTTCCCGGCGACCGCATCTATGTGGCCACCCGTTCACCACGTCCAGGTACGGACAAGGAGGCTGGCATGAACAAAATGACGTTCCCCAACGCCTGCCAGGTGATGCGCTGGCATTTTCACCCGCTGGGCTTCGAGGCGATCATGGATGCGCCACGCAGCATGGTTGCACGGCTGTTCGACCGCGCCACCGGCGAAACGCTACTGGCCATAGCCGGTATCCCCTGCACGGCAGTCATGGCTGCCGCCGACGTTGAACGCATCATCGAAGCCGTCGAGGCGGAGATGGACGCGTTCATACCCAGCTTCACCTTGCGCGATGCCGTTTAACCCGTGGCGGTATCTTGCGGCCGCAATGCTTGCAACTTGCTCATGAACTGTTCGGCGGGCACTGGCTGGCCCAGCAGGTAGCCTTGCAGCGAATCACACCCCAGTCGGGTCAGGAAGTCTTGCTGCTTGTCGGTCTCCACCCCTTCGGCAACGATGCGCAGGCCCAGCGCCTGGCCCAAGGCGACGATGGCCGAGACAATCGCCGCATCGTCACTGTCCTGCTCCAGGTCACGCACGAAGCCACGGTCGATTTTCAGTTCGTTGGCCGGCAGGCGCTTGAGGTACATCAGGCTGGAGTAGCCGGTGCCAAAGTCATCGATGGACAGGTCCACCCCCATGTCGGACAGGCGTTGCAGCACGGTCAGGCTGGCATCGGCGTCGTGCATGGCGGTGGTTTCGGTGATTTCCAGGGTCAGGCAGTTGGCCGGCAGGCCGTTCTGTTGCAGGGCCCGGGCCACGCTCTCGACCAGCCCGGCATGGCAAAACTGGATGGCCGACAGGTTCACGGCCATGCGCCAGCCTTGGTGCCCTTGATCCAGCCACTGGCGCATCTGCCGGCAAGCTTCGTCCAGCACCCACTCGCCGATCGGGATGATCAGGCCGGTCTTCTCCGCCAGGCCGATGAAGCGGTCGGGCAGCAACAGCCCCTGCTGCGGGTGCTCCCAACGCAGCAAGGCTTCGGCACCAATAGGCTCGCACGCCTGGGCGTCGAACTTTGGCTGGTAATGCAAACGGAACTGACGGTGCTCCAACGCCTGACGCAGGTCTTGCAGCAGCTGCAATTGCTGGCGGGCGTTACTGTTCATCGACACATCAAAGAAGCTGTAGCCGTTCTTGCCGGCGCTCTTGGCGTGGTACATGGCGGCGTCGGCATTGCGCAGCAGTTCGTGCTGGTCCTGGCCGTTTCCGGGGTACAGGACGATGCCCAGGCTCGCCGACAGTTGCAGGTCGTGTTCGGCCACGCGGAATGGCCGCGACACCAGGTTGACCTGCTTGACCGCCACGTCCATGGCATCGTTCGGCTCCTGCAATTCCACCAGCAGCACGAACTCGTCACCGCCGATGCGCGCCAACGTGTCCTGGCTGTGCAAGTGGCCGCGCAGCCGCCCCGCCACGGCCTTGAGCAGCAGATCGCCAATGTGGTGACCAAAGGCATCGTTGACCGGTTTGAAACCGTCCAGGTCGATGAACATCAGGGCAAAACAGCCGCCCTGCTCCGCCACCTTGGCGATAGCCTGCTCGATACGGTCGGCCAGCAAGGTACGGTTGGGCAGGTCGGTGAGCGTGTCGTGCAGCGCCAGTTGGGTAAGTTCCTGGTTGGCCAGGGTCAGCGAACGGGCCAGTTCGGCGGTGCGTGCTTCAAGGCGAGCGTCCAGCACCGAGGTGAGCAAGGCCACGGCCAACACCGCCAAGGTAGTGATCAACACCAGGTAAACCAGGCTGTCGCCCTGCAACCCGCCTGCCAGTGCACCGCAGAAACTGCCTTCGGGGAAGTTCGCCGCCGCCATGCCGGTGTAATGCATGCCGACGATGGCAAACCCCATCACCACTGCCGCCAGCCCGCGGATCTGCCGCACGTAGGGGGTGTGTTTGCGCAGACGGAAGGCGATCCACAACGCCGCCGCAGACGCACCCACGGCAATCAGCAGCGAGGCGCCAAATAGCGTCGGGTCATAGTCGATGCCCGGCAGCATGCGCAGCGCGGCCATGCCGGTGTAGTGCATGCAGGCGATGCCGGCACCCATGATAAGCGCGCCGAAGGCCAGTTGCAGGCACGGGAGGCTCGGCTGGCTCACCAGCCACAGGGCAAAGCCCGAGGACAGCACGGCGATCAGCAGCGAGAACGCGGTAAGCGCCAGGTCATAACCCAGGTCGACAGGCAGGCTGAAGGCGAGCATACCGATAAAGTGCATCGACCACACGCCGATGCCCATGGCCAACGCGCCGCCCCCCATCCACAAGTAGGCAGCCCGGCCCTTGGCCGTGGCGATGCGGCCGGTCAGGTCAAGGGCGGTATAAGACGCCAAAATCGCCACGCACAGCGAAATCAGCACCAGCGAAGAGGAGTAGCTACCGGTCAGCATTGGGAGTTCCAGCGACGGGACAGGGGGCCCGGCAAAAGCTGACGATTGTACTCAAGCTTAAGCGAAACGCACGGGGTTTTTGCGAATGGGAATGGATCCAATAGTTCGGCCCAACATTCTCCCTGTGGGAGCGGGTTCACCCGCAAACACCGCTGAAGCCGGTGCCATAAAACGCGCTGGCTTCTTCGCGGGTAAACCCGCTCCCACTGGATGTTTGCAAGCTTGCAGAAACCGATCAATCCTGCTCGGCAAATGCCTTTTCGGCGTCCCAGCCGCCTCCCAGCGCAGCCACCAGCTGCACACTGGCCACCAGGCGCCCTTGCAGCAGGTTCAACACACTGCGCTCGTTGCTCAACGCCGTGGTCTGCACGTTCACCACATCCAGGTAGCCGATCAACCCTGCGCGGTACTGGTTCTCGGTCAGGCGCAGCGACTCGCGGGCGGCATCCAGCGCTTCCTGGCGCACCACCGCCTCATCGCCGTACACCTTCAACTGCACCAGCAGGTTTTCCACTTCCTTGAAGCCGTTGAGCACGGTCTGGCGGTATTGCGCCACGGTCTGGTCATACGCGGCCACCGTGCGGTCCACCTCGGCGCTGCGCTTGCCGGCGTCGAACAGGGTCAGCGCCAGTTGCGGGCCTACCGACCAGTAGCGGTTGGGCAGCTCGATCCAGTTGCTGAAGCTGCTGCTGGAATAGCCGCCGCTCATGCTCAGGCTGAGGTCCGGGAAATACGCCGCCCGCGACACGCCGATGTTGGCATTGGCGGCCATCACGTTACGCTCGGCGGCAGCGATATCCGGGCGCCGTTCCAGCAACTGCGAAGGCAGCGAAACCGGGATTTGCGGCAGCGCGGGAATGTCCTTGCTGTCGGCCAGCGCAAAGTCGGCCGGGGTTTTGCCCAGCAGCACGGCAATGGCATTTTCGAACTGCGCGCGCTGCCAGATCAGGTCGATCAGGTCAGCCTGGGTGCTCTTGAGCTGGGTACGAGCTTGCGCCACGGCATCTGGCCCGGCGACGCCGGCGCGATACTGGTTTTCGTTCATCCGCAACGAGCGCTCGTAGGCCGCCACAGTGGCTTCCAGCAGGCGCTTTTGCTCGTCTATCACCCGCAGTTGCAGGTAGTTCTGCACCAGCTCCGATTGCTGGCTCAAACGAATCGAGGCGAGGTCGGCGAAGCTGGCTTCGGCACTGGCCTCGTTGGCATTCATGGTTTCGCGCAGCTTGCCCCACAGGTCGATTTCCCAGCTCACGCCCAACTGCGCGTTGTAGGTGTTGCGAATACCGCTGCTGTTGTTGGACAAGCTCGAACTGGAACTGCCGGTGCCCTGGGCCGAGCGGTTCTTGCTGGCGTTCAGGTCCAGGCTGGGGAACAACGCCGCGCGGCTGCTGCGCACCAGCGCTTGGGCCTGGCGGTACTGGGCTTCGGACTGCGCTACGGTCTGGTTGCTGCGGTTCAGTTCCTCAACCAGCGCATTGAGCCCGGCATCGCCGTAGATTTCCCACCAGGCGCCGCGGGCGATGGCGTCGGATGGCGCGGCCTGGGTCCAGCCTTCGGCGTGCTTGAACTGCGCCGCCGAGCTGTTCAGTTCGGGGCGATGGTAGTCCGGGCTCAAGGTACAGGCACTGAGCAGGGCTACGCACAACCCGGCGCCGAGCAGGCGCGAGCCACGCCCACGGGTCAGCGTTTGCAGGGCACGATGAAGTGGGGTCTGGGCAAAAGTCATAGCGGGTTTTCCAGGGCGGCGTCGGTGCGCACGCCGCGCCAACGGTTGAAACGGTGGCGCAGGCGGTCCAGGTACAGGTAGACCACCGGCGTCGTGTAAAGGGTGAGGATCTGGCTGAACACCAGGCCACCAATGATGGTCAGGCCCAGCGGCTGGCGCATTTCCGCGCCCTCGGCGTGGCTCAGCAGCAGCGGCAAGGCGCCAAGGATGGCCGCCAGGGTGGTCATCAGGATCGGCCGCAGGCGCAGCAGACAGGCCCGGCGAATCGACTCCTCGGGTGACAGCCCCTGGTGGCGCTCCAGCTGCAAGGCCAGGTCGATCATCAGGATGGCGTTTTTCTTCACCACGCCAATCAGCAGGAACAGCCCCAGCAGCGAGATCAGGCTGAACTCGCCCCCCGTGACGTACAACGCGAGCAAGGCCCCGACACCGGCTGAAGGCAGTGTCGAAAGAATGGTCAGCGGGTGAATGTAGCTTTCGTACAGGATGCCCAGCACCAGGTACACCAGCACCAGCGCACCGAGGATCATGAACGGCTGGCCTTCCTGGGTCTTGGCAAAGGCATCGGCAGTGCCCCCCAGCTTGCCGATCACTTCCTCAGGCAAGCCCAACTTGGCCACCGCGCGCTCCAGCGCAGCCATGGCCTGATCAGGGCTGTAGCCTTCCGCGACGTCGAAGGCAATGTCTTCGGAGGCGAACTGGCCTTCGTGGCTGACGCGGTCGTTGGCCAGGCTGTTCTCGTAGTGGGCGATAGTGGACAGCGGCACACGGGCGCCGTCGGCGGTGATCACCTGCACTTGCTCCAGGGTACTTGGGTCCCAGGCGTATTTCGGGTTGATTTCCAGCACCACCTGGTATTGGTTGAGACTGTCGTAGATGGTAGAGATCTGCCGCTGGCTGTAGGCGTTGTTCAACACCGTGGTAACCATGTCCATGTCGATGCCCAGGCGCTTGGCCTGGTCGCGGTCGACCACCAGGGTCACCTGCTGGGTGCCGGCACCGTCACGCGCATCGATAGCGGTGAGCTCCGGCAGTGCACGCACGGCTGCGACCACTTTCGGGAACCACTCACGCAGCGCTGCCAGGTCGCCACTCTGCAGGGTATACAGGTACTGCGACGAGTTCTGGTCACGGCCACCGCCGCCCAGTTGCAGGTCCTGGTCGGCCATCAGGAACAGGCGCCCGCCAGGCACTTTGGGCATTTCCTTGCGCAGGCGCTCGATCACCTTCTGCGCATCGATCTTGCGCTCGCTGATCGGTTTCAGGCGCACCAGCACCATGGCGTTGTTGGTACCGCTATTGCCACCGATGAAACCTGCAACGCTCTGCACTGCCGGGTCAGCGAGCAAAGCACGGCGGTAAATTTCCATCTTCGGCTGCATCACGGTGAACGACAGCCCGTCGTCACCACGGATGAAGCCCATCAGCTGGCCGGTGTCCTGCTGCGGCATCAACGTCTTGGGCACCACTACATACAGCGCGATGTTGATGCCGATGGTGGCCAACAGGCTGAGCAGGGTCAGGCGCTTGTGGCGCAGGGCCCAGCCCAGGCTGCGGTCGTAGACGTTAACCATGCGCTGGTGCAGTTTGTCGCTCCAGCGTTGCAGGCGTGTCTGCTCGGCCTGATGCGGTTTGAGCCAGCGGGCGCAGAGCATGGGCGTCAGGGTCAGCGATACCACCAGCGACACGATGATCGCCGTCGCCAGGGTGATGGAAAACTCCTGGAACAGGTTGCGCACAATGCCGCCCATGAACAGGATGGAGACGAACACCGCCACCAGCGACACGTTCATCGACAGCAAGGTGAAGCCTACTTCCTTGGCGCCGAGGAAGGCCGCCCTCATCGGCGGCTGGCCGTCCTCGATGTGCCGCGAGATGTTTTCCAGCACCACGATGGCATCGTCCACCACCAGGCCGGTGGCCAGAATCAGCGCCATCAGCGACAGGTTGTTCAGCGAGAAACCGCACAGGTACATGACCGCGAACGTGCCCACCAGCGACACCGGCACGGCCAGGCTGGGGATCAGCGAGGCGCGCAGGCTGCCGAGGAACAGGTACACCACCAGGATCACCAGCACCACCGCAATCAGCAGGGTGTGCTCGGCCTCTTTCAGGGTGGCCTTGATCACGGGCGAGCGGTCCATGGCCACGTTCAGTTGCACGCTGGCTGGCAACAACGACTGCAGGGCCGGCAGCTGTGCCTTGATCTGGTCAACCGTTTCGATGATGTTGGCGCCGGCCTGGCGGTTGACCACCAGCAGCACGGCCGCCTGGTCATTGAAGAAGCCGCTGTTGTAACGGTTCTCGACGCCATCGGTGATGGTCGCCACGTCGGACAGGCGCAGGATGGTACCGTTTTGCTGGCGGATCACCACCGGCTCGTAGTCCTTGGCCGTTTCCAGCTGGTCGTTGGCGCGCACCTGCCAGTTGCGCTCAGCGTCCTCGACAAAGCCCATGGGGCGACGCTGGTTGGCGTTGGACACCGCCGTGCGCACTTCGTCCAGCGACAGGTTGTACTGGTTGAGCAGTTGCGGCTCGACGGCGATGCGCACCGCCGGCAGCGAGCTGCCGCCGATCTGCACCTCCCCTACCCCCGACACCTGGGCCAGGCTCTGCGCCAGGATGGTGTCGGCCAAGTCGTACAACTGGCCTTTCTGCAGCACATCCGAGGTCAGCGACAACACCATGATCGGCGCCTGGGACGGGTTGATCTTCTTGTAGGTGGGCATGCTGCGCATGCCGCTGGGCAGCAGGTTGCGGGTAGCGTTGATCGCCGCCTGCACCTCGCGCGCCGCACCGTCGATGTCCCGGCCCATCTCGAAACCGATGATCACCCGGGTCGAGCCCTGGTTGGAGCTACTGGTCAGCGTGGTGACGCCGGCGATGCTGCCCAGCTTACGCTCCAGTGGCGTGGCCACGGTAGACGCCATGACCTCAGGGCTGGCCCCGGACAGGTTGGCCGACACCACGATCACCGGGAAGTCCATTTCCGGCAGCGGCGCAACTGGCAGCAGCTTGAAGCTGACGCCGCCCAGCAGCATGATCGCCAGGCTCAACAGCATGGTCGCCACCGGGCGACGGATGAAAGGACCGGACAGGTTCATGCCTCGGCCTGCTTCGCGTCAGTGACCGGGCGCCAGCGGCGGGCCAGGCGGTCGAAGTAGAGGTAGATGACCGGGGTGGTGAACAGCGTCAGCACCTGGCTGACCAGCAACCCGCCCACCATCACCAGGCCCAGAGGCTGGCGCAGCTCCGCGCCGGAACCGGTGGCGAGCATCAGCGGCACAGCACCGAACAGCGCGGCCAGGGTGGTCATCAGGATCGGCCGGAAGCGCAGCATCGCCGCCTGGTAGATGGCATCGCGCGGGCTCATGCCTTGGTGGCGCTCGGCCTCCAGGGCGAAGTCGATCATCATGATCGCGTTCTTCTTCACGATACCGATCAGCAGGATGATACCGATGATGGCGATCATGCCCAGGTCGTTGCCGCTGATGAGCAGCGCCAGCAAAGCGCCCACTGCTGCCGACGGCAAGGTCGAGAGGATGGTCACAGGGTGAATGTAGCTTTCGTACAGCACGCCCAGCACGATGTACATCGTCACTACCGCCGCCAGGATCAGCAGCAAGGTGCTCGACAGCGATGCCTGGAAGGCCTGCGCCGCACCCTGGAAGCGGGTTTGCACACCCAACGGCATGCCGATGTCCTTCTGCACCTGCTCGATCACCTGCACGGCTTCACCCAGCGATGCGCCGTGGGCTAGGTTGAACGACAGGGTCACCGCCGGGAACTGGCCGATGTGGGCAATGGCCAACTGGGCCTGGCGCTGCTCGATACGCGCCAGCGCCGACAGGCGCACCTGGCCGCCATCGGTGGCCTTGACGTGAATCGACTCCAGCGCTTGCGGGCCGATAACTGCCGCGTCCTGCGACTGCAGTACCACACGGTACTGGCTGGCCTGGGTGTAGATGGTGGAGATCTGCCGTTGGCCAAAGGCGTCATACAGGGCATTGGTGATCTGCGACACCGTGATGCCCAGGCGGCCGGCCATGTCACGGTCAATCACCAGGTAGACCTGCAAGCCCTTGTCCTGCAGGTCGCTGGCCACGTCGGTCAGTTCGGGGCGTTGCTGCAGCGCCTGTACCAGCTTGCTGCTCCATTGCGCCAACAGGTCGGCGTCGGGCGACGACAGGCTGAACTGGTACTGGGTGCGGCTGACACGGTCTTCGATACTCAGGTCCTGCACCGGCTGCATGAAAAGGCGGATGCCCACCAGCCGGTCGAGTTGCGGCTGCAGACGGCGGATGACCTCGCTGGCGGTGACATCCCGTTCGCCATGGGGCTTGAGGTTGATCAACACGCGGCCACTGTTGAGCGTAGCGTTGTCGCCGTCGACACCGATGTAGGACGACAGGCTTTGCACCGCCGGGTCCTGCAGGATCACCTTGCTCAGGGCCTGCTGGCGTTCGCTCATGGCGGCAAACGAGGTGGATTGCGGCGCTTCGGAGATACCCTGGATCACCCCGGTGTCCTGCACCGGGAAGAAGCCCTTGGGCACCACCATGTACAGGAACACAGTCAGCGCCAGGCTGGCCACGGCGACCAGCAGTGTCAACGGCTGGTGCTTCAGCACCCATTGCAGGGCACTGCCATAGTGCTTGATCAGCCAGTCGATCCAGGCACCACTGGCACGGTAGAAGCGCCCCTGCTCTTCTTCCTTGGGCTCGCGCTTGAGCAGCCGGGCGCACATCATCGGCGTCAGGGTCAGCGACACCACCAGGGAAATCAGGATGGCCACCGCCAGGGTAATGGCGAACTCGCGGAACAGCCGGCCGACGACATCGGCCATGAACAGCAGCGGGATCAGTACCGCGATCAGCGAGAAGGTCAGGGAAATCAGGGTGAAGCCGATTTGCCGGGCGCCCTTGAGCGCTGCCTGCATGGGCGTCTCGCCCTCTTCGATATGCCGTGAGATGTTTTCCAGCATCACGATGGCATCATCGACCACAAAGCCCGTGGCGATGGTCAGGGCCATCAGCGTCAGGTTGTTGACCGAGAAGCCGGCCAGGTACATGACGCCGAAGGTGCCGATCAGCGACAAAGGCACGGCAATCGAAGGGATAATGGTGGCACTGAAGCGGCGCAGGAAGAGGAAGGTGACCATCACCACCAGGGCGATGGCGATCAGCAGTTCGTGCTGTACGTCCTTCACCGCAGCGCGGATGGTCTGGGTGCGGTCGGTGAGCACCGACACATCCAGACCGGCCGGCAGGTTGTCGGTGATCGACGGCAACAGTTCCTTGATGCGGTCGACCACTTCGATCACGTTGGCGCCCGGCTGACGCTGGATGTTCAGCAGCACCGCATGGTTTTCGTTGGCCCAGGCGGCCAGGCGCTCGTTCTCCGCGCCGTCGACGATTTCGGCCACGTCTTTCAGGCGCAGCGGCGCACCGTTGTTGTAGGCCAGGATCAGGTTGGCGTATTCCTCGGGGGAACGTAGCTGGTCGTTGGCATCGAGCATCGACACCCGGGTCGGGCCGTCGAAGTTGCCCTTGGGCTGGTTGACGTTGGACGCGCCAATCAGCGTGCGCACGTCATCCAGGTTCAGGCCGTTGGCGGCCAAGGCATCGACGTTGACCTTGATGCGCACTGCCTGGCGCTGGCCGCCGGCAATGCTGACCATGCCCACGCCACTGATCTGCGCGAGCTTTTGCGCCACGCGGGTGTCGACCAGGTCGTTGAGCTTGGGCAGCGGCATGGTCTTGCTGGAAATGGCCAGGGTCAACACCGGGGTGTCGGCCGGGTTGACCTTGTTGTACACCGGTGGTGCTGGCAGGTCGCTGGGCAGCAGGTTGCTGGCGGCGTTGATCGCGGCCTGCACCTGTTGCTCGGCAACGTCCATGTTCATGTCGAGGTTGAAGCGCAAGGTCAGCACCGACGCGCCGCCGGAGCTGGTCGAAGCCATTTGCTCAAGGCCAGGCATCTGCCCGAACTGGCGCTCCAGCGGTGCGGTGACTGAACTGGTCATGACCTGCGGGCTGGCGCCGGGGTAAAGGGTCATGACGCGGATGGTCGGGTAATCCACCTGCGGCAAGGCGGAAACCGGCAGCAGCTTGTAGGCGATCAGGCCGGCCAGAACGATGGCCAGCATGCTCAGCGTGGTGGCGACCGGCCGCAGAATGAACAGACGCGAGAAGTTCATGCGCCCGCCTTGCCTGCTGCTTTGCCCGGTTGTGCTTCACCGGTTTGCGCCGAGTCTTTGGCCTCTTGCCCTTGCAGGTGCTGGCCCGGGGTGGTCGGCACTTGTGAGCTGTCTTCGACCACTTCGACCTTGGTGCCTTCGCGCAGGCGGTCGGTACCTTCCAACACCAGCCGGTCACCGGCCTTCAGGCCGTCGAGAATGACGCTGTTCTCGCCATCGCTGGCGCCCACTTTGAGCTTGCGCACGTTAACCGTGTTCTCGGCATTGACCACGTAGGCGAAGCTACCGTCGTTGCCGAACTGGATGGCCGCCGCCGGGGCCATGACCACCTGCTTGAGGGTATCGGCCAGCAAGCGCACGTTGACGAACTGGTTGGGGAACAGGGCCAGGTCCTTGTTCTCGAAGCGGCCTTTGAATTTGAGGGTGCCAGTGGTGGTGTCGATCTGGTTGTCGATACTGCCCAGCACGCCGGTAGATTGCAGTTTGCTGTCATTGCGGTCCCAGGCCTCGACCGGCAGGCTGGCGCCGCTGCGATAGCGCTCCAGCACGGTGTTCAGCTCGGTTTCCGGCAGGGTGAAGGCGACGTTGATCGGCTCGGTCTGGGTGATGACTACCAGTGCGGTGGTGTCGTTGGCCGCCACCAGGTTGCCCAGGTCAAGCTGACGCAGGCCGACTCGGCCGCTGATCGGCGCACGGATCTGGGTGAAGTCGAGGTTCAGGCGGGCATCGTTGACCTGGGCCTGGTTGGTCTTGACCAGCCCCTGGAATTGCGCCACCTGTGCTTCGGCGGTGTCGAGCGTTTGCTTGGCAATGCTGTCTTCGGCGTACAGGCCTTTGTAACGGGCCAGGTCGACCTGGGCGTTCTTCAACTGTGCCTGGTTTTGCGCCAAGGTGCCTTCGGCTTGCTGCAGGGCGATGCGGTACGAGCGCGGGTCGATTTCGGCAAGCAAGTCGCCGGCCTTGACCTGCTGACCTTCCTTGAAGTGGATTTTCACCAGTTCGCCAGCCACGCGGCTGCGTACGTTGACGGTGTTGGTCGCGGTGACCGTGCCCAGGGCCTTGTAGTACAGCGGGAAATCACCCACCCGCACCGGCTCGACGCGCACGGGTACAGCTTCGCTGGAGCCGCCAAAGCCCGGGCGACCGCCCATCATGCCCATGCCCTTGCCGCCGCGCCCGCCGCCACTGGCTTCTTTATGCGCAGGCGTTGCTGCAGGCCACAGCCACCAGGCCAGTGCAGCCACCAGCAGCAGGATCAGCAGGCCGACGAGCCAACGACGGGGGGAACGGGAATTGAACGCTTGCATGGGTTGAACGAACCTTGTTCGGAATGGCGACTTGGGGAGGGTGAACGATAAGCAATGGCATCGTTTAAGCAAAGGCCCTTTACCAGAGGTTTACCTTAGGCTGACGTTGCCAAGACGCGGAATTTTAAATGAAAACGGCCCGGAGAGCGTTCCGGGCCGTTACAGGGTGTTGCCTGGAGCGGTGGCGGGCTGAAAGGTTTCTTTTTCTGTGCCCGCGAAGAGGCCGGTACAGGCAATAAATGCCCGCCCTGCCCCACGCAGTCCTTACTTCAGTACAGCCAGGGCTGCATCGTAGTTCGGCTCGTCAGCAATTTCGCCAACCAGCTCGCTGTGCAGCACCTTGTCGTTCTCGTCCAGCACCACCACGGCGCGGGCAGCCAGGCCGGCCAGCGGGCCGTCGGCGATGGCGACGCCGTAGTTTTCAAGGAACTCGCGGCCACGCAGGGTCGACAGGTTCTTCACGTTGTCCAAGCCTTCAGCACCGCAGAAGCGGGCCTGGGCGAACGGCAGGTCGGCGGAGATGCACAGCACGACAGTGTTGGCGACATCGTTGGCCTGGGCGTTGAACTTGCGCACGGAGGTAGCGCAGGTTGGGGTGTCGACGCTCGGGAAAATGTTCAGCACTTTGCGCTTGCCGGCGAAGTCTTTCAGCGACTTGTCAGCCAGGCCTTCACCGACCAGGGAGAATGCCGGAGCCTGGGCGCCGGCCTGTGGCAGGTTGCCGTTGACCTGAACCGGGCCGCCTTTGAGAGTCACTTGAGCCATGACGAAATCCTTATGCTGGGTTTGAAAAGGACACTGAGTTAAGCATGAAGCCGGCCGGGTGCCTATGGGTCCGGTGAAATTGTTCTATTTCCAGAGACTTTTTGTGGACAAAAAAAATACCCGGTTTGCGACAGGCAACCCGGGCATTCTTTATTGCAGGAGGCGAATCAGCCCAGCAGGCCGTACACCACCGAAGTCAACGCAACCAGACCGACCACCACCACGAACACGTTGGAGGCCGCGCCGCTGTACTTGCGCATCGACGGTACACGGTGAATGGCGTACATCGGCATCAGGAACAGCAGCACCGCCAGGATCGGGCCGCCGAGCGACTCGATCATGCCGAGGATGCTCGGGTTGAGGGTGGCAACGATCCAGCACACCACCAGCATCAGCGCAGCGACCACGCGGTCCAGGGTTTTGGCACCCGGGCGCGCGCCGGTCTTGGTGATGATGCCTTTCAGGCCTTCGCTGGCACCGATGTAGTGACCCAGGAACGACTTGGCGATAGCCACGAAGGCGATCAGCGGCGCCGCGAAAGCGATGGTCGGATTGCTGAAGTGGTTGGCCAGGTACGACAGGATCGACAGGTTCTGTGCCTTGGCTTCGGCCAGCTGGGCGCTGCTCAGGGTGAGCACGCAGCTGAACACGAAGAACAGCACCATCACCACCATCAGCAGGTGGGCGCGGCGCAGGATCTGGCCGCTGCGCTCATCGGCGTGCTCGCCGTAACGGCGCTTCTGGTCCACCGCAAAGGCCGAGATGATCGGCGAGTGGTTGAACGAGAACACCATCACCGGAATGGCCAGCCACAGGGTGTGCAGGAACGCCGAGGCCGGCGGCACCTGGGTGGCGCTGTCGAGGATGCCACCGGTCCAGTGCGGCACCAGGTACAGGCCCAGCAGCGCCAGGGCGACGATGAACGGGTACACCAGCAGGCTCATGACCTTGACCGTGGCCTGCTCGCCGCAACGCACGATGGCCAGCAGGCCGAGGATCAGCACGAACGACAGGATGGCCCGTGGTGGCGGCGCCATGTGCAACTGGTGCTCCATGAAGCTGGACACGGTGTTGGTCAGCGCCACGCTATAAATAAGCAGGATGGGGAAAATCGCGAAGAAATACAGCACGGTGATCGAGGCACCGGCGGTGCTGCCGAAATGCTCTTTGACCACCTCGGTGATGTCGCCACCGTTGCGCCCGGAAAGGACGAAACGGGTCAGGCCACGGTGGGCAAAGTACGTCATCGGGAAAGCCAGTATGGCCAGGATCAGCAGCGGCCAGAAACCGCCAAGGCCGGCGTTGATCGGCAGGAACAAGGTTCCGGCGCCAATGGCTGTGCCAAACAGGCCCAGCATCCAGGTAGTGTCGTGACGCGCCCAGCTGCCAAGGGTGGCGGGGGTCGATTCTGCAAAGCGTTGTTCAACGCTTGGGGCCTGCTCATTCATTCCGGGTGAAGCTCCACTCGCAAGACTGCAACAGGCTGAGAATGGCGAAATAGTGCCTTCGCCCAACTCAACCGGAAAAGAGGGGCGCGATTGTGCACGGAAAGGTTGCACTTGCGAAGCCCCTTTCCGAGGGGCGGTTGCACTTGTCTTTACAAGCGGGTTGTGCCGACAGGAAATGCAAGGGGCCGCGCAGGCCCCTTGGTGGTGTTACTTCTGAACAGCAGCGAACGCTTCGGCAACCCGTTGCAGGTTGGCCGGGCGCAGGCCGGACATGCACACGCGGCCGCTGTCGATCAGGTATACGCCAAATTCGTCACGCAGGCGGCGCACTTGCTCCACGCTGAAGCCGGTGTAGCTGAACATGCCCCGCTGGCGCAGGAAGAACTGGAAGTCCTGGCCTGGCAGCAGCTTCGCCAGAGCATCGACCAGCGCCTGGCGCATGTCGAGGATACGCTTGCGCATCACTTCGACTTCTTCGGCCCATTGGGCATTGAGGCCGGCATCGCTCAGCACGCCAGCGACCAGCTGGGCGCCGAAGTTGGGCGGGCTGGAATAGTTGCGGCGTACGGTGGCCTTGAGCTGGCCAAGGACGCTCTGGGCAGTGGCGTCGTCGTCGCACACCACCGACAAGCCCCCTACCCGCTCGCCGTACAGCGAGAATATTTTCGAGAACGAGTTGCTGACCAGGCACGGCACACCGGCACGAGCCATTTCGCGGATGGCGTAGGCGTCTTCCACCAGGCCTTCGGCGAAGCCCTGGTAGGCGATGTCGAGGAACGGGATCAGTTGGCGTGCCTTGACCACTTCAACCACTTGTTGCCACTGGTGTTGTTCCAGGTCGGCGCCGGTGGGGTTGTGGCAGCAAGGGTGCAGCAGTACTACGCTGTTGGCCGGCAGGGTCTGCAGGGTGGCCAGCATGCCGTCGAAGTCCACGCCACGGGTGGCCTGGTCGAAGTACGGGTAGGTGTGCACCTTGAAGCCGGCGCCTTCGAAGATGGCGCGGTGGTTGTCCCAGGTCGGGTTGCTGACCCAGACTTCGGACTGCGGGAAATAGCGCTTGAGGAAGTCGGCACCGACTTTCAGGGCGCCGGAACCACCCACGGTCTGCACGGTGGCCACACGGCCGCCGGTCACAGCCGGGTGATCGGCACCGAACAGCAGTGCCTGGATCGCCTGTCGGTAGCTGGCCAGGCCTTCCATTGGCAGGTACAGGGAAGCTTCGTGGTCCTGGCCGGCGATGCGTTTTTCCACCGCATCCACAGCCGCCAGTTGCGGCACCACGCCGGCCTCATCGTAGTACAGGCCGATACTCAGGTTGACCTTGTCGGCGCGCGGGTCGGCCTTGAAGGTTTCCATCAACGAGAGGATCGGGTCGCCGGCATAGGCATCGACATGTTTGAACACAGCGTGCAGCTCCTTGGATCAGGACAGTACGAAAAGTCAGCGTTGAGCATACCCGGAGTGCGGGTTCAGGAACATCCACTATTGTGCAAGGTTGTCTATGCAACATTGCATGGCTGGGAATTTGTGCTGGATTCTTCGCGGGCAAGCCCGCGAAGAGACCGGGTTAGCCAAGCAACTCCTTCAGGCCGAGCAACTCCTGCTCGGTCACCGCCACCCCCTCCTCCTCGGCCACCTCTCGCTCGCGGTATCGCCGCTCACCCGGCATGCGGGTCAGGCCCACCGACTGCATCTGTTCCACCAATTCGCGGCTGCGCTGGGCAAACCGCTCGCCCTCGGCCTTGTGCGGGTCGATGACGATGATCAGCTGCCCCGTCCATGGCGTTTTCGCCCCGGGGTGCCCGGACCAGTCGAACTCCCAGGAAAAATGCCCGCCCGTCAGCGCCGCCGCCAGCAACTCGACCATCATCGACAGCGCCGAGCCCTTGTGCCCACCAAACGGTAGCAAGGCCCCACCCTCCAGAATCGCCAGCGGGTCGGTGGTCGGCTCGCCGTTGGCATCCACACCCATGCCTTCCGGTAGTTGCTGGCCGGCACGCGCAGCAATCTGCACGTCACCGTGGGCCATGGCGCTGGTGGCCATGTCGAAGACGATCGGGTCATGTTCGGCGCAAGGGGCAGCAAACGCAATGGGGTTGGTGCCGAACAGAGGCTTGCGGGCCCCATGCGGCACCACGCAGGTCATGCTGTTGACCACGCTCAGGGCCACCAGGCCCTCTTCGGCGAACGGCTCTACATCCGGCCACAGTGCCGCGAAGTGGTGCGAGTTGTGGATCGCCAGTACGGCAATGCCGGCATTGCGGGCCTTGGCCACCAACAATTCACGGGCAGCAGCCAGCGCGGGCTGGGCGAAACCACCAGCGGCATCGACACTGACATAGCCGGCAGCCACATCACTGACCTTCGGTGTGGCCTGCCCGTCGACCCAGCCACTGGCCAGGGTCGAAACATACCCAGGCATGCGGAATACCCCATGGCTATGCGCGCCATCACGCTGGGCACTGGCGCAGTTGTGAGCCAGCACCCCGGCCACGCGCTCGCTGCAGCCATGGCGCTGGAAAATAGCCTGCAACAGGCCCTGCAGTTCGGTAAAGGGCACACGCACGACGGTGCCGTTGGAAGGTGCGGACATCTGAAGCTCCTTGTTGGTATTGGAATGGCTACAGCGTTGCAACGACAAAAACTTTCCTGCAAGTGACAGCAATCTGTCAAATGTTGACTTGATGACAGAAAACATTCATTTTCTTTCCCAAGCCTTACCCCTGGAGCCACAGCATGAGCCAACCGATCAAGCAACGCCTGGAAAACAGCCTCGAAGGGGCCGCTGCCTCGGGCCGCAAGATCGCCACCTACATGCTTGCCAACCTGCACGAACTGCCGTTCCAGACTTCGGCCAGCATCGCCGTCAAGCTGGGCGTCAGCGAATCCAGCGTCGGGCGCTTCTGCCGCTCACTGGGTTATGCCCACCTCAAGGCGCTTAAGCAAGACCTGCAGAACGACCTGGGCGACGGCCCCTGGCTGGTGGGTGACCGCTTGCAAGATTACCGCCAGAACCAGGACGCCAGCGACAACGCCGGCAGCCTGGAGCTGGAGATCGCCGCCCTGGTGCGCGTGCACGAGTACCGTCAAAGCCCGGCCTGGCACAGCGTGGCGCAACGCCTGGCCAGCAAGCCACGGGTGTTCATCGCCGGCTTCCAGACCGAGCGCGGCGTGGCCATGTGCATGAGCCACTTGCTGCAATACCTGCGCGATGGCGTGCAACTGGTCGATATCAGCGCCGGGCACTTCGGCGACGTGTTGCTGGGCCGCGCCGAAGACAGCGCCCTGGTGGTGTTCGAAGCGCGCCGTTATTCCCGCCACGCCCTATTGCTGTGCCAGAAGGCACGCCAGGCGGGCATCGCGGTCACCCTGGTGACCGACACCTTCTGTGACTGGGCCGATGCCAACGCCGACGAGGTGTTCCGCATCCCCACCGAGTTCAATCTGTTCTGGGAATCCACCTCGACGATGCTGTCGTGGGTTCACCTGATGGTCAACGAGGTCTGCAAGAAACTCGGGCCTGATGTTGAAAAACGCTTGGAAGCGACTGCCGCTCTACATAACGAGTTCGTCGGCTACACCTCGTGGTCGGCGGGCAAACAACAATAGCAAGAGTGCAATGAGGTGCGAGATGAACAAGACCATGGCCTTGGTGGGTGCGTGTGCCCTGCTGCTGACGGGTACCGCCAGTGCCGAAACCCTGCGTTTTGCCACCGAGGGCGCCTACCCGCCCTTCAACTATGTCGATGCCGATAACAAACTGCACGGCTTCGACATCGACATCACCCACGCCCTGTGCGAACAGATGAAAGTCGAGTGCACGCTGGTGGCCCAGGACTGGGAAGGCATCATCCCC
Source organism: Pseudomonas sp. FYR_2 (assembly GCF_043106425.1). NCBI lineage: Bacteria > Pseudomonadati > Pseudomonadota > Gammaproteobacteria > Pseudomonadales > Pseudomonadaceae > Pseudomonas > Pseudomonas sp. FYR_2. The sequence continues at coordinate 145,632 of NZ_JBICMM010000054.1, forward strand.
GCCCTGATGGCCCGCAAGTACGACGCTATTGTCGCCTCGATGATCGACACCGAAGAACGTCGTAAGAAAATCGCCTTCACCGACCATTACTACCGCACCCCGCTGACCGTCGCCGTCGCCAAGGACAGCAAGATCGACAGCGCCCAGACTGACTTCGTCGGCTACACCGTCGGCGCCCAGTCCTCGTCCACCCAGGCTATCTACGCCGAAGACGTGTATGGCAAGGCCGGTGCCGACGTGAAGCTGTACCCGACCATGGACGAAGCCAACGCCGACCTGGCCGCCGGGCGCCTGGACGGGGTGATTGCCGACAAATTCCCGCTGCACGAGTGGATGACCAAGAACGGTGGGGATTGCTGCAAGATCCTCGGCGACGTGGCAAACACCAAAGCCGATGCTGCCATTGCCGTGCGCAAGGACGACGAGGCCCTGCGCCAGCGCCTGAACGTTGCACTGCAACAGATCGTGGCCAACGGCACCTATCAGAAGATCGCCAGCAAGTACTTCGCTTTCGATATCTACAACTGACCTTCAAGCCCGCATTGCCTGACCGGGCCCTATCGCCAGCCAGCTCCCACAGGTTGCTCACTGACCTGAAGAACAGAGGTGTACCTGTGGGAGCCGGCTTGCCGGCGATGAGGCCGGTGAGGTCAACACAAGGTGTTTGTCATGCTCGATCAATTGTCCTTGCTGTCCTTCGCCAGTGGAGGCTGGGGCCAGGCGCTGCTGGCCGGCGCGCTGGTTACGGTTTCCCTCGCCCTGGCCTGCCTGCCCATCGGCCTGCCGCTGGGCCTGCTAGTTGCCCTGGCCGCACGCTCGCGCAAACGCCTGCCACGGGCCTGGGCCACCACGTTCTCTACCGTGTTCCGCGGCCTGCCAGAGCTGCTGACGTTGCTGATCATTTATTACGGCTGCCAGATTGCCGCGCAGAAGATCCTTGCCGCCATGGGCTACGAGGGTGAGTTCCTGATCAACACCTTCCTTGCCGCGATGATTGCCTTCAGCCTGGTGTTCGCCGCGTTCTCCAGCGAGATCTGGCTCGCAGCCTTCAAGACCCTGCCCAAAGGCCAGCTGGAAGCCTGCTCGGCACTGGGCCTGAGCAAGCGCACCGGCTTCTTCAAGGTGCTGCTGCCGCAACTGACCCGCATCGCCCTGCCCGGCTTGTCGAACAACTGGCTGTCGCTGCTCAAGGACACCTCGCTGGTGTCGACCATTTCGCTGGTCGACCTGATGCGCCAGACCAACCTTGCGGTCAGCGTGACCAAGGAGCCCATGTTCTTCTACGGCGTCGCCTGCCTGGGTTACCTGCTGTTCGCGGCACTTTCCGGGCGCGTGTTCGCCTACATCGAACGGCGCAGCAACCGCCACCTGCAAGGAGCACGCGCATGAGCTTCGAACAACTGCTGGCACTGGTGCTCGACCCCGACCTGCTGGAGCGCTACGGCCCGCGCTTTCTTGATGGCCTGCTGGTAACCGCCAAGCTGGTGGCCATTTCCTTCAGCCTGGGCGCCGTAATCGGCCTGTTGCTGGCCCTGGCACGTATGTCGCGCAGCCTGGTACTGCAGCGCATGGCCGCCAGTTACGTGTACTTCTTCCGTGGCTCGCCGCTGCTGGCCCAACTGTTCCTGCTGTATTACGGCCTGGGCTCGCTCAAAGGCTTCTGGCAGGACGTGGGTCTGTGGTGGTTCTTCCGCGAGGCGTGGTTCTGCACCTTGCTGGCATTCACCCTGAATACCGCCGCCTACCAGGCCGAGATCTTCCGCGGCAGCCTGATGGCCGTGGCCCCCGGCCAGCATGAGGCAGCCCGGGCGCTGAACCTGAAACGCTCGACCACCTTCTTCAAGGTGATCCTGCCGCAGTCGCTGCTGGTGGCCATCGGCCCGCTGGGCAACGAACTGATCCTGATGATCAAGGCCAGCGCGATTGCCTCGCTGGTGACCATCTATGACCTGATGGGCGTGACCAAACTGGCCTTCTCGCGCAGTTTCGACTTCCAGATCTACCTGTGGGCCGCTGTGCTCTACCTGGTGATCGTCGAACTGGTGCGGCGCCTGCTGAAACACCTGGAAGCCCGCCTGGGCCGCCACCTGAACTGACCGAAGGATACGTTCCATGCATTGCCAGACCCTTGTCCTCGGCGCCGGCATCGTCGGCGTCAGCACCGCGCTGCACCTGCAGGCCCGCGGGCGCCAGGTGATCCTGATCGACCGCGACGAACCGGGCAGCGGCACCAGCCACGGCAACGCCGGGCTGATTGAGCGCTCCAGCGTCATCCCCTATGCTTTTCCCCGGCAACTAGGCGCATTGCTGCGCTACGGCCTGAACCGCCAGCCCGATGTGCGCTACAGCCTGGCGCACCTGCCCAAGGCCGCGCCGTGGCTGTGGCGCTACTGGCGTCAGTCAGCCCCTGGTCGGCTGGCCGGTGCCGCCGCTGACATGCTGCCGCTGGTGCAGCGCTGCGTCGAAGAACACGACGTGCTCATCGCTGCTGCCGGCCTTGAAGGGCTGGTGCAGGCCAAAGGCTGGATCGAAGTGTTCCGCGACCCGGCCCTGTTCGAGCAGGCCAAGGCCGACGCCAAGGGCCTGAGCCGCTATGGCCTGCAATTTGAAATCCTTGAATGCGGGCAACTGCAGGCCCGCGAGCACCAGCTGGACGCCACCGTGGTCGGCGGCATTCACTGGCTCGACCCGAAGACCGTGAACAACCCCGGCGCCCTCACCCGTGGCTACGCGACGCTGTTCCAGCAACGCGGCGGGCAGTTCCTGCATGGTGATGCACGCAGCCTGCGCCAGGCCAACGGCCAATGGCGGGTCGAGAGCCGCCGCGGCCCGATTACCGCCGACGAAGTGGTGGCCTGCCTCGGCCCACAGTCGGCCGACCTGTTCAGCGGCCTGGGCTACCAGATCCCGCTGGCGATCAAGCGCGGTTACCACATGCACTACAGCACCCGTGACGGCGCGCAACTGGAGCATTCCATTTGCGATACCCAAGGCGGCTACGTCCTTGCACCAATGGCGCGCGGCGTGCGCCTGACCACCGGCATCGAGTTCGACGCAGCCAGCGCGCCCGGCAACCAGATCCAGCTGGGCCGCTGCGAGGCCCTGGCGCGCAAGCTGTTCCCGGCCTTGGGCGAACGCCTCGATGACACGCCGTGGCTGGGCCGTCGCCCGTGCCTGCCCGACATGCGCCCGGTGATCGGCCCGGCACCGCACCACCCCGGGCTTTGGTTCAACTTCGGCCACGCCCACCACGGCCTCACCCTGGGCCCGGTCAGCGGTCGACTGGTGGCCGAGCTGATCACCGGCGAACACCCCTTCACCGACCCCGCGCCCTACAGCGCGACCCGTTTCGACTGAACCCACGCGGGAGAAAAACAACATGACCGCACCACTGAGCCTTGCCAGCCTTGCCCCCGAGCCCGACCCACGCCAGGTGCTGATCCGCATCGAAGGCCTGAACAAGCACTACGGTGCGTACCACGTGCTGCACGACATCGACCTGCAGGTGCGCGAAGGCGAACGCATCGTGCTGTGCGGGCCGTCCGGCTCGGGCAAATCGACGCTGATCCGCTGCATCAACCGCCTGGAGGTGGCCCAGCAGGGCAGCATCAAGGTCGACGGCATCGACCTCGCCGCCACCACCCGTGAAGCGGCGCAGGTGCGCAGCGATATCGGCATGGTGTTCCAGCATTTCAACCTGTTCCCGCACATGAGCGTACTGGACAACTGCCTGCTGGCCCCTACCAGCGTGCGCGGGCTGTCGCGCAAGGACGCCGAGGAACGGGCGCGCATGTACCTGAAGAAGGTGGGTATCGAAAGCCACGCGCACAAGTACCCCAGCCAATTGTCCGGTGGGCAGCAGCAGCGCGTGGCAATCGCCCGGGCGCTGTGCATGAAGCCGAGGATCATGCTGTTTGACGAGCCAACCTCCGCACTGGATCCGGAAATGGTCGCCGAAGTGCTGGATGTGCTGGTGCAACTGGCCGGCACCGGCATGACCATGCTGTGCGTCACTCATGAAATGGGCTTTGCCCGGCAAGTGGCCGAGCGGGTGCTGTTCCTTGAGGGTGGGCATATCATCGAGGACAGCCCGCCGCAGGTGTTCTTCAACCAGCCGCGCACCGACCGGGCCAAGGCGTTTCTGGCGCAGATACTGCACTGAAATCTGCTCTGACCTCTTCGCGGGCGTGCCTGCGAAGAGGCCGGCACAAGCAACACTTTATTGCACCGCTGCAAAGACCCGACTGCATCGTTAAATATTATTGACCGACACCCCCGCCAAACCCACGCCGCTCCAGGCCCGCATCGGTTTCAGCCCCCAAAAACCGGTGCATTCCCCGCGTTAAAGCCCTCTTTAGTCGTTTGACATATCGAACGGCTCTGGCAAGCTATCTACATGCCCCGACCGGAATCGTCGCCTCTGACGAGCCGGCAGTGCTCGGGGCTACAGGCTGCACCCAAGGCTTCGCGCCGTGCACCTGCACAACAACGACAGGCTGAACCTGTCCCAAGGTGACATATGTCCAACAGCAACATTGGCAACAAGCAACCTTCCCTGCGCAAACCCGTCGTCCTGATGACCATGGGCAGCCAAGAGCGCAAAGGCCATGACTATCAGGTCATGACCCACAAATACATCACGCCGCTGGTCGAGTTCTCTGATTGCGTTCCGGTGCTGGTGCCCACCTGCTGCGGCACTGAAGACCTCGAGACCTACCTGGACATGGCCGACGGCGTGTACCTGACCGGCGCTGGCAGCAACATCGACCCGGCCCTGTACGGCCAGGAAAACCAGACCCCAGGCAAAGGCCAGGACCAGAACCGCGACCTGTTCGACATCCCGCTGGTCAAGGCGGCGATCAAGCGTGGCCTGCCAATCTTCGGCATCTGCCGTGGCATGCAGGAAATCAACGTGGCCCTGGGCGGCGACATCTACCAGAAGGTGTACGCCGAGCCGGGCTTCAACGACCACCGGGAAAACCCGGAAGACCCGGTTGAAGTGCAATACGCTCAGGTTCATGGCGTGAAAATCCAGCCAGGCAGCTGGCTGCAAGACACCCTGGGTACCGACGAGATTCGCGTCAACTCGTTGCATGGCCAAGGCCTGCGCAAGCTTGGCGCCGGCATCGAAGCCATCGCCCACGCCGAAGATGGCCTGGTCGAGGCCATTCACGCCCCGAGCATTTCGCCGTTCCTGTTCGCCGTGCAATGGCACCCGGAGTGGCAAGCGGCGAAAAACCCTGATTCGATCAAGATCTTCCAAGCATTCGGCGATGCTTGCCGTGCCCAGGTACGCAAGGCGCAGATCAAGCGCCAGCACGCTGCCTGACCTACCGTTTCCTCTGCTTTGATCGCGGGGCGGCGCAAGGCCGCCCCCGTTTCCCCGGTCACCCTCTGCTGGTCCCAGAACACTTCCCGTGGATGCGGGCGGCGGGCTTGTGCCTGTCTCCGCGATCGTTTTTCCCCTCCCTCTCAAGAGATACGATGACTGATTGCAGGTAGGCTGCCATCGGTATCTCCTGCGCCTTCAGTTGTTACTTGTACCGGCCTCTTCGCGGGCAAGCCCGCTCCCACAGGGGGCTGCGCTGGTTTCAAAGGTGGTGCTGCACCTGTGGATGCGGGCTTGTCCCGTGAACAGGTCAGGACAGGCAATAACCCTTCTTCCCTGCCCCACTGCAAAAAAATCTCGCAAAGGGACTAGTCATCGCACAAGTTGTACGATAACTTACCTCCAGCGCAGAATAACACCCTTCACCCAAGCGCCACAGGATGCCTACAACAATGACTCCACAAGAACTGAAATCCATCCTCTCCCACGGCCTGCTGTCTTTCCCGGTCACCGACTTCAACGCCCAGGGCGATTTCAACCAGGCTGGCTACATCAAACGCCTGGAATGGCTGGCCCCGTATGGCGCCAGTGCCCTGTTCGCCGCTGGCGGCACCGGTGAGTTCTTCTCCCTGGCGGCCAGCGAATACAGCCAGGTGATCAAGACCGCCGTCGACACCTGTGCCACTTCGGTACCGATCCTCGCCGGCGTGGGTGGCTCCACCCGCCAGGCCATCGAATACGCCCAGGAAGCCGAGCGCCTGGGTGCCAAGGGCCTGCTGCTGCTGCCTCACTACCTGACCGAAGCCAGCCAGGACGGCGTTGCCGCCCACGTTGAAGCGGTGTGCAAATCGGTAAAAATCGGTGTGGTGGTGTACAACCGCAACGTCTGCCGCCTGAACGCCGACCTGCTGGAAAAACTGGCCGAGCGCTGCCCGAACCTGATCGGTTACAAAGACGGCCTGGGTGATATCGAGCTGATGGTGTCGATCCGTCGCCGCCTGGGCGACCGTTTCAGCTACCTGGGTGGCCTGCCGACCGCCGAAGTGTATGCTGCTGCCTACAAGGCCCTGGGCGTACCGGTGTACTCCTCCGCCGTGTTCAACTTCGTGCCGAAGACCGCCATGGACTTCTACAACGCCATCGCCCGTGACGACCACGCCGCCGTGGCCAAGCTGATCGACGATTTCTTCCTGCCGTACCTGGACATCCGCAACCGCAAAGCCGGCTACGCCGTCAGCATCGTCAAGGCCGGCGCCAAAATTGCCGGTTACGACGCAGGCCCGGTGCGCACGCCGCTGACCGACCTGACTGCCGAAGAGTACGAAATGCTCGCTGCCCTGATGGACAAGATGGGTCCGCAATAAGCGAACCCCTGCGGCCTGCCTTTGCCGCACCCGGAGTGGGAAGCCCCACTCCGGTTACAATTCGTGAGCCCGCACAAAAATAACTAGTGGGAGTATTACCAGCATGCAAGCGACGAAGAAGACGCATGTGCGCTACCTGATCCTGTTCATGCTGTTTCTGGTGACCACGATCAACTATGCCGACCGCGCCACCATTGCAATCGCAGGCTCCAGCCTGCAGAAAGACCTCGGCATTGACGCCGTAACCCTCGGTTATATCTTCTCCGCCTTCGGATGGGCTTACGTGGCTGGCCAGATTCCTGGTGGCTGGCTGCTCGATCGTTTCGGTTCCAAGAACGTCTACGCCTTCAGCATCTTCACCTGGTCGCTGTTCACCCTGCTGCAGGGTTTTGTCGGTGGCCTGCCAGTTGCCTGGGCCGTAGTGACCCTCTTCACCCTGCGCTTCCTGGTAGGTTTCGCCGAAGCCCCATCGTTCCCGGGTAACGCGCGCATCGTCGCCGCTTGGTTCCCCACACAGGAACGGGGCACGGCTTCGGCCATCTTCAACTCGGCACAGTACTTCGCCACCGCGCTGTTCGCTCCGATCATGGGCTGGATCGTGTTCAGCTTTGGCTGGGAGCATGTGTTCGTGGTCATGGGCGCACTGGGGATCGTGTTCTCCATGGTGTGGCTGAAGACCATCCACAACCCGCGCCAACACCCCCGCATCAGCCAAAGCGAGCTTGAGCACATCGAGCAGAACGGCGGCCTGGTGGACATGGACCAGAAACGCGGCAACGACGGCCCGAAATGGGGCTACATCAAGCAACTGCTGACCAGCCGCATGCTGCTGGGCGTGTACCTGGGCCAATACTGCATCAACGCCATCACCTATTTCTTCCTCACCTGGTTCCCGGTGTACCTGGTGCAGGAGCGCGGCATGACCATCCTCAAGGCCGGCTTCATCGCCTCGCTGCCGGCGGTTTGCGGCTTCATTGGTGGCGTGCTGGGTGGCGTAATCTCGGACTGGCTGCTGCGCCGGGGCAACTCGCTGACCTTTTCGCGCAAACTGCCGATCGTCTGTGGCCTGTTGCTGTCGACCACCATGGTGTTCTGCAACTACGTCGACGCCGAATGGATGGTGGTCGGTTTCATGACCCTGGCGTTCTTCGGCAAAGGCATCGGCGCGCTGGGCTGGGCAGTGGTGGCAGACACCTCGCCCAAGCAGATCGCCGGGCTGTCTGGCGGCCTGTTCAACACCTTCGGCAACATCGCCTCGATCACCACCCCTATCGTGATCGGCTACATCATCAGCGCCACCGGCTCGTTCAAGTGGGCGCTGGTATATGTAGGAGCCAACGCCCTGGTGGCCGTGTTCAGCTACCTGGTGATCGTCGGCCCGATCAAGCGTATCGAGCTGCGCGACGATGCCCCAAAGCCACAGGCTGAGCCTGCCGCCAACGGCGAACTGGCCAGCTCGCGCCACTGAGTGAACACGCCCGCGCCGGGTTACCCGGTGCGGGCGGATGTACAAAAAGCCTGAGAACCTGACAAGTAGGGCCCAAACATGCAGTTGATCGAACATTCCGACTCGCCCCGCTACGTCCGCCTGCACGACGACGATAATGTCGTGGTGGTTGTAAACGACGGCGGCCTGGGCGAAGGCGCCCGCTTCGCCGACGGCCTGACCCTGATCGAAGGCGTGCCGCAGAGCCACAAGGTGGCCACCGTGGCCATCAACAAGGGCGAACCCGTGCGCCGCTATGGGCAAATCATCGGCTACGCGCTGGAAGACCTGCGCCAGGGCAGCTGGGTGCAGGAAAGCCAGCTGGCCATGCCGGCCGCACCAGAGCTGGACAGCCTGCCGCGCTGTGACGCTGTCCCACAGCCTTTGCCCCCCCTTGAGGGCTTCACCTTCGAAGGCTACCGCAACGCAGACGGCACCGTCGGTACCCGCAACATCCTCGGCATCACCACCACCGTGCAATGCGTAACCGGCGTGCTGGAGCATGCGGTCAAGCGCATTCGCAGCGAACTGCTGCCCAAATACCCCAACGTCGACGACGTGGTGGCCATCACCCACAGCTACGGCTGCGGCGTGGCCATCAACGCACGCGACGCCTACATCCCGATCCGCACCGTGCGCAACCTGGCGCGCAACCCCAACCTGGGTGGCGAGGCGCTGGTCATCAGCCTGGGTTGCGAAAAACTGCAGGCCGGCCAGGTGATGCACGACAACGACCCGTCGGTAGACCTCAGCGACCCGTGGCTGTACCGCCTGCAGGACGCCAGCCTGGGCTTTGTGGAAATGATCGAACAGATCATGGAATTGGCCGAAACCCGGCTGAAGAAACTCGACCAGCGCCGACGCGAAACCGTACCCGCCAGCGAGCTGATCCTTGGCATGCAGTGCGGCGGCAGCGACGCCTTTTCGGGCATTACCGCCAACCCGGCACTGGGCTACGCGTCCGACCTGCTGGTACGCGCCGGCGCCACCGTGCTGTTCTCGGAAGTGACCGAGGTGCGCGACGCCATCTACATGCTGACCTCTCGTGCCGAAAACCAGGACGTCGCCGAAGCCCTGGTGCGCGAGATGGACTGGTACGACCGCTACTTGCAGCAAGGCGCTGCCGACCGCAGTGCCAACACCACGCCGGGCAACAAGAAAGGTGGCCTGTCCAATATCGTCGAGAAGTCGCTGGGTTCGATCGTCAAGTCCGGCAGCGGCGCCATCCAGGGCGTGCTTGGCCCTGGCGAGCGGGTAAACCGCAAAGGCCTGATCTTCTGCGCCACCCCGGCCAGCGACTTCGTGTGCGGCACCCTGCAACTGGCCGCCGGCATGAACCTGCACGTATTCACTACCGGCCGCGGCACCCCGTATGGCCTGGCCATGGCACCGGTGGTCAAGGTATGCACCCGCAGCGAACTGGCGCAGCGCTGGCCCGACCTGATCGACATCGACGCCGGGCGCATCGCCACAGGCCGTTCGACCATCGAAGAGCTGGGTTGGGAGCTGTTCCATTACTACCTGGACGTGGCCAGCGGCCGCAAGCAGACCTGGGCCGAACAGCACCGGTTGCACAACGACATCACCCTGTTCAACCCGGCACCGATTACCTGATGCCGAGGGCTCACTTGATCGTAGAACGCACCTCCTTCCCTGTGGGAGCGGGCATGCCCGCGAACACCGGCAAAGCCGGTGCCATGCACCAAGTTGCCCGCTCCCACAGGTCATGTGACAACCCGCCAGATTTACTCTCAACCTACAGGAGCACTCCATGCCTGAAATCCTCGGCCACAACTTCATCGCCGGCCAGCGTAGCGCCGTCAGCCAACAGCGCCTGCAGAGCCTGGACGCCAGCACTGGCGAGGCCCTGCCCTACAGCTTTGCCCAGGCCACTGAAACCGAAGTGGACCAGGCCGCCAAAGCCGCCGCCGCTGCCTTCGCCGAATTCCGCCAACTGGCCCCGGCGCGGCGCGCCGAATTCCTTGAAGCCATTGCTGCGGAACTGGACGAACTGGACGACGCTTTCGTCGCCATCGTCTGCCGCGAAACCGCCCTGCCCGCCGCCCGCATTCAAGGCGAGCGTGGCCGCACCAGTGGCCAGATGCGCCTGTTCGCACAGGTGCTGCGCCGGGGTGACTTCCTCGGTGCCCGTATCGACCTGGCCCTGCCCGAGCGCCAGCCGCTACCGCGCGTAGACCTGCGCCAGATGCGCATAGGCGTTGGCCCGGTCGCCGTGTTCGGCGCCAGCAACTTCCCGCTGGCCTTCTCCACCGCCGGTGGCGACACCGCCGCCGCCCTGGCTGCCGGTTGCCCGGTGGTGTTCAAGGCACACAGCGGCCACATGGCCACCGCCGACCTGGTCGGCTGTGCCATCGTGCGCGCCGCCGAACGTACCGGCATGCCCAAGGGTGTGTTCAACATGGTATTCGGTGGCGGCGTGGGCGAGTGGCTGGTCAAACACCCGGCCATCCAAGCTGTCGGCTTCACCGGTTCGCTCAAAGGTGGCGACGCCCTGTGCCGCATGGCTGCCGAGCGCCCGCAACCCATACCGGTGTTCGCCGAGATGTCCAGCATCAACCCGGTGATCGTCCTTCCGGGCGCCCTCGCCAAACGTGGCGAGGCCATCGCCCGAGAACTGGCCGGCTCCGTGTGCATGGGCGCCGGCCAGTTCTGCACCAACCCGGGCATGGTCATCGGTTTGCAATCGACTCGGTTCAGCCAGCTGCTGGCAGACCTTGGCCAGCACCTGAACGCCCAGGCCGGCCAAACCATGCTCAACGCTGGCGGCCTGCGCAGCTACGTCGGCGGCCTGGAACACCTGCACGCCCACGCGGGTATCCAGCACCTGGCTGGCCAGCCACAGGAAGGCAGCCAGGCCCGCGCCCAGCTGTTCAAGGCCGACACCAGCCTGCTGGTGAATGCCGACCCGCTGCTGCAGGAAGAAGTGTTCGGCCCAACCACCGTAGCGGTCGAAGTGCAGGACAACGACCAGCTGCGCGCCGCCCTGCTCGGCCTGCGCGGCCAGCTGACCGCAACGCTGATCGGTGAGCAGGAGGACTTCGAGGCCTTTGCCTGGCTGGTGCCGCTGCTGGAGGAGAAGGTCGGACGCATTCTGGTCAACGGTTACCCGACCGGTGTCGAAGTGTGTGATGCGATGGTCCACGGCGGGCCCTACCCGGCCACTTCGGATGCGCGCGGCACGTCGGTAGGTACCTTGGCCATCGACCGCTTCCTGCGACCGGTGTGCTACCAGAACTACCCGCAGGCGCTACTGCCTGAAGCCCTGCGCGACGGCAACCCATTGGGTCTGCGCCGCCTGGTAAATGGTCAGTGGCGTGACGGGGCGATCTGAGTGATTGCCTGATACAAGAAAGCCCCGCGCATGGCGGGGCTTTCTTTTGGCAGTGTCCGCAGGCAAGGGAAACGTCAGGCCCCTTGCGCCTCAGCCTGTTCATGCACCTGACGCAAACGCTCCCGGCTATTGCTCAGGTGCATGCGCATGGCCATCTTCGCCCCTTCGCTGTCACGCCGGGCAATGGCTTCGTAGATCGCTTCGTGCTCATGCATCAACCGGCTCATGTAATGCGCCTGGTCATCATGGGCCAATCGCGCCGAATTCAGCCGGGTACGCGGGATGATGCTGGTACCCAGGTGGTTGATGATGTCGGCGAAGTAATGGTTGCCGCTGGCCTGTGCAATGCGCAGATGAAACTGGAAGTCTGCCGACACGGCATCGTTGGCATGGGCCGCCCCGTCGTTGAGTTCGTCCAGCGCCGCGCGCATGCCTGCAAGCTCTTCATCGCTGCGCCGCTGTGCCGCCAGGCCTGCCGACTCGATCTCAAGGGCAATGCGCAATTCCAGCACTGCCAGCACTTCACGCAGGGTGACCACGGTGGCCGGGTCGATGCGAAAGCCCCCTGTGGCCGGCGCGTCCAGCACGAAGGTGCCGATGCCATGACGGGTCTCGACCTGCCCGGCGGCCTGTAGCCGCGAGATCGCCTCACGCACCACGGTGCGGCTGACGCCCTCCTCAGCCATGATCTGCGATTCGGTCGGAAGCTTGTCGCCACGCTTGAGCTGGCCACTGCGAATGCGCTCGGTCAACACCGTGACCAGTTCCTGGGCCAGACTACGCGGCTTGCGCCGGGTCCTTGCCTGTACCTGCTGCTCTGTCATTGCCCTGTGTTTCACCTTGAAAGACAGCGCTCATCATAGCGCATGCAGTTGTACGATCACATACACCCGGTGCGGTATTTATTGCGCATCCCTGTCGCCCCACCTCGGGAAAAGCTGGCCCAAAGCCAGTGCAAGCCTGTACTGTGCGCCTTTGCGCTCACTCATCCATGGAAGGAAGACCCGGCATGAAAGTCCACGACCGCCTGCTGCTCGCCAGCGGCCTGCTGATCCCCCTCTGGCTGCTGGCCGGTGTATGGCTCACTGCCCAGGCCTACCCCGGCTACGACCACCTGCAACAGGCCATGAGCCAACTCGGCGCCGTTGGCTCGCCAACCCATAGCTGGTCGCCACGGGTCAACAACTTCCCCTTGGCCGTACTGTTCGCACTGTTTGCCTGGGGCCTGGCGCGGCGCTGGCGTCACTCCAGACTTGCACTGCTGAGTGCGGGCCTGGTGTTGCTACACGGTGTCGGCAGCCTGGGCACCGGCTGGTTCCCCTGCGACCAAGGGTGCGCTCCGGCGCAGCCGTCTACCTCTCAGCAACTGCATAACCTGTCTGGCCTGCTGATGTTCCTCTCATTGACCCTGGCCAGCGCCTTGTGGGCCTGGCTGGGCAATCGCATTGCAGGCTCACCGGCTCTGTCGTTGTTCTCCCTGGCCTGCGTGGTACTCGCGATCGTTACCGTCGCCCTGATGGGCCAGGCGGTAGAAAGCGGCCAGTTGTTCGGCCTGTACCAACGCCTGAACTATGGCGTGTCGGTGATCTGGGTCGCCGGCCTGGCCTGGGCCAGCCTGCGCAAGCCTGCCACCAACCCGCTGCGCATGGCGGTGATCTGACGGCAAACTGCTGGCCCCCGGTCTTGAAAAGGGAAGGCAAACTTCCTTCCTCTTCATATGCTTAGGACAGCAACATGCGAGTACTTCTAGCATCGTTGGCCGGTTGCCTGCTGGCCACGCTCGCTTTCGGCGCCCAAGCCCGGGCGCCAAGCCAGAACGATCGCCACACCTGCACCTGGGGGGCGCAGATAGCCGCCGAAGCCCAACAGGCCAAGCTTTCCGGGGTAACGCTCTATGCCACGCGAAAGAAGCTGCAGGTACGCAAATTCCCCAAACCGTGGATGCGCATGACCGCCTTCGGTATCACCGAACAGACCTACAACAGCCGCTCGCGGCTAAAGCCGTCGGCAATCAGGCAGACGTACTATGAACAATGCGTTCAGCATGCTGTGGCAAGAAGATAATTTGTTATTTATCAGATTTTTATGTGATAAACCTTAGAATAAGTCTTGAATAACGATAGCCCGCATCACGGCCGTCAAGGGGCTCCGGCCTTGAAGCCTGATAAAGCCATTCACCCCATGGATGAACTGCGCAAGATCGACCTCAACCTGCTGCTGGCTTTTCACGCGCTGCTCAGCGAGAAACATGTGACCCGCGCCGCCCTGCGCCTGCACCGCAGCCAACCGGGGGGGGCTGATCAACCTTCTGGCTGCTTCACCACCGTTGCGGCACCGGCCGGTGTCGCCGTCGTCCAGGTGCCCTCCACCAGCAGCACGCCGCATAAAATCAGCACCACCGGACACATACAGAGCCCTCCAGAACACCCCCTACCCACAGCCACCAACGCCCCTGCAGCGCCTTGCCCATGTACGGTGCAGGCACCCTGAGAACCATGAAAATCAGCCATGCAACGCAATAATTCAACCGCTGTCGCAGCCATGTAACACAGACACTGTTGACTTACTAAGGCACCAAGATAAACTGCGCCTTATGAATATTCTTGAGAACAAGCATCACATCATGCTCGACGCACTGGCAGAGGCCCCTGCCGACGCCAGGCAAAGCGTGCGCCTGTGTTTCGAACTGCTGTCCGCGGCTGCGGCAATCAACCGCGTGTGCGCGGTGCGACTGGCTCGCCATAACCTGTCAGAGGGGCGTTTCGCCATCTTGCTGACGTTGCAAGCGGCTGGCGGACGCTTGTCGCCGCTGGAACTGGCGACGCGTCTGGCGATCACTTCGGGCACAGTCACCGGCCTACTCGACGGCCTGCAAGGCGACGGCTTCATCAAGCGCCGCAAGGATGCCCATGACCGTCGCAAACTGAGCATCAGCCTTACCCCGGCAGGTGTTGCTGTCCTGGACGCGGTATTCGCCGAACACACCGACTGGATCGGCACGATCATGCACACGCTGGACCACACACAACGGGAAGCCCTTTCCGCCACGCTACAGGCACTTTCGGCTAGCCCTGCCCTGGCATTGCCACCCGACAAGGACTGAAGCCAATACACCCGTCAAACCACATGGAGGTGGATGATGTTGCAGAATCAGAGCGTACTGGCACGAATCGGCAGGAAGCCGCGCGTGCACAGCGAGCGCGACCAGGTAAGGCGGCGCCAGGCCTGGCTTGAAGCCTGCCTGCCAGCAGCACTTTACCGGCGGCTGTTCATTCACCGCCTCTCCAACCACCCGCTAGCCATTGAAGGCTTCAGCTTTCGACCGGTGCAGAATCTGTACGAACTTGAGCAGGCCCTGCGCCTGGTCAACGACAGCTATGCCCGTCGCGGCATTGCTACCGTGTGCCGCGCCGGCATGCGCTTCTCACCCTTTCACCTGCTACCTGGCACCACCACGTTCGTGGCACTGAAAGGTGACCAGGTGGTGGGGACCGTATCTCTGATCGAAGACTCGCCGCTCGGTTTGCCGCTGGAAGACGTGCATGTCAATGAAGCTGTGTTGCAACGCCTGGACGGTGGCCGCCTGGCCGAAGTCGGCACCCTGGCGGTCTGTAGCCACTACAAAGGCAAAGGCGTGCCCCTCATGCTGTACAACGCCATGTTCCGTTGGGCCATGGACCATCGCCGGGTAAATAGCCTGCTGATCGCCGTGCACCCTCGCGCGGCCAGCTTCTACCGCAACGTGCTGTTCTTTTCGCCCATTGGCCCTGTGCAGACCTACACCAAACTCAACAATGCCCTGTCGCTACCCCTGGCGTTGAACCTGAACCAGGCACGCCAGGTGTTCGCCAAGGTCTACCAGCACCCAGGCCTTGGCTTTACCGTCGAGCAGCAGCACACCGATCTTTTCGACTTCTTCTGCGCCCGGCATTTCCCGCACATCCAGTTGCCCGTCACGCCGCCTCAAACCCACTGGAGCACTGACGAAGTGCTCACCCACATGGCACGTTGCGGCACTTCGCCGCGCCATCTGACGCCGCGGGTACGGCGGGTTCTGCAATTGGATTGAGCAGCCCGCCCCGCGCTCCACACCACACGACTTTCATGGAGGATACGTTCATGGACATGGGATTGCTGCGCGCGATCTACAGGGAAATTACCCTCAGGCACCCGCTGGTGCGCACGCCTGAGCCTGATCTGGTAATGGCCGACGACGCCTGTGTCTCGGCTTACGCCGACAGTGCAGGCCAAGGCCAGGCGCTGTCCGGTACGTACCTGTACCACTGCGCCCAGATGTGTGCACTGATCAAACCCGGCGATGTCGTGCTGGACATCGGTTGTGGCCCGGCCAGCCTGTTGCTGCAACTGGCCCGCCTGAACCCGAGAGCCGAATTCATCGGCACCGACCTGTCAGCCACCATGCTAGAAGTGGGGCAGGCCTCGATTCGCCAGCAAGGCATCGACAACGTCGAACTGCGCGAGGAAGACATGACTCGCCTGGCCGGTATCGCCGACCGTAGCGTTGACGTGGTGATCTCTTCGATGGCGCTGCATCACCTGGCCGACCTTGCTCAGCTGGAAGCCACGTTTCGCAACATCGCACGCGTGCTCCGCAATGACCGGGCCATCTACCTGAACGACTTTGGCCGGCTCAAGTCGGTAGAGTCGGTGGACTATTTCGTCAGCCGCGCCAGTGATGGGGCCGACCAGGCCACACTGCTCGACTACCGCAATTCGCTGTTGGCTGCTTTCTCTCTGGAAGAATTCCAGACCCTTGCCGCCAGCTACCTGGGCCCCTGTGCCAAGGTTTACAGCACGGCGGTCAGCCCTCTGATGATGGTGATCCGCACACCCAAGCGGCGCTGTGTGGCAGCGATGAAGGGCGAATTTCGGCGACGCTACCGCGATTTGCCACGCAGCCGTCGGGCCGATGTCGACCAACTGCGGCTGTTCCTTGGCATGGGAGGCCTGGCAAGTGCGTTCTGAGCCGCAGGGGCTGCAAGCCGCCTTGGCAGCCTGGCGCGCGGTGCTGGGTGACGCCCATGTACAGAGTGACGCCAGCACGCTGCGCCAGCTGAGCCAGGACACCATGCGCTCGCCCGCCCATGCCAGTGCCAGGCTCAGGCCAGCCAACAGCGAGCAGGTAGCTGCCTGCCTGGCCATTGCACACCTGCACGGTGTCGCGGTGCATCCGGTCAGCACAGGCCACAACTGGGGCTATGGCGGCGTTGCAACGCTTCACGAGCGCTGCGTGCAACTTGACCTGTCGCGCATGGATAAGATCCTTGCCTTCGACGAGACTCTGGGCGTGGTCACCCTTGAACCAGGCGTTACCCAAGCCGCGCTGGCCGATTACCTGGCCAGTCGCAACCTGCCATTCCTTACGCCAGTCACCGGCGCAGGACCCACCTGCAGTGTGTTGGCCAACGCGCTGGAGCGCGGCTTTGGCATCACACCGTTAACGGACCACTGGCAAGCAGTCATGGGCCTTGAAGCCATTCTGCCCGATGGCCAACGCTATCGCTCGCCGATGTGGGCAACGGGCACAACCGCCTGCTTCAAATGGGGCATCGGCCCCTACCTGGACGGCCTGTTCAGCCAGAGCGGGCTGGGGGTGGTGACAAACATGTCGATCGCCTTGGTCAAGCGCCCACAGGTCGTGCAACCGTTCTATTTCTGGGTGGATTCGGCAGCACAGCTCCCGGCCGCCCTCGATGGCATCAAGCGCATTCTGGAACGTTGCGGCAGCCAGGTGGGCGGCATCAACCTGATGAACAGCACGCGTCTGCTAAGCATGGCCTACGATACCCGGCCCCTTACCCAACTGAATCAGGCCGAACGCAACGCCGCCGCGCAATCGCTGGCATTACCCGCCTGGATGGGGGTAGGTTCGATCTACTGCGAACAGGCGCAGCTGGCCTCGCTCAAGGGCATCATCCGCAGCGAACTGCGGCGGTTCTGCAGCCGTTACCTGTTCCGCAGCGAACGCCAGCTGGCGCTGGCGGAGCGTGCCTTGCGTCTGCTGCCGGGGACCTGGTCCAGGCGTTGGCAACTGACCTTGAGCAAACTGCGCATGGGCGTTGAGCTGATGGAAGGCCAGCCGAACCAGTTGGCACTGCCGCTGGCTTACGCCGCAGGTGCGCAACCGCAGCAAGGCACCTTGCTTGACCCGGCCCGGGACAACTGCGGCCTGATCTGGTACGCGCCTATCCTGCCTCTGCGCAGCCAGCAGGTAGCCACCTTCGTCTCGCACATGGAACAGGCTTGCGAAACCCATCGCATGCCCTGCCCGGTTACCCTCACCACCTTGTCGGGCCGCGCAATCGACTGCACCGTGCCGCTACTGTTCGACCGCAACGATGCTCCCGGCAGCAGCCGCGCCGAAGACTGCTACCGGCAGTTGTTCCGCACGGGTAAAGAGCAAGGCGTACTGCCCTACCGGCTTCCCCTGGCCTTCATGGGCTTGCTGAGCGAAACACAAGCGTCTGCCTGGCAACTCGGACAGCGCATCAAGGATGCGCTGGACCCAGAGCACCTGCTCGCGCCAGGGCGTTACTGCCCGTTGGCGCCAGCCCTCCACTGCCAACCTGCTGTGATGGAGCCTCAGCAATGACTGATGATCGCAAGTCCCTGATCGACCTTGGCCAACTGCCAACCCGCAACCTGGCCGAATGCCTGGCCGTGGATCAGGCGACACTGGCCAATGCCCTGGTCACCCGGTTACCTGCGGCGCTGGTCGCGCAACTGGCTGCCTGCGCTGATCAGGTTCAGACGCTGGGCCTGTCAAAAAAGATTGCAGCCATTGGCCTGGCGCTGGGCCAATGGCTGGAACATGCACCCGCCCCCCTGCGCCAGGAGGTGTTCGAGCAATGCTGTGCGCACCCGTCCGACACCGTTCGCAGCTGGGCAGCCTTCGCTCAGGCACACCTTTCGCGCACGCTGCCTGCACAAGACGCCCTGCTGGCGCAGTTGCGCTTCGCCCGCGATGAGCATTTTGGTGTACGCGAATGGGCCTGGATTGCCCTGCGCCCACGCCTGGCACAGCAGTTGGACACCGCCCTGCCGTTGCTCAGCCGCTACGCAGGCGACGCAGACCCGCTGGTGCGACGCTTTTGTATCGAAATCCTGCGTCCACGTGGCGTCTGGTGTGAGCACATAGCCGCGCTCAAAGAACAACCGGAAGTGGCCGAGCCGTTGCTGGTGCCGCTGTTGGCCGAGGCTGAAAAGTACGCCCAGGACTCGGTCGCCAACTGGCTTAACGATGCCAGCAAAACCCGACCCGATTGGGTGCTCCAGCTGTTCCAGCGCTATCCCCCCGGCTGCAAGGCCTCGCAGCGAATCCACGCCCGAGCAACCCGAAGCCTGCCCCAGTGAATCACCACAAGGAGAGAAGCATGTCACTCAAGGAAAAACTCGACGCCATCAAACAGCAGATGGGCCAACTGCCCGCCGACGTGCTGGAAAAATTCAGCACGTCGCTACAGGCCTTGATCGCACGCCACCCCGAAGCCCATGCACTGAAAGCCGGTGACCGCGCACCACTGGCCGTGTTGAAGGATGCGGATGGCAAGGCGGTAGACCTGCATGCCTTGCTGACACGCGGCCCATTGGTGCTGGTTTTCTATCGCGGCCTGTGGTGCCCGTTCTGCAATGCCGCGCTTGGCGAATACCAGCAGATGGTGGGTGACCTGGCCGCCAGCGGTGCCACCTTGGTGGCTGTCTCCGCCCAGAGCCCTGCCGCCACCGGGAAAACCCGTGAAGCCCTGGGGGTGCGCTATCAACTATTGAGCGACCCCGGCAACCAGTTGGCGCGCCAGTACGGCATCGTCTTCGAACTGGAACCGGAGCTCGAGGCGGTGTACCGCTCACTCGGTGCAGACCTCAAGGCCCTCAATGCCAGCGACGACCTCAGTTTGCCGATGGCCAGCGCATTCGTCATCGGCCAGGACGGTCACATACGCCGGGCGTTCATCAATGTCGACTACTCCGAGCGCGCCGAACCCCAGGCACTGATCGAAGCCGCCAGCCACTGAGCGCCACTCCCCGGCACCGGTTTTCCCGGTGCCCCACCCCATCACGGACTGATGACATGAAACGTATCGCTATCATGGGGGCCGGCGTGGCCGGCCACCTGGCTGCCCTGTACCTGCGCAAGCGCTTGCCTGGCGTAGAAGTGACGCTGATCGGCCGCCCGGACCGCAAGCGGCCGATCGTCGGTGAGTCGACGGTCGAGCTGACCACCCACTTTTTCAAAGGTATCGGCCTGGGCAGCCTGCTTGAAGAAAAGCATTACCACAAATACGGCCTGACCTATTACCTGAAACTGCGCAACAACCCGGAGTGCCGTAACTACGTGGTCCATGAGGCACCTGGAGTGATCCGCATGCCCGCCTACAACCTCAACCGCTTCAGCTTCGACAAAGACCTGCGTGCCATCGTGGCCGACCAGCAGGTGCAATTGATCGAGGCCGACGTGGCTGCGGTCGACCTGCACGAAGGCGAGCACACCCGTCACCGCCTGACCCTGCGCAGCGAAGCGCAAACCTGGCAAATGGACGCCGACTGGGTGGTCGACGCCACCGGCCGCAACCGTTTCATGGCCAAGAAGCTGAAGCTGCACAAAGAGCCGACCTACCAGCGCAGCACGTTCTGGTTCCGCCTTCGCCAGTTTGATCGCAACATCCTGCACAGCATCAACACCCACAAGGACAAGCATCACTGTTTCGATCCGTACTACGTCACCCATCACTTCTACGGCAAGGGCTACTGGATCTGGCTCATACCCATGCGCAGCGAAGACGGTGCCGACATGATCAGCATCGGTATTACCTACCGCCCGGACATGATCAACGAACGGATTGGCACGCTGGAAGCCTTCAAGGAAAGAGTCATGGCAGACCACCCGGTGATCACCGAGCTGATGGCATCGGGCGAAGTCATCGACCAGCACGCCATGTACAACTACATGTACGAGGCCAACCAGTACTACTCCACCGATGGCTGGTTCCTGATCGGCGATGCAGCGTTCACCTTCGACCCGGCCAACAGTGCTGGGCTGGCCTATGTAGCCCAGCAGATACCGCAAGTGGCCGCCATGATCGAGAAAGACATCCAGGGCACGTTGACGCCCGCCTATGTCAATTGCCTGGAGTCGCACATCCAGGCGCAACTGGCGCTTCAGGACACCTGGAGCAAGTGGTACGAGGTAATGGACGACCCGTTCCTGATGGGCTGGACGCTGCTGTTCGCCAACATGGCGTACTTCCATGTGGTGTTGCCCATGTATGTCAGCGGTGACTTTCTGGACGGCCATCAGGCCCAGCAATTCGCCGATTTGTTGCCACGCTACACACGGGACCTGCAGCCATCACCGCTGCCCTTTGCCTGCCTGTTACGTGAAGTACGCCGTTCCAATCCGGGCATCAGCCCGCAGATGATCCCCAACCTGTATTCGCGTACCATCAACTTCGCCCTGTACAAGGCCGACAACCAGGCCCGGCCGCGATACGCCGCCAGCTACTTCCTGCGCTCGGCGCTGCTGCGCTTACGCTTGATGCGCATGGTGCGCTGGAGTTTGGCGCCTCGCCACCTGAAACTGCTGGCGCGGCATAGCCTGGGCACGCTGCAGGACTTGGGACGCGCTACCAGCCTGCGGCTGATGCCTTCACTGTTTTACAAGTACGGCGAGGCGCCCGAGCTGCTCAAGTCGCCGTTCGGCAGCGACGGCGGCTTCCTCGACCTGGCGCGCCACTGATGGGCGTGCCCATGGCCGAAGCCGGCGGCGACGCACTGGTGGCTCTTAGCGGTGTGCGCCTGGCTGCCGGGGTCCGTGATGGCACGCTGTCGCCGGTAGCACTGGTCGAACACAGCATCCGCCGCTGCCAAACCGTGCAACGGCGCTGCAACGCGGTGGCAGTGGCGCTGTACGACCAGGCGCGGCGGGCCGCCGAAGTTGCCGAACGCCAGCGAGACCAAGGCGTCCCGCTGGGTCGACTGCATGGCGTGCCCTTCAGCTTCAAGGAGGGCCTGGGGCTGGCCGATGCGCCCAAGACGTGCGGCTCACGCCGCCGACAGCACAAGGTTGCCGGGTTTACCGCCACCGCCGCGCAACGTCTGATCGATGCGGGCGCCATTCCGGTCGCACTGGGTAACCAGGCCGAGATGGCGCTATGGCCAGAAACCGATAACCCTGTCTACGGCCGCACCAGCAGCCCCTACCGGAACGACCGGAGTGCCGGTGGCAGCAGTGGCGGTGATGCCGTGCTGGTAGCCAGCGCTTGCGTGCCTTTCGCGCTGGGTACCGACGGCGGTGGCTCGGTGCGAATCCCGGCTGCCTGCAACGGCATTTTCGGCCTCAAGCCATCACGGGGGTTGGTGCCACTGACCGGGCATCTCCCCTTGGACGAACGCGGCCTGGGGCAGCCGAATGCCATGGCCATCGCCAGGCACTTTGCTGCCGGCCCATTGTGTCGGCATGCCGAAGACCTGCCCGTGCTACTGGAGATCATTGCCGGGCCTGACCAACTGGACCGCAATATTATCGACAGCTACGTACACCGCCCGCCGCCTGCAGCATTGCAACGCCTGTACCTGTGCCAGCCCGAGCGCCTGGGCTGGGGAAGCCGGATTTCGCCGGCCGTGGTTCAGGCACTGGATGACGTGGCCCACCACTATCAAAGCCAAGGCACCCATGTCGAGCGCTGGCTACCCCACGCACTGAACGATGCGTTCGCCATCTGGTTGGCCGTGCTCAAGCAGGAAACCGGCGTGCGCCTGGCCGACATTCTCGGTGACGGCCAGCCTGTGGCGCATTTGGCGCATGCCTGGCAAGCACTGCTCGGCCAACCGCAGCATGCCGCCGGACCTTGGCTGGCAACCGTGCTCGACAGCCTGGGCGAATGCCTGGGTAACCCCGGCCTTGCAAGGCAGCTACCCAAACGCGATGCCCTGTTATACGCGCTGACCGAACGGCTGGATGGCAACAGTGTACTGGTCCTGCCAGCGTTGCCCGGCACCTCGCCCGAGCATGGCCATGCCCTGCGCTACCCGGGGGATATCGGCTACACCGCGTTGTTCAACGTACTGGGCCTGCCGGCCCTGACGGTACCCATGGGGCGCCTCGATCAAGGCTGCCCGGTGGCCCTGCAGCTGGTGGCCGGCCCCGGCCAGGAGCCTGTGCTGCTCGACGCAGCACGCTCACTGGAGCTCGCATTCGGTGGCTGGATCGCGCCGCCCTTCTGACCCAACACACTCGGGACACCATCATGCCCAATACCCTTCACGCCAGTACCGTGCAGCTCGCGCCAACGGCGCCGGCACAGTCAGCCGTTGGCTCCCAGGCCGAACACCTGACCCTGATGTTTCTGTTGCAGCTCATCGTGATCTTCAGTGTTTCGCGGCTGATCGCCTGGTTCAGCACCCGCCGCTTGGGCCAAACGCCAGTCGCCGGCGAAATCCTTGCCGGGCTGGTGCTAGGCCCAAGCCTGCTCGGCTACTTTTTTCCTGAGCAACTGGCCGCGCTGTTCGTACCGCAAACGGCCACTGCCTTCGTGGTCACTGCACAAATCGGCCTTATCCTGCTGATGTTCCAGGTCGGCCTGGAGTTCGAGTTCGGTGCGCACCTCAAGGGCCGCAAGCGTTCGGTCATCATCATCAGCATGGGTGGGCTGCTGGTACCCTTTGCCAGCGGCATGCTCACCGCCGAGTACTTCTGGCAGCAAATCAGCGGGGACAGACCGCCCCTGCTGGCGTTCCAGCTGTTCTTCGCCACGGCACTTTCAATTACCGCTCTGCCCATCCTCGGGCGCATCTTCATGGAATTGGGCCTTTCGCGCTCGCGAGTCGCCACCCTTACCATCGGTGCGGCGGCAATAGACGATGTCTGCGGCTGGCTCATCCTTGGTGGCGTTACATCGCTGATCGCCTCGCAGTTCAACCCTTGGGCTTCGTTGGCCCGGGTGCTGGCGCTGGGCTTGTTCATTGTGCTGGTGATCGGCCTGGTGCGACCACTGATCATGCGCTGGATCCTCGGCGACCTGGAGCGCCGACCGCTGACGGCCCAAGGCATATCGCTGATGCTGATCATCCTGCTGGCCAGCGCGACCGTGACCAACCTGATCGGCGTGTTCTCGATCATCGGAGGTTTCATTCTCGGCGTTGCCCTGCACACTGAACGCCGCTTCGTCCAGCAGTGGAATGCCAAGGTCAGTGGCGTGGTCAACGCATTCTTCTTGCCGATATTCTTCGCCTACACCGGCCTGCGCACGGATGTGGGTGCCCTGGAAGGCACGACCGCACTGTGGAATTGCCTGCTGATCTGCCTGGTGGCCTTCGCCAGCAAGTTTTTCGGTGCCTACGGAGCCAGCCGCCTGCTTGGCGAAAGCCGCCGTGATGCGGCGCTGATAGGCGTGTGCATGAATACCCGGGCGCTGATGGAGCTGGTCGTGCTGAATGTCGGCTATGACCTGGGCGTACTTCCCAAGGAGTACTTCACCCTGTTGGTGATCATGGCCATCATCAGTACTTTCATCGCCTCCCCCTTGATCCGGCTGCTCACAGCACATTCTCGCACCCCACGTTCGACCTCGGAGGCAACCGAGGTCGGCAGCGGCTGAAATCAGCGTGAGGTTTCGACACGCAGCACTTCGGTGTAGATCGCGTCGACAGTCTGACCGACCTTGAGGTTCTTCATGCGCGCCTGCAGGTCCGGGTTCTCGACCTTGACCACCTGCAGCTTGCCCTCTGGCGGCAGCAGGCTTACTTCATGTTTGGCGAGGTCGATCTTCTTGATCTGCGAGGTAACCCTGACCTGGCGGAAGGCCTCGCCGCCCGGGTTGGGGTTTTGCGCCGTGGCGCGAATGGTGCCGGACTCCTCACTGGCCTTCGGCGCCCCGCCCACATCCGTGTTGAGCACATAGGCCACGGCACGGGTCACGAAGATGTCGACCTGGTCCCCCACCTTGAGGTTGGGTAGGGCCTTGGCCTTTTCAGTCAGCTGGAACGTCACATCCTTCCTGTTATCTGGGCCCTTCACCGTGACCTGGCGGTTGGCCAGGTCGATGGCGGTGACCTGCGTGGTCACGTGACTTTCCAGCGCCTCGCTGGCAATCGGGATATCTGCAGCGTGCGCGGTGAGGCTGGTAGCGGACACCAGTGTGGCCAAAGCAACAGCACGCGCAAAGGAGCGAATCGGGTTCATAGGCCTGCTTCCATGTGATCAAGACCGGATAGGGACGCGAAATGTTCGCGCGCCAACAAGCATAGACCCTGTCCGCCAACCTGCTGGCGCGACGTATTTCGTCCCATTTTCGTCATGCCCACCCTTGTAATAGCAAAAGCGAACTCTTTAAGAACGTGTTCGACCGGGATTACTATGCCTCGGCACATGGCTCGGTAGACCTGGTTACCCCAGGGGCGCCCCGTACGCTTGAGGCAAGCTTCAATTATCGCTTCTGATACCGAATGGGGCCGCCTTGCGCAGCCCCGAAAGGTTCAGCGATTACGCGTCACCCGCCACACCGTATTCGCCAGGTCGTCAGCGATGATCAACGCCCCACGCGGGTCCACCGTTACCCCTACCGGTCGCCCACGGGTCTTGCCATCCTCACCCCGGAAGCCAATGGCGAAGTCGATCGATTCCCCCGTGGGCTTGCCATCGCGGAACGGCACGAAGATCACCTTGTAGCCCACCGGATTTGGCCGGTTCCAGCTGCCGTGTTCACCCACGAACACACCCTCGGCGAAACGCTCGCCCATGGCCGGTATCGAAAAATCGACACCCAGCGCAGCAACATGCGAGCCAAGGCTGTAATCCGGCTTGATCGCCGCCGCCACTTTGTCCGGGTTCTGCGGCCGCACCCGCTCGTCGACGTTCTGCCCCCAATAGCTGTAAGGCCAACCATAGAAGCCCCCCTCACGCACCGAGGTCAGGTAATCCGGCACCAGATCGGGGCCTAGCTCATCACGCTCGTTGACCACCGCCCACAATTGCCCGGTCTGCGGCTGGATGGTCAAGGCCGTCGGGTTGCGCAAACCGGTGGCATAAGGACGGTGGGCGCCCGTCTCGGCATCGACCTCCCAGACCATGGCGCGGTCGGCCTCTACCTCCAGGCCCCGTTCGGTGATGTTGCTGTTTGAACCAATGCCCACATACAGGTAGCGGCCATCCGGGCTGATCGTCAGCGCCTTGGTCCAATGGTGGTTGATTTCGGCAGGAAGGTCAGTGAGCTTGGTGGGCGCTCCATCAGCCTGGGTCTGGCCGTCCCGGTAGTCAAAGCGCACCAGCGCATCCTGGTTGGCCACGTACAGTTTGCCGTCGGCGAAGGCCAGACCATACGGCGCATTGAGGTTTTCCGCAAACACCGTCTGCACCTCATAGGTGCCATCACGGTCGGCATCGCGCAGCAAGGTCAGGCGGTTGCCGCCTTTGACCTGGGTGTTGCCTTTGGCCTTGATCTGGCTGGCGATCACATCCTTTGGCTTGAGCTTGGCTGCACTGCCGCCCCGCCCCTCGGCGATCAGAATGTCACCGTTGGGCAGTACCAGGCTCTGCCGCGGTATCTTCAGGTCGGTAGCGATGGCCGTGATGCTGAAGCCTTCCGGCACAGTCGGTTTCTGCTCACCCCAGGCAACCGGCCGAGCAATCCTCATGCTTGGCAGCAAGCTGCGCTCGGGGGCTGGCAGCTTCGGGTCCGGGCCCAGCGCCTGGGTCGCCTCACCATCGCCGCCGCACGCACTCAACAACAAAGCCACGCCCAACAGGCTCAACGCATGCAAAGGCTTCATGCTGCACCTCCTGAGCGCAAGTTGCTCAAGCCGGTCCAGGCAGCGATTACCGCGAGCACCGTGACGATTGCCGACAGCACCAGCCCGGATGGCATCACCGCCCAAGCATCCTTGGCATGTTCAAAGGCATTGATCAGGCCGAGTACCCAGGTCATCAGCAACAGCACGAAGTACAGCGTCGGTCGCCCACTTTTGCGCGCTGCCCGGATCAGATTGGCCAGCGCGAATAAAAGTGCCAGCCCGCAGAACACCAGCCCACCGGCGATCAACCAGGCGGCGAAGTTGCTCCATTGGATCTGGTAGCTGTTCAGGTAGGCGATGTCGCTTAGCAATGCGCCGAGAAACAGCGGCACACTGCCGGCCAGCAGCAAGGCGTGAAGCGGGCTGGGTGTAAAACGATAGAGGGTTTGGTCAGGTGTGGTCACAGTGCCTCCTTTTCATTCAGTGACCCAAGGACTGATGGGCTATTGCCACCAGGCACGCACAGGTTGCGCTAAGCAAAGGAGCCCTGTGGCGGCGCGATAGTTCACCGTTTCGCTGGAATGAAATATCCTGCAAGGTATTTGGCACCTGCCCCAGGAGCAGACATGTTTAGCAAAATCAAAGACGCGCACGCCCCCTTTGCACTGACCACCCTGCTCGCCTTTTGCCTGGCACTCACTGCTGGCTGCTCCAGCAAAAACAGCCAGGCACGCTATACAGCTTCTACCGTAGGCTCAAACTGCTTTGCCAAAGCGGTCCCCTCAGCCGGAGAAGGCGGTTTGGCGTGGGGGAATACCCTGAACATTGCCCGCCAGAAGTCGTTGAACAACTGCGTGCGCTATGCCACCCGGTCAGGAGGCACGCCTAGAACGTGTCAAGTGGTGATGGCCAAGTGCAAAAATTAAGAGTTTATGCACTACCAATAAAAACGGAACCTTACTACAAGTATAACCAAGCTGTCCTACTGCATTAAACACCACAACTATCAGACTCAAAACCCGACAACATACTCTTACACTTCCCGCCTCGACGCTCCTGCCTTAATCAAGGCAATGTCCTGCACTTGAAGATCAGCTGAAGATTCATTCACCACACTTCATTGATCAAGAAAGTTTCATTCTCCAACCAACTGCCTTTCTGGGCCGTGCTGTTCCCTTACAACTTGACCGTCGCCATCTGTTGGTACTTCATCTGCAAGCTCTTCAATGTCCGCGCGGCACCGCCACCCGCCGAGGCTTTTGAAAGTGTGCCGGCTAACGCCCGCGAATGATCAGCACCTCAAGGTATGCGCTGGGTACCACCAACGATGAAGGCCCTCCCACATTACTCTCATCCAGCAACTGAGTAAGGTCTCGCTCCAAAGCACTGGGCTTCTCCGTATCCAGCGAAGCAAACGCCTTGTGCATCGGCCCATACCAGGTACGAAACACCTCAATGAAATGCGCCATGTGTAGCCAAGCAGTTGGGGCTGCTACGCAGCCCCAAGGCTTAACTGACTGGCACCACGGCGAACCCGCTTACACGGTGTCTATGGGAGCGCTTACTCAGGCGAACCTGGCCCGGGCTGCGTGCAGTTTCTTGTAGCTTTCGATCAAGCGCAGGTGGCGATCAAGGCCTTCGAGCTTCATGCTGGTCGGGGTCAGGCCATGGAAGCGTACGCTGCCGTCCACCGAACCCAGCACCGCGTCCATGCGCGCGTTGCCGAACATGCGGCGGAAGTTGGGCTCGTAGTCGTCCATTTCCAGCTCATCATCCAGCACTACTTCCAGCACCACGTTCAGGGCCTGGTAGAACAGCCCGCGCTCGACAGTGTTGTCGTTGAACTGCAGGAACGCCTCGACCAATTCCTTGGCCTCCTCGAAGCGTTGCACTGCCAGGCAGATCAGCAGCTTCAGTTCCAGAATGGTCAGCTGGCCCCACACCGTATTTTCGTCGAACTCCACGCCAATCAGCGTGGTGATGGTGGTGTAGTCATCCACATCGCAGTTGTCCAGGCGCTTGAGCAGCAGCTTCAGGGGGCGGCTTTCAAGGTTGTGCAGGTTGAGGATGTCGGCGCGGAACGACAAGGCGCGGTTGGTGTTGTCCCAGATCAGGTCCTCGACCGGGTAGATTTCCGAGTAGCCCGGCACCAGGATGCGGCAGGCGGTGGCGCCCAGGTTGTCGTAAACCGCCATGTACACTTCCTTGCCCAGGTCTTCGAGGATGCCGAACAGGGTTGCGGCCTCTTGAATATTGGAATCCTCGCCGTGGCCCGAGAAGTCCCACTCGACGAACTCGAAGTCGGCCTTGGCACTGAAGAAGCGCCACGACACCACGCCGCTGGAGTCGATGAAGTGCTCGACGAAGTTGTTCGGCTCGGTCAGGGCGTGGCTTTCGAAGGTCGGCTGCGGCAGGTCGTTCAGGCCTTCGAAGCTGCGGCCCTGCAGCAGTTCGGTAAGGCTGCGCTCCAGTGCCACTTCCAGGCTTGGGTGGGCGCCAAACGAGGCGAATACGCCACCGGTGCGCGGGTTCATCAGGGTCACGCACATGACCGGGAATTCGCCACCGAGCGACGCATCCTTGACCAGCACCGGGAAGCCCTGCTCTTCCAGGCCCTGAATGCCGGCAACGATGGCCGGGTACTTGGCCAGTACGTCCTGCGGCACATCCGGCAGGCACAGCTCGCCTTCGAGGATTTCGCGCTTGACCGCACGCTCGAAGATTTCCGACAGGCACTGCACCTGTGCCTCAGCGAGGGTGTTGCCAGCGCTCATGCCGTTGCTGAGGAACAGGTTTTCGATCAGGTTGGACGGGAAGTACACCACCTGCTCGTCCGATTGACGCACGAACGGCAGCGAGCAGATGCCGCGCGCCGTGTTGCCCGAGTTGGTGTCGTACAGGTGCGAGCCGCGCAGCTCACCGTCGGGGTTGTAGATTGCCAAGCAGTGCTCGTCGAGGATCTCGGCGGGCAGCGCATCGCGTGGGCCAGGCTTGAACCACTGCTCGTTCGGGTAATGCACGAACGGCGCGTTGGCCAGGTCCTCGCCCCAGAACTGGTCGTTATAGAAGAAGTTGCAGTTCAGGCGCTCGATGAACTCACCCAGCGCCGATGCCAGCGCGGCTTCCTTGGTGGCACCCTTGCCGTTGGTGAAGCACATCGGTGACTGCGCATCACGCACATGCAACGACCACACGTTGGGCACGATATTGCGCCACGAAGCGATCTCGATCTTCATCCCCAACCCGGCCAGGATGCCCGACATGTTGGCGATGGTCTGCTCCAGCGGCAGGTCCTTGCCAGGGATGTAGGTGTTGCTGTCCGACACCGGCATCAGCAGGCCCTGGGCATCGGCGTCAAGGTTGTCGACCACTTCGATCACGAACTCGGGGCCGGTCTGTACCACCTTCTTGACGGTGCAGCGGTCGATCGAGCGCAGGATGCCCTGGCGGTCCTTCTCGGAAATGTCTTCGGGCAGCTCGACCTGGATCTTGAAGATCTGGTTGTAGCGGTTTTCCGGGTCGACGATGTTGTTTTGCGACAGGCGAATGTTTTCGGTCGGGATGTCGCGGGTCTGGCAGTACAGCTTGACGAAGTAAGCCGCGCACAAGGCCGAAGACGCCAGGAAGTAATCGAACGGGCCTGGGGCCGAACCATCACCCTTGTAGCGGATCGGTTGGTCGGCGATCACCGTGAAGTCGTCGAACTTGGCTTCGAGACGGAGATTGTCGAGAAAATTGACCTTGATTTCCATGCGGGTTTACCGTGATTTAAGCGTGCAAAACGAAAGTGGCCGGCATTATCCGGGTTTTCAGCCTGGAAGTCCTGTTTACCTCGTCGCTTGCGCATTCCACCGGATTGCTTGCCTGATCCTCTGGACCTGCCCCCGCCACCAGACCAGCGGTCATGTCCCTGTGCTAGCGTTTCTTCTCTGGGGAACAACGTATTCCCCGCCCAGAAAAACACAGCGACAGCAACCGATGATTGGCAGGTGAACCATGGAACTACGCATCAACCAGAAGACCTACCAGGTCGAGGTGGACGCCGATACGCCCCTGCTGTGGGTAATCCGCGACGACCTGGGGCTGACCGGCACCAAGTATGGCTGCGGCCTGGCCCAGTGCGGCGCCTGTTCGGTGCTGGTGGACGGCAACGTGGTACGCGCCTGTGTCACCCCGGTGGCCGGCGTGGTCGGGCGCGAAGTGACGACCATCGAGGCGGTCGAAGCCGATGCCGTTGGCAAACGGGTGGTCGCGGCCTGGGTCGAGCACCAGGTGGCCCAGTGCGGCTACTGCCAGTCCGGCCAGGTGATGGCGGCCACGGCGCTGCTCAAGCACACCCCTAAGCCCAGTGACGCGCAGATCGACGCGGCCATGGTCAACCTGTGCCGCTGCGGCACCTACAACGCCATTCATGCTGCCGTGCATGCGCTGGCCCAAGGGGAGCAGGCCTGATGAACACGCCAGTCGATACACCGGCCGAACTCCTCAAACTGCAAATGGGCGAAACCGTCAACGTGTCACGTCGGCGCTTTCTTGCCGGCACGGCCGTTGGGGCCCTGGTGCTGGGTTTCGGGCTGCCCATGGGGTCGGCACGCGTACAGGCGGCGACTATAGGCGCCCCGCAACGCGGCACCCAAGTGCCCGCGTTTCTGGAAATTCGCCCGGATGGCACGGTGCGCCTGCTCAGCCCCTTCATGGAAGGCGGGCAAGGGCCCTTCACCGCCATGGCGCAGATCGTAGGTGAAGAGCTGGATGTCGACCCTGCCCATTTCGTGGTCGACAGCGCCCCACCGGGCGAAGCCTATGTCGTCATGGAAAACGGTATGCGCATCACGGGCGGCAGCATGTCGGTGCGAATGAGCTACCCGACCATGCGCCGCCTGGGTGCCCTCGCCCGGGCCATGCTGCTGCAGGCGGGCGCCCAGCAGCTGGGTGTACCGGTCGATGAGCTCTCCACCACGCCGGGTAACGTAGTACATACCACGACAGACCGTTCCATCCCCTATGGCGAACTTGCCAGCCGCGCCATGGACCTGCCAGTACCCGACCCGGACAGCGTCAAATTGCGCGACCCCAGCCAGTTTCGCTGGATCGGCAAGCCGGTGCGTCGCCTGGACGCCTACGACAAGTCCACCGGCAAGGCGCAGTACTGCATCGACATCAAGGTCGACGGCATGCTCCACGCCGCCGTGCAGCACGCGCCACGCCTGGGCATGACGGTGGGCAGCCTGCGCAACGAAGAGCAGGTCAAGGCCATGCAGGGTGTGCATTCCGTGCATCAGTTACCGGGTGCTGTCGCCGTGGTCGCCGAACGCTGGTGGCATGCCAAACGCGCGGTGGAGGCTATTCAGGTGGACTGGCAAGAGGCGACCGCCGACACCAAGGTGCGGGCGATGCCGGCAGACTTCTCCAGCGATGGCTGGCGCGAGCACCTGGCCACGGTCGAGGGCCCGGCACGTGATGAGGAGAACGAGGGCGATATCACGGGTGCCTTGAGCAATGCCAAGACCAAGGTCGAGGCCAGCTACCACAACCAGTACCTGAACCATGCCCAGCTGGAACCGCCCTCAGCCCTCGCCCGCTTCAACGCGGACGGCACCCTGGACGTGTGGCTGCCCAACCAGGCACCGGACATGTTCCGCGACGACATTGCCAAGCGTACAGGCCTGGAGGCTGCGCAGATCAACCTGCACTCGCCACTGCTGGGCGGCTTCTTTGGCCGCCACTTCCTGTACGACTCGGCCAACCCCTACCCGCAGGCCATTGCCCTGGCCAAGGCGGTTGGCCGGCCGGTGAAGCTTATCTGGAGCCGCGAAGAGGAATTCCTGCGCGATGTACTGCGCCCGGTCGCCGTGGTGAAATTCCGCGCCGGCCTGGATGCCGACGGCATGCCGGTGGCCCTCGAAGCGGTAAGCGCCACCGAAGGCCCGACCGAGGCCCTGGCCGGCAAGCAAGGTGAAAAGATCGACCCGACCGCGCTTGAAGGGCTGTCGGGCAAGGCCTACGCCATCGCCAACAAGCGCATCGCGCAGATCTACGTAAAAGGCCCGGCCATGCTCGGCTACTGGCGTTCGGTGGGTAACTCGCTGAACGACTTCTTCTACGAGTCGTTCCTCGACGAACTGGCCGACAAAGGCGGCAAGGACCCGTTCGAACTGCGCCTGCACCTGCTGCGCGACAACCCACGCCTGACCAACCTGCTGAACGCGGTCGCCGACCTGTCCGGTGGCTGGAAGCGCGGCCCTTTCACCGCCGAGGATGGCAGCAAGCGAGCACGCGGCGTGGCCATGGCCTCGCCATTTGGCTCGGAGGCGGCAGTCATCGCCGAGGTGTCGATCGAGAACGGGCAGGTGAAGGTGCACGACATCTGGCAGGCCATCGACCCGGGCAGCATCGTCAACCCGGCAATCATCGAGCATCAGGTGCACGGCGCCGTCGCCCTGGGCCTGTCGCAGACGCTGGTGGAAGAGGCGGTATACGTGGATGGCAAACCACGAGCGCGCAATTACGACCTGTACCCGATCCTGACGCCTTCACGCATGGCCCGGGTGCATGTGCGCATTGTCGAAAGCGGGGCGAAGATGGGCGGCATTGGCGAGCCTCCGTTACCGGCCGTAGCCCCGGCAGTGGCCAACGCCGTCGCGCAACTGACTGGCCAGCGCGTGCGCAGCCTGCCAATGAGCCGCCACACCTTCAGCTGACCGCACAAGGACCGCTCCATGACCCATCGTTTCGCAAGAACCGCTGGCTGGCTGGCGCTGCCGTGCCTGGTCGCGGCAGGCCTGATGGCCTGGTATGTCACCCGTGAGCCTGCCTCGCCGTTCGTCGATGCACAGGCCAGTGCCGCCGACCCGGCGCTGGTCAGCCGTGGCGAGTACGTGGCCCGACTCAGCGACTGCGTGGCTTGCCACAGCCTGCCGGACGGCAAACCGTTCGCCGGCGGGCTGGAAATGGCCACCCCGCTGGGGGCCATCCACGCCACTAACATTACCCCTGATCGCGACAACGGTATCGGCAGCTACAGCCTCGCCGACTTCGACCGCGCCGTGCGCCAGGGTGTCGCGCCCGGCGGCCGGCGGCTGTACCCGGCCATGCCCTACCCGTCCTACGCCAAGCTCAGTGACGACGATGTAAAGGCGCTGTACGCATTCTTCATGCACGGCGTGCAACCGGCCCGGCAGGCCAACCTGGCCAGCGACATCCCCTGGCCGCTGAACCTGCGCTGGCCCATTGCCCTGTGGAATGGCCTGTTCGCAGCCACCACGCCTTACGCCGACAAGGCCGGGCAGGATGCGCTGTGGAACCGGGGGGCCTACATCGTTCAGGGCCCCGGTCACTGTGGCAGTTGCCACACGCCCCGTGGCCTGGCCTTCAACGAAAAGGCGCTGGATGACAGCGGCAAACCATTCCTGGCGGGCGCCCTGCTCGATGGCTGGTACGCACCGAGCCTGCGTGCCGACCACAACACAGGACTGGGGCGCTGGCGCGAAGACGAGATTGCGCAATTTCTCAAAACCGGCCGCAACCGCCATGCCGTCGTGTTCGGCTCGATGACCGAGGCGTTCAACAACTCCACGCAGTTCATGAGCGACGATGACTTGGCGGCCATCGCCCACTACCTGAAATCGCTTCCCGGCGACCCGCAGCGCGACGGGGCGCCGTGGCAGTACGTGGCCGAGTCGGCAGCAACACAGCTCGACAGCCCGGGCGCACATACCTACGTGACCCGCTGCGCCTCGTGCCACGGGCTGGAAGGCAAAGGCCAGGACCAATGGATGCCGCCTTTGGCGGGGGCAACCTCGGCACTGGCAAAAGAAGACGCTTCGGCGATCAACATTACCTTGAACGGTTCGCAGCGGGTGGTGACGGCGGGGTTGCCTGATGCCTACCGCATGCCGGCGTTCCGGGAGCAACTGAATGACCAGGAGATTGCCGATGTGCTGAGCTTCGTGCGCACGGCCTGGGGTAACCTGGGCGGTGCCGTGAATGCACAGGCGGTGGGCACGTTGCGTGGGCACACCGACCCGGCCAGCAGCAGCCCGATCATTTTACATATGCGCTGAACGGGAGCCTCCATGGAAAGCATCGACCTGCTGGTGCTGCGCACCACCCGAGACTGGCTCGCCGCCGGGCACCGCGTCCTGCTGGCCACGGTCGCCCGCACCTGGGGCTCCTCCCCGCGCCCGGTGGGCTCAATGATGGCCTTGCGCAGTGACGGCCGGGTGGTCGGCAGTGTCTCCGGTGGCTGTATCGAGGATGACCTCATTCACCGTTACACCACCGCCTACGGCGGCCCCGGCATGCCCAATGGCCTGCCCCAACTGGTGCGTTACGGCGTCAGCGCCGATGAGGCACACCGTTTCGGCCTGCCCTGTGGCGGCACACTGGAGCTTGTGCTGGAGTTCGCAACGCCGCTGCAGCACCTCGAACGACTGCTGGCCTGCCTCGATATGGGCAGCCTGGTCCGCCGCGGGCTCAACCTGCACAACGGTGATATCAGCCTGACCCCTACCAGCACGCCTGACCTGTTCAGCTTCGATGGCCACCACATGCTCAGCACCCTTGGCCCGGGCTACCGTTTACTGCTGATCGGTGGTGGCGCACTGGCCGAGTACCTGGCCACCATGGCCCTGTTCAATGGTTTCAACGTTTCGCTGTGCGACCCACGCCCTGAGTACACCGCAGGCTGGAACGTGCCCGGCGTCAACCTGCTGGCCGGCATGCCCGACGACGTGGTCCGCGCCTTCGCGCCGGACCTGCGCAGCGCCATCGTCGCCGTCAGCCACGACCCCAAGCTGGATGATCTGGCCCTGCTCGAAGCCTTGCACAGCCCGGCGTTCTACATTGGCGCCATCGGCTCGCGTCGCAACAGCCAGCTGCGCCGTGAACGCCTGATCGAGCACTTCGGTGAAAGCGAGGCGTCGCTGCAACGCTTGCATGGCCCGATTGGCATCTACATCGGCAGCAAGACACCGGCCGAGATCGCCGTCAGCGTCATGGCCGAAATTCTCGCAGCGAAGAACGACGTCACCCTGCCTGGTGCGGTCAACGTGACCCGGGCCAAGCACGCACGGGAGGCCGCGTACCTTCCTCGCTGATCACTGCCACCGCTCCAGGTTCTGCTGCAACAACTGCTGCGGCAATGCCCCGGCCACGATCTTTTCCATTTCCCGCGCCAGCGCTTCACGCAAATGCGGCCGATTGCAGGACGAATCATGCGAAAGCGCCAGGTACAGCCCTTCGCTGGAGATCGGCGGTTCCAGCACCTGCACAGTGCTGGCAATACCCAAGGTGCGCGCCAGTGCCATGCCGGGGTACTGCTCGTACACGACATAGTCGCTGCGTTTGTGCATGAGTTTTTCGAATGCCTGCCTGGCGCTGGGTACCGCTTCGAGGATGAGGTTGGCCCTGGCAAAGTCGTCGAACTGCTGACCGTGGCTGTTGTTGACCAAGGTCCCACCCTTGCGACCTTTCAGGTCTGCCCATTGGTGGTAGGCAAAGGCATGGTCCTGGCGTACCCAGACCACGCTGGGCGTGTGCAGAAATGGCGGGGTGATGAAGTCCATCTGTTGCTGCCGGGCCTGGGTCATGAAGTACCCGGCCATCAAGTCGATCCGGCCGGTGCGCACCTCTTCCTGGGCGCGCGGCCATGGCCCGCCGTAAATCACCTCGATCTCCAGCCCCAACTGCTTGCCCAAGTACTTGAGCAGGTCAGCGTTGGCACCGATCAGTTGCTGGGGGTTTTGCGGGTCGCGCCACAGGTACGGGGGGTATTCCGGGTTGCCGGTGGCGGTCAACCGCCGGCAAGGCTCTTCCGCTACCGCAGCCAACGGCAGCAGCAGGCACGACAACAGGAGCAAGGCGTGGCGAAAGCAACGCTCGATCATCTACAACCCTCGGCACAAGTTACATCCGGTGACCCGGCGTGGTGGCCAAAGGCTGCCACATCCTGTGATCAACTGCAGCATTCATCTTTGCGGGCTGCAGACAGTCTGGACCCTGTGGGAAAAGTAGATGGGCCTTTCATCGGCTAACGATGAAACGGGTTGTCGGTTACCCTCTCCGGCACTCAGGCGCCCTGACGACGCATCGCCAGGATCGCCGCACCAAACCCGATGAAGGTGGTGCCCACCACCCGGCTCACCCAGCGCGACAGCGACGGCCGGGTCAGCACGCCTTTCGCCCGTGCAGCCAGCGCGGCATACAAGCTCAGCGAAACCAGCGACAACGCCACGAAAATACCGGTCAAGGCCAGGAATTGCGGCAACAGTGCGGCCCGTTGGTCGATGAACTGCGGGAACAGCGCCGTGAAGAACATGGTCGCCTTGGGGTTGGTCACTGCGGTAAGGAACGCCGACTTGTAGAGTTTCAGCGGCGAGGGGCGAACCTTGGCCGCCCCCTCGGCCGTAGCCTGCGCCAGCATCGGGCCTTTTTTCAGCAACTGCCGCACACCCAGGTAGAACAGGTAGCCCGCCCCCAGGATTTTCACGGCATTGAACAGCACTTCAGAACTGGCCAGCAGCGCGCCCAGGCCCAGCATGGCGGCTGCCGACAGGCAGAACAGGCCCGAGCCATTGCCCAGCGACGACCAGATCGTGCTGCGCTGGCCATGGGCCAGGCTGTTGTTGATGGCCATGAGGGTGGCGGGGCCGGGGCTGGCGATAGCGATGGCGGCAACCAGGGTAAACGCTAACAGCGAGTGAACATCCATTTTCAGGCTCTTCAGGCAAATCAGGAAAGGCCCTGTACAGGGCGCGAGGGTTCAGTCGGCATTCTGCCGCTTGGCTGCCTTCTTGACGATAGCCTTCATCCGCGTCGCCGCGCGTTGCACGGTGGCCATCTTTTCCGGCCGTTTCATGCCCCGCCACTTGCGGATTTCGTCACGGGTGCGGCCACAGCTCACGCACAGCTCGCTGTTGAGCTGGCATAACGAAACGCAGGGGTTGTCGATGTCTCTGGCCATGCCACCACTCAGCCAGGCAGTTCTGCCCGCGCACGCTCGGCAGCGCTGTGGAACACCTTGCGCACTTCCTCGGCCTTGACCTTGGTCACCGACCTGGCAGCCAGCAGCTCATCAACCACCCGGATGCACTGGCCCAGGGCGGTGTCCAGTTGCTTGGCGTCAGACGCGTCAGCGATATCACCCAGATAGGGAGCGATGAGGTACACGTAACGGTCCTGCAGCTTCAGCGCTGCCAGCGCGTCGAGGGCTTTCTGGAACCGATCGGCAGCGGCAGGGCTCATGCTCAATTTATCGAAATGAATCAGGCTCACACGATCAGTGGCCATTTTGACGAATCTCCGTTTCCTGGTACGGCCAGGCCCGCAAGCAGCAGCGCTTCTACGGTGCTCGGATGAGCGGGCCCGGGTAATGCCCATCAGGGTACCAGAACCCGAGGCAGAAAGGGCTATTGCCCCCAGAACTAAAAGTATTTGCCAAGTCGCGTAAGGGACGCCCCAGGGCGTTATCGGGACAGGGGCCGCCTTTTCCCGCGCAGGATAATCGCGCCAGCATTCCACCCCGCCGAGGCCGTCATCGAACTCGGTAGCCCACACAACAACAAGCCTGCTCGCGCAGGTAAGCCACAAAGGGGCCTCATCATTCATGGCAAAGGAACACATCACCGAAACGCTCGACCTTGGCGTGACGGACCCCTCGAAAACCGCAGAAGCCCGCCAGGACCGGCATTTCGAGGGCAAACTCGACGGCGTCGTGTTTGGTTTCACCAGCCTCCTGGCAATCGCGTTCGTGCTCTGGGGCTTCCTCAACCAGGCCAGCCTCGCCAGCAGCGCTTCCAGCGCGCAGTCCTGGGTCATTCTCAACTTTGGCTGGTTCTTCGTACTCACATCCACCTTGTTCGTGGTGTTCGTGCTGTGGCTGGCCGCCAGCCGTTATGGCCGGGTGCCACTGGGGCGTGATGGCGAACAGCCTGAATTCCGCACGGTGTCCTGGGTGGCCATGATGTTCAGCGCCGGCATGGGCATCGGCCTGATGTTCTTCGGCGTGGCCGAGCCGCTGTCGCACTATGTGTCGCCGCCGCCGGGCTCGGCCACCGGGCAGACAAGTGAAGCGATGCAGGTGGCCATGGCCACCACCTTGTTCCACTGGACCCTGCACCCTTGGGCCATGTACGCCATCGTCGGCCTGGTGATTGCCTATGGCACCTTCCGCCGTGGCCGCTCACAGCTGATTTCCGCTGCCTTCCGCCCGTTGATCGGCAAGCATGCCAACGGCCCGCTAGGGCGCATGATCGACATGATGGCAATTTTCGCCACGCTGTTCGGCTCGGCCGCCTCATTGGGCCTTGGGGCCCTGCAGATTGCCGGCGGCCTGGAGTACAACGGCTGGATCGAGAGCCCCGGCAAGCTGTTCTACATCTCGATCATCACCCTGCTGACCATTGCCTTCGTCACCTCGGCGGTGTCGGGCATCGGCAAGGGCATTAAGTGGCTGTCCAACACCAACATGGTGCTGGCACTGGTGCTGGCAGTGTTCGTGTTCATGGTCGGCCCGACCTTGCTGATGCTCAACCTGCTGCCGACCTCGCTTGGCATCTACATCAAGATGCTGCCGGAGATGATGGCCCGTACCAACGCCAGCGGCGGTGAGCAAATGAACAGCTGGCTGGCCGGCTGGACCGTGTTCTACTGGGCCTGGTGGATTTCCTGGACACCGTTCGTGGGCATGTTCATCGCACGCATCAGCCGCGGCCGCACCATTCGCCAGTTCGTTACCGGTGTACTGCTGGTGCCCAGCCTGGTCAGCCTGGTGTGGTTCACCATTTTTGGCGGTGCGGCCATCGATGCCGTACGCGAAGGCGCGTTCCAGCTGGCCAATGGCGCTGTCAACAGCAACCACGCGCTGTACCAGTTGCTGGACAGCTATCCACTGGCCTCAGCGACCTCGGTGCTGGTGATGATCCTGGTGGGCATCTTCTTCGTTTCGGGTGCCGACGCCGCCTCGCTGGTGATGGGCACACTCTCGGAACATGGCACCACCGCGCCCTCGCGGCGCACGGTGATTTTCTGGGGCGCGCTGACCGGTACCGTGGCGGCGATCATGCTGGCGATTGGCGACCCGCGGGACCCGGGCGAGGCGCTGACGGGGTTGCAGAACCTGACCATCGTCGTGGCCTTGCCCTTTGTGGTGGTGATGGTGCTGCTGTGCCTGGCCCTGTACCGCGACCTGCGTAAAGACCCGATGATGCTGCGCCACCTGCGCGGTAACGAGCTGATCGAGAAGGCCGTGCTGTATGGCGCGGTGAAGCATGGCGAGGAGTTCTACATCGTGGTGCAGGAGAAGAAGGCTTCGGTGAAAGTGGCGACAGCGCCGAGCGAAGTCTCTGAAACCTGACTTTTCAAGTCTGCGCGGCCCCTTGTGACCTGCTCCTCCAGGGGACCGCGCAGACTTTCAGATGCTGACTATTCAAATTCCAGGCTGTAGCCCACCCCATAAACCGACCGAATCGGGTCATGCCCCGGCGTCACCGCAGTCAGCTTGCGCCGCAGGTTCTTCAAATGGCTGTCCACCGTGCGGTCAGCCACCACCCGGTGGTGCTGGTAGAACAGGTCGCCATCGCTGAGCACCCGTGGCCCAGACTCCTGGAACCAGGGGTTGGTGCGTGGTCCGGAACTGAGAATGCGGGTTTCGATCCATTCACCGCCACGGCGAATGTTGCCGCTGTGCAGCGCTGCTCAGACATCGTTTGCGGTAGCCCCCGCGCGCATCGCCTGGCGCATCTCGGCAACCGAGGCCTCGCACGAGGCCACCGCACAACGCATGGCCAGGATTTCATCGGGCCCCTTGATCAGCCGGGCGAACTCGGTGACTTCCTGGCCGTTGTGTACCTGCACGCCCAAAGCGTCGAGGGCACGCATGCCGGCCACTTCGATACGGTCCAAGGCCAGGCGGCGGTTGTTGCCAGCGTGGGTGCGCAGCAAGTCGTCGACCTGGGCGCAGAAGCTCCGGGCGTGCCGCCCGCGCAGCTCGCGATGCGCCGCGCGGGCAGCGCTCGATCTCACAGGCGCTGGAACACCCAAGGCAACAACAAAAAAAGCGCCCCATACGGAGCGCCAAAACATCCACCCAAACCAAAGGAGCTGTAACGCTACCCAGGTGAATTCACAGGATCGACAACGGGTACTCCACGATCAGCCGCACTTCGTCCAGGTCCGACTCGAACGCCGTGGCGCGGGTGGTGGCCTGACGTACGCGCAGTGACAAGTCCTTGGCTGCGCCGGTCTGCACCACGTACTTGACCTCGATGTCACGCTCCCAGCGCTTCTGGTCAGTCAGCGGGTTGCCGCCAGCATCGCGGCGCATGTAGAAGGTGTTGGCATTGGAGTAGTCGGCATCGGTGCCTTTACCGTAGCGCGTCATGAACGACAGCCCGGGAATACCGTAAGCGGCCATGTTCAGGTCGTAACGCCACATCCACGAACGCTCCTTGGGCGAGTTGAAGTCGCTGTACTGGATGGAGTTGTCCAGGAAGATCGAGTCGGACTGGCGCAGGTAGTCGAAGTCGTCGTCACCGTTGTTGCGCTGGTGAGTCAGGGCCAGGGTGTGGGCACCAAAGCGCACGCCCAGCTTGGCGCTCCAGATGTCGTTGTCGAATGCGCCCAGGCGCTGCTGCCCCTCGTCAACCGCCTTGTAATAGTTGAAGCCGCCAATCAGGGCCAGATCATCACTCAGCGGGTAGCTGAGGCTGGTGCCGGCGTAGTACTGGTTCCACACATCTTTGAGGCGGCTGCTGAACAGGCTGACGCTGACATGCTCATTGAGCGTGTAGTCGCCCCCGCCGTAGGCGATCCACGGCGAATCGACCGGGCCGCCGTAGAAGGCCACGAAGTTCTCCCGCATATCGCTGGACACCGGCTGGCTCATGGCATGAAGGCGCCCGGCCTGCAGGGTGAGGTCCTTGATGCTGGTGTTCTCCAGGGTCACGCCACGGAAGCTTTCCGGCAGCAGCCGTGAATCGCCGGCGGCCACTACCGGGTTGGCCGGGAACACATCGCCCACTTTCAGAACGGTGTCGAACAGGCGCACCTTGGCTGCGCCACCCACCTTGGTGTATTCGTCGCGGGCCTGGCCGTCATGATCGACCGGCAGCACGTCGAACGAGCTGCGCCCGCCGTTGCGGCCGCCGCCGGTGTCCAGTTTTAGGCCGAGCATGGCGAACGCATCCAGGCCGAAGCCGACAGTGCCCTGGGTAAAACCTGACTCGAAACGGGCAATGACGGCGTGGGCCCAGGCTTCGGAATAGCCGTTGTCGGCTGCTTTGTCCGGGTTGTGTGTAGGGGCTGCGGAGTCGCGGTTGTCGCGGTTGAAATAGAAGTTGCGGTTGAGCACGTTCAACGTGCTGCCTTCGATAAAACCTTCTGCGGCGTCGTCCGCCGCCATGGCCAGGTTGCCGACGCCGGAAAGCGCCAGGCACGCAGCCAGTTTCAGGGGTGATCTGCAGGTCATCCGATGCTCCTTGAACGTCGTCTTTATAATTGTGTCGGCGGCCCGAGATTGACGGCCGACAGATAACGCCAAGGTGATCGGCGCATTACAATTGCGTCATCGTCGAGGAAGCGCTCTGGGTAGGGTTCTGCAACATCCTGCAGACATTTCCGACATCAGGTAGTGAACCTGCTGACAAAAAAGCGGTCTTTCGCTGACGGTCAACTCACCGACCGGTTCATCGGCCCAGTCACCGGGCCTACTTTTGTCCTGTTTCAGCGAAGACCCAACATGCCCGATTTCCGCCCAACCGCTTCCGCCCTCCCTGCCCTGCGCGGCGGCCTGATTGCCGCTCTGGTGGCCCTCGCCCTGCCAGCGCACGCCGAAGAGCCCGCCAGCGACGCACGCTGGGTCAGCGACAGCCTGAGCACCTACGTGCGCAGCGGCCCGACCGATGGCCACCGCATTGTTGGAACCCTCAAATCCGGGCAGAAGCTGACCCTGCTCGGCAGTCAGGGCAATTACAGCCAGGTGCGCGGGCAGAACGGCGATGTGGTGTGGATCCTCAGCAACGACCTGCAGGCCGTGCCGGGGCAGAACGAACGCCTGCCGCAGCTCGATGCCCAGGTCGCGGAGCTGACCGGGCAGCTGAAGACCATCGACGACAGCTGGAAGAGCCGCGTGCAGGGCATGCAGGAAACCCTGGATTCACGCAAGAAGCTGAACGACGAACTGGAGGCGCGCAACAAGGCACTGAGCGAGCAGCTTGACCAGAGCCAGTCGGACCTGCGCGATACCCAGGCACGCCTGGGTGACGAGAACAAACAGGTGATGATGCGCTACATGGTGTATGGCGGCAGCATTGCCGGGGCGGGGTTGCTGGCGGGGCTGATTTTGCCGGCGCTGACCCGGGGGCGGAAGAAGAACGACCGCTGGTTCTGACTGTGGGGCCATGCTGCACTGGCCTCTTCGCGGGTTCACCCGCGAAGAGGCCGGAGAAGGCTTACTTGCTACGCGCCTTGTTATAGATGGTCTTGGCTTGGTCCGCCGAGGCCTGGCACTGGGTATAGTCCTTCTTGCTCTGAGCATCCTTGGCATTTTGCATGTGGACTTTGAAGTCATGGGCCATGCCGCCATGCATCGCTTGGCCACTGGCCTTGTGGAAATCCTCGAGTTCCTTGATCTTGGCTGCACAGTTGCCCGCAGGGTCTGCGTGCACAGCAAAACTGAGGACGGAAGCAATCACCAGCAGAGGTATGCATTTCGTGGATTTCATGGAGCGTTCTCCTGGAAAACCATAGGGTTCGTCGAGGCCGGTTCGGCTCGACGCAGCCAAAAGCATAGTAGGCCCGTGCCTGCCCCGCACCCCGTCAGCCCAGCGGTCGCCCGGCTTAAGCCGGCATCAAGCCGCCGCCATGGCGCACCAGCGTTGCCGCGGCAAGGAAATCGCCCAGGCAGGTGAATGCGCCTTGGGTTTCGATCTGGATGTGGCGGCCATCCTGTCGAAAACTCCACGGTGGGCGTCACCGGAGCCTCCAGCGGCCTAGGGTTCGCCCTGGCCGAGGCGTCCTCGAACGCAGCGACAACGTGGTCGGCAACGCCCGTAGCCAGGCGCGCCTGGACCAGGCCGCTGCGCGTCTAGGCAACCCTTCGCGGTTTATCGGCGTGGCGAGCGACATTGCCGAGCCCACTACGGCGCAGCAGCTGTTCGCCACTGCACTGCAAATGTTTGGCGGCGTGGACATCCTGATCAACAACGCCGGCATCTTCATTGCCAAACCCTTTGCCAAATGCAGCGAAGCCGATGTTGACGCACTGGTCGGCACCAACCTCAAAGGCTTTTTCTACCCGGCGCAGGAAGCGGCGCGGGTCATGGCCAGGCAAGGGTATGGGCAAATCATCGCGATCACCGCGTCCATTGCACTGCAACCGGACACCCGCGTGCCGGCCCTGCTGCCGGTACTGGTCAAGGGCGGACTGAACCAGGCAGTCAAAGGCCTGGCGCTGGAACTGGCGGCCAGCGGTGTGCAGGTGAATGCCGTGGCGCCGGGGATCATCGCCCCCCCCCTGCATGGCGACAATGTGCCGG
The DNA here is from genome assembly GCF_043106425.1 of Pseudomonas sp. FYR_2. Classification (NCBI taxonomy): domain Bacteria; kingdom Pseudomonadati; phylum Pseudomonadota; class Gammaproteobacteria; order Pseudomonadales; family Pseudomonadaceae; genus Pseudomonas; species Pseudomonas sp. FYR_2. The sequence continues at coordinate 189,442 of NZ_JBICMM010000054.1, forward strand.
GGATGGGCGCGTTGTCGCCCAGTGGCCGCACCGGCTCGCCCCAGGATGTGGTGGACGCCGTGCTGTACCTGGTCGATTCACGTTTTGTCAGCGGCGTCATCCTGCCTGTGGATGGCGGCAGTACCGCTGGCACTTGGCACTGACTTGAGGAGCGTTCAACCATGCCTTGTGTACATATTCGCGTAACTGACGAAGGGGTTACTTCCGAGCACAAGCGCCAGCTTATCGAGGGAACGCCCCGCCTGCTGAATGATGTGCTGGGCAAGCCGCCAGCCAGTACCTTTGTGGTGATCGAAGAGGTGCCGACCGATAACTGGGGGGTGGGCGGCGAGACGGTGACCGTGGTGCGGGCATGAGAGCGAGGGTAAAGCCGGCAATCGCTACTGCCGCAACCGCTCCAATGCCTGCAACACATACGCCGTGGCCCGCTCAATCTGGCCTTCCCGGCAGGCAATACCCAACTGCCTCCACAACCCGGGCCGCAGTGGCCGGCGTGCAACGCGCCGGTCCAGCTCGGCCGCCTCGCCCTCCTGCGGCAATAACGTCGCCCCGTACCCGGCGCCGACCAGGCTCTTGATCGCATCGTTGTAATTCAGCTCGATCCGAGGCTCGGGGTACAACCCCGCTGCCGCAAACCACTCCCCTGTCACTCGCGAGAGCTGGGTACTGCTGTCATTGAGGATCAACGCCCTTTGCGCCAGCCAGGCCGGGGTGACCCTGGCCGGTGGCTGCCAGTCGACCGGCACGTAGGCCAGGATCGGATCGCGCCGCCAGGGCGTCACTGTCAGCCCTTTGCCGGCGACTTGCGGCAAAGCCACAAGGCCGATATCCAGCGCGCCTTCACGCAAACGCGCCAGCGATGCCTGGGACGTCAGCACCTGAACCTGCACGTCGATCCCCGGGTGCTCCACGCGCAGGTGCTCCAGCGCCTGTGGCAACAAGTGAGCGATGGCACCGGTGGAGGCGCCCAGGCGCACCCGGCCAGTCAGCCCCTCGACCTGTCGGCGTACTTCGTCCAGCGCCAGGTCGGCGTCGGCCAGCAAGCGCCGGGCGCGGGCCAGCAGTGTTTCGCCAATGGCCGTTGGGCGCACCTGGCCGCGGGCACGGCTAAGTAACGGGGCACCGATACGTGACTCCAGTTCAGCCACATGCAGGCTGATGGTGGGCGGTGCCAGGTTGAGCTGGCGGGCGGCCTCGGCGAAGGAGCCAAGGTCACTGATAACCACCAGGGTGCGCAGGCGGTCGAGGCTGATTTCACGCATGGTCTGTGCTGGCCTTTTCATTCATGAAACATGAACATCAGCATCATGATATTCAAATTTCCATTAACTCAGCCACAGGCGAGCATAGGTCATCCCAACCCTACCGGACCCTGACCATGCACACCCCTGTTGTTTTCATCGATGGCGACCAAGGCACCACCGGCCTGCAGATCCATGCACGCCTGCACGGCCGCAGCGACCTGCGCCTGCTCACCCTCCCCGAAGCCGAGCGTAAAGACCCGCAATGCCGCCGCGAGGCCATCAACAGCGCTGACATCGCCCTGTTGTGCCTGCCCGACGACGCCGCCCGTGAGGCCGTGGCGGCGATCCATAACCCGCAGGTGCGGGTGATCGACGCCAGCTCGGCGCATCGCACCACACCGGGCTGGGTCTATGGCCTGCCGGAACTCGACGAGCAGCAAGCCGAGCGCATTGCCCTAAGCAAACGCGTCAGCAACCCAGGCTGTTACCCTACCGGCGCCATTGCCCTGCTGCGCCCGCTGGTCAAGGCCGGGTTACTACCCGCCGACTACCCGCTGGGCATCCATGCCATTTCCGGCTACTCCGGCGGAGGCCGGACGGCGGTCGAGCGCCACGAACACCCCGGCGCGATCAAGGCACCGAGCCTGCAACTGTATGGGCTGGAACTGGCGCACAAGCACGTACCCGAAATTCAGCAGCACGCCGGGCTGTCAGCACGGCCGGTGTTCATGCCCGGCTATGGGGCCTACCGCCAGGGCATCGTGTTGAGCATCCCGCTGCAACTGCGCCTGCTACCCGGCCAGGTCAGCGCTGACCAGCTGCAGGCCTGCCTGGAACAGCACTACCAGGGCGCCCGCCACGTACAGGTGATGCCGCTGCACCAACAAGGCGCAGCAGCCAACCTTGACCCCGAAACATTGAACGACAGCAACGACCTGCGCCTGGCACTGTACGCCAACCCCGAGCATGGCCAGGTATTGCTCACTGCGGTGTTCGATAACCTGGGCAAAGGTGCCTCGGGTGCTGCGGTGCAAAACCTCGACCTGATGCTCGGTGCATTAAAGGCACAAGGCTGACACGGCAAAACCGGTTAGACTGTACAACCCGCGCCTACACGGCGTGGGCTGTATTCACACCCGCCGGAGCCTGCCCCCCCGATGTTCATCCTGAGCCGCCTCGACAGCGTGCCGCCCGAGTCTTTCCAGAACCAGATCCGCGAACTGGTGATCCACAATGTCGGTGAATTGAGCAGTGTTGCCATCGCCGCCGACAACCCGCTGTACCCGCTGTACCAGTACGGCGTTGGTATGGAAGTGCACCAGTACCTGCAAGCGCTGGACGGCACCCGCGGCCTGGCCGTGGCGCTAACCCTGGCGCTGGATGCCGAAGCGCCGGACCAGTTGCTTGGCTTTGCCCTGTCGCTGCCGGCCGAGGACGATGAGCAAGCATGCTCATTGGCATTTCTTGCCGTGCGCGACAGCCACCGCCGCCAGGGCATCGCACGCGCCTTGCTGGGCGACCTGCAGGCACGCCATGCCTGTGTGGAACTGAATGCCTTTGCCAATCAGGTGCCTTGGTTTGAGGCGATGGGCATGCAAGTGGTGGCCGCCAATGGGCCGCAGGTGCTCATGAGCAGTACCGGGCTGGCCAGTGGCGCATTGATCGGGCGGTTGGACATTGCGCCGATTTATCAGACGGCAGAAGTGCTGCAGATTCATACCTACCTGCTTAACCAGAAGGGTGAGGATGCGATGATCGAAGCCGAACAGATGCGCGATGAGCGGCTGGATGAATTGACCGTTCAGGCTCAGGAGTGTGTACGTCAGCGCAAGATGGTGCATTGATCTGAAGACCTCTTCGCGGGCAAGCCCGCTCCCACAGGTATTTGAATTCAAAGACAACGCTATACCTGTGAGCGGGTTCACCCGCGAAAAGGCCCCACTGGCCCCTCAGCCATGCACCCAGCGTCGATGCAGCCCTCGCGCCAAGGCATCCAGCACAAACCCCAACACGCCAATCAGCAGCACCATCGCCATCAGCTCGGAATACGCCAGCCGGTCACGCGTATCGAGGATGAAATACCCCAACCCCGCACTCACCCCAAGCATTTCGCACGGCACCAGCACGATCCACAGAATGCCAATGGCCAGCCGCACGCCGGTCAGCACATGGCCGATCACCCCCGGCACGATCACCTTGCACAACGTCTCCCAACGCGTGGCACTCAGGCTGCGGCTCAGTTGCAACCAGCGGGGGTCCAGCTGCCTGACCCCGGCCGCCGTGTTCAGCAAAATCGGCCACAACGCGGCGAACGCCAGCAAGAAGTAGATAGGCTGGTCACCCACGCCCATCAACATCACCACCACCGGCATCCACGACAGCGGCGATATCATGCGCAGGAACTGAAACGCCGGGGTGGTTGCCGCCTCCAGGTGCCGGTAACTGCCAACCAGCAGGCCCAACGGCACGCCGATGAGCAGTGCCAGCAACAGCCCGACCAGGATGCGCTTGAGGCTGACCCAGATATGCCCGTAGACCTCACCCTGCCCCAGCAACTCGAACAGGCTGTCCAGGGTTGCCGCCGGAGAAAAGCGCGCCGACAGCCCGTCAGCCTGGCCGAACACGGCAACGCCAGCCCACCAAAGCAACAACAAACCCAGCAATCCGGCCAGGCCAAGGCCGGCATGTACGACATGCGTTCGCATCAGACCGCAAACTCCTCGCTACGCTCGAAGTTGTCGGCAATGCCGAACACCGACGGGCCACCCACCGCAGCGATGGCATTGCGTACGAATCGGTCGTCGACCAGGTCGCGGGCAGTCTGCGCCGGATCAAGGCCGGCAAGAAACGCATTGTCGCCTTCGATCAGGGTGGTTTTCAGGCGTTTGACAAGTTCCTCGGTGTAGCTGGGGAACGGATACGGCTGGAAGTCGATGCGCTTTTCGTCCCACTGCTGATGCCGAATGGCACCGCTGGCAAGGTAGCCGGCGCGGTCCTCGGCGGCCGGGGCCAGCACCTTGGTCAGCACGGCAGGCTCATGCGGGGTGTACTTGTTGGGGCCGGCCTTGGACAGCAAGGCAGCGGCTTCGGCGCGGTGGTCGCGGGTCCAGTGCTGAGCCTTGACAATGGCGTTGACAACCTTCTGCGACCACTCCGGGCGGTTGTTCAGATCATGCTCATGCATGAACACCACGCAGCACGCGTGGTTGCGCCACACATCGCCAGTAAAACGCTGTACGCGGCCAACCTTGAGGTTCTCGGCCAGGGCGTTGAACGGCTCGGCGACGATGTAGCCGGCAATGCGCTTGCTGGCCAAAGCGGGCGGCATGTCGGAGGGTGGCAGCACCAGCAGGTTGACTTCGGTGGCAGTCAACTGGGCGTTGGCCGGCTTCGACACTGGCGTCAGGCCGTTGTCGTTGAGCATCTGCTGCAGCACCACGTTATGGATCGAGTACCAGAACGGGATGGCCACCGTCTTGCCACCGAGCTGTTTCATATCGGTGATGTCCGGGGCCACGGTCAGGCCCGAACCGCCCACGTGGTTCCACGCCACGACCTTGGCCGGCACCTTGCTGCCGTAACGCGCCCACACCGTCATCGGCGACAGCAAATGGATGACGTTGACCTGGCCAGAAATGAACGCCTCGATCACCTGTGCCCAACTGCGTAACAGCACCGGGCGCTCGGCCTTGATACCTTCGGCCTCGAACAGGCCATTGTTGTGCGCCACCAGCAATGGCGTGGCGTCGGTGATCGGCAGGTAGCCGATGCGCACCGGCGCATCCGGCTCGGCGGCAGCGCGCGCCTGCAAGCTCGACAGCAATGGCAGCGCACCCGCCGCCGTAAGCAGGGCGCCAAGCTTGAGAAAATCGCGACGCGAAGAAGAGGAACAGCAGTCATCCATGCACATGGACAGCCTCCGAGGGCAACGGGGTTGGGGTAGGTTCTACGGTGCGGCTTGCCCGCCGAAGGGTTTTGAGGATTTCGATACGCAAGGCACCCAATTCTTCAACCCGCTGCGCGCGTGGTTGCGGCAGGTCGATGTGCCATTGGCCGAGGATGTGCGCTGGGTGGTTGCCCAGTAGCAGAACCCGGTCGGACAGCAGCAGCGCTTCGTCGATATCGTGGGTGATCAGCACCGCCGCCGTGTTGTGGGTGGCGATCAGTTGCAGCAGCAGTTGCTGCATGTCGGCCCGGGTCACTTCATCCAGCGCGCCGAAGGGTTCGTCCAGCAACAGCACTTCGGGCTGGCGGGCCAGGCAACGGGCCAGCGCCGTGCGCTGGGCCATGCCGCCGGACAACTGCGCCGGGTACTGGCCACGGGCGTGGGCCAGGCCCACGGCGGCAATCGCATGGTCGATACGCGCGCGCCGCTCGGCAGCATCCAGCTTCGGCTGGCGGGCGAAGTCCAGGCCAAAGGCAACATTCTTCTCCAGGCTCAGCCAGGGCAGCAGGCTCGGGTCCTGAAAGGCCACTGCCAGCCGTGGGTGCGGCCCCTGCAAGGGTTGGCCGCGCAAGGTCACACTGCCGCCACGGGGCTGCTGCAGCCCTGCCAGCACCCGCAGCAGGCTGGACTTGCCGACGCCACTGGGGCCAAGAATGCTCACCACCTCGCCCGGGGCCAATTGCAGGTCAAACTGCGCCAGCACTTGCTGCCAGCCACCCTCACCCGGGTAGCCCAGGCTGATATCGCAGGCTTCGAGCAACACGTGGCTCATGCGGCGCCCGCCTGGCGTTGCAGTTCGGCACGCAATTGCACCAGGCTGGGGGTAACGATCGGCACGAAGGCCGATTCGCGCCAGCGGCGGGCAAAGCCTTCGCCATATTCGCTGAGATAGGCCTTGCCACCGCTGGCCTGCAACTCCAGTTGCACGGCATCGGCGGCACTTTCAGCCAGGGTGATGCGCAACTTGAACAACGCCGCTGGCTGCTGCTGGAAGCGGCCATCGAGCAACCCCTGCTTTAGCTCGCTCACGGTGTTCTCCAGGCGCTCACTCAGTACCTGACGGGCTTCATCGAGGAACGAGGCACGCCCATGCAGATGCGCCTGCACCTCTTCCAGCGCCCGTCGCGCCAAGCCGATGGCCATCCCGCATTGCAATGCCAGGAAAGCCGGGCGTACCCGCGGCAGGAATTCGCGGGCGTTCTCGTGCAGCAACCAGTCACGCGCCAGCGGCACCTGGTGGAAAGCCAGCGCCGCCGTGTTGCTCGATTGCAGCCCCATCAGTTGCAAGTCATCGGAGCGCTGGAGGCCCTGGGCGTCTGATGGTATGGCGAGCACGAACGGCGTACCGCCGGCTTCGTCTTCGATGGCCGCCGCTACCACGAAGCCGCTCTTGCGCAGGTTGGTCACCCAGTGCAAGCGCCCTTCCAGGTGCCAGCCATCAGCTACCGGCCGGCCACGCACCTGCAGCGCTTCGATGCCGGACAGGAACTTCATGGCGTTGGACAGCCCGGTGGCACCCGCCAGTTCGCCCGTCAACAAGCGCGGCAGCAAGCGCTCACGCAATGGCTGGTTGGGGCTGTGTAACAGGTATTCAATAAAGGCACGCTGGCCCCAGCAGACGAAGGCTGAAGCCAACGAACGGCTGGCAATCGCGGCGATGGCCTCGACGGCGTCGGTCACCTGCCCGCCCGTGCCACCCAAGGCCGGGTCGACACCAATGCGCAGCAGCTGTGATTCGGCGATCTGTGCCAGCACCTGTTGCGGTTCGCACAGGCCCCGGTCGATGGCCTCGGCATTGGCATCCAGCCAGTGACGAAATGCGCAATCTTGCATGGTCTTGCTCCTTTGGGAACGCCGGGGCCGCCTTGCGGCCCATTCGCGGCACAAGGCCGCTTCTACAACGACCGCATCAAGGCCGCTATCACAGGTGAGTTACGCAGAAGGCTGCCAACGGTATTTGCCAAGCTCTTCATTGAGCGGCGTCTGGGCGAAAACATTAGCAAAGTTGCACAGGGTTGCGAGGCTCACGCCCAGAATCACCTCCAGTGCGTTGCCTTCGCTGAACCCGGCTGCGCGGAAGGCCTGGTAGGTGGCCTCGCTGACATTGCCACGGGTGGCGATCACTTCGCGGGCAAACGCGGCCAGGGTTTCGTAACGGGCGTCGGGCAGTTCGCCACGGGCGCGCAGGGCATCGACCACGTCCTGCGGCAGCTTGGCCTTGTTCAGTGCCACGGCGGTGTGGCCAGCCACACAAAAGTCGCAGCCGTGCTGGGTAGCGGCAATCAGTTGCACCACTTCACGCTCGGCCAGGCTCAGCTCGGACTTGCCGTTGAGCGCCGAAACGGTCACGTAGGTTTCCAGCGCCGCCGGGGCGTTGGCCAGCACACCCAGCAGGTTGGGGATGAAGCCTGAGTTTTTCTGGGCATTCTCGAGGAATGGACGGGCCGCTTCCGGGGCGCTCTGCAGGGTGTGTAAAGTAATGCGGGAGGACATGGAGTGGTCTCCTTTGATGGTGGTCACTACAGTCTGTTGGTTATAAGAATTACCCTCCATATTCATCAGTCGCCTTTCCTTGCTCCTGAGTGTTTGTATTAGATGATTTCGTCCAGCCACCTTGTCGATTGGTTATTAGAGGGCCTGGAGCTCGATGCCAGCCTGTTTCATGTCGGGCGCTACTGTGGCGGCTGGCACGCCAGCACCCAAGGCATGGGCCGCGCCAGCTTCCACCTGGTGGTGCAAGGGTATTGCTGGCTGCACCTCGACGGCGAAGCGCAACCGGTGCGCCTGGAAAAGGGCGATGCAGTATTCCTGTTACGCGACCTTGCCTATCGCTTGTCCAGCGACCACGACCCGGCCGACGCCTGTGCCCAACCGCGCCAGGCCATGCAGGCGCTGGACAGTGAGGCCAGTGACGGCGTAGGGCTGGTCTGCGGCTTCTTCCACTTTCAGTCCGGCCTGTCATCGCTGATTGTCGAGGGCCTGGCTGACTGGATCTTGCTGCACGCCGAAGACCCCGCCGGCAGTGCGGCGCGGGCGCTGTTCGAGCTGATTCTGGAAGAGTGCCGACGTACCGCAGGCCCGTCGCAGGCGTTGCTGGAGCGGCTGACGCACCTGTTGTTCCTGTACGTGCTGCGCCAGCAGGTCATTGCCGGGCAGTCACTGGGCGGGCTGGTCGCCCTCGCCCGCCAGCCGGCGTTTGCCGGTTTGCTGGAGCAATTGATCGAGCAACCGGGGCAGGCCTGGACACTGGAAAGCATGGCTGCCTGCACCGGCTTGTCACGCTCGGCATTTTTCAAGCGCTTCAATGAGCTGGCCGGGCAATCGCCGGGGCAGGTGCTGTTGGCTTTGCGTATGCGCCATGCCCGCCAGTTACTGCGGGCGGGGAATACCGTGGAGCAAGTAGGCGCGCAGGTGGGGTATCAGTCGGTGGCGGCATTTACCCGGGCGTTTGCCAAGGCGGTGGGGGTGCAGCCAGGCGCTTATCGACGGCAGCATGAAGGGCGCTGACCTGTACTGGCCTCTTCGCGGGCTCACCCGCGAAGAGGCCAGTACAGGCACCACATTCAGACTTGGCTGACAGGTATATCCCCGCCACCTTTACCTTCGCGCCGCTCTCCCATCCAGCTGTTCACCTGCTGCCCGAACTCGGCCGGCGCCTTGCGCCCGAACCGCCGGGCCAAGTCAAGAATGGTCTGCTGCGCCAGCGCTTCCTCCATGCGCTTCTGCGCCCCCAGCATCACCGCGTGGATCGCACAGGTGCCCTCGGTCGCCCAGCCAGGTGGCGAGCCGTCGAACAGGCTGCAGCGCTCACGCACCTCGCGACAGTCGAAAATCTTCTTCGGCCCGTCGATGGCATTGACGATATCCAGCACCGTGATTTCGTCCGACGGCCGCGCCAGCCGGAAACCGCCGCGTACGCCCTCGGTAGCCGCCACCAACCCGGCACGGGCCAGTTTGGTGAAAACTTTGGCCAGGTACTCCTGAGGCACACCCTGCAACTCCGCCAGGTCGCGCACGCTGGACTCGCGTGAATCGCCACGTTCGTCCACCAGGAACAGCAGGCAATGGATGCCATATTCGACGCCAGCACTGTAGAGCGACATGTCAATCTCCGACCAATATTGTCGCAAATAATACGCCGAACGCATTGGATGGGCAAAGCAGACAGTTGCCGCCTGTCGGTTCAGCCCACACCTCTGAGCCTGCAAATACAGCCATCTGATCCCTTTTCAGGCGGCGCGAGGCACCGGCGTGCTCGAAAAAAGACTTGCCGGGAGAAACTACGACCGATACAGTCGTAGTTATTCGAGCGGCATCCACCCGTCCTCGAAGCCCTCTTCGAACCTTGCGGAGCATCTACATGAAATCGAACATCCTCATCATCGGTGCCGGCTTTGCCGGTGTCTGGAGCGCCCTGAGCGCCGCTCGCCTGCTCGACCAGGCCCAGCGCGACGACCTGAGCATCAGCGTGCTCGCCCCGCAAGCAGAACTGCGTATTCGTCCGCGCTTCTACGAAGCCAACGCGCATACCTTGAAGGCCCCCGTGGGTGAGTTGTTCGAAGCCGTTGGCGTGCGCTTCATCACTGGCAACGCCGAGGCCATCGATGCCGATGCACGCAGCGTCAGCTACATCGACAGCCACGGCCAGCGCCAGCAGATCGCCTACGACCGCCTGATCCTCGCCGCCGGCAGCCAGGTAGCGCGCCCAGCAGTCCCGGGCCTGGCCGAGCACACGTTCGATGTCGACCAGATGGAATCGGCTGTTCGCCTGGAGCAGCACCTGACGGGTCTGGGGGCCCTGCCCGCTTCACCTGCCCGCAACACCGTGGTGGTCTGTGGCGGTGGTTTCACCGGTATCGAAACCGCCACCGAAATGCCCGCCCGACTGCGTGCCATCCTGGGTGACGATGTACGGGTGCTGCTGGTTGACCGTGGTGTCAGCATTGGCGCAGCATTGGGTGCTGGCATCAAGCCGTCGATCGTTGCGGCCTCGGAACAGGCCGGGGTCGAATGGCTGACCGATACCTCGGTGGTGGCTGTGGATGCAGGCGGCGTCACCCTCGACAACGGCGAATACATCGCCAGCAGCACCGTAATCTGGACCGTCGGTGTCAAGGCCAGCCCGCTGACCGCACAGGTTGCCGGCGAGCGTGACAACTTCGGCCGGCTCAAGGTCGATGACCACCTGAAAGTGGTGGGCCAGCAGCACATCTACGCCACCGGTGATACCGCCTGGGCCGCTGTCGATGAAATCGGCAACCACGCCCTGATGACCTGCCAGCACGCCATTCCCATGGGTCGCCACAGCGGCAACAACGCCATGGCTGACCTGCTTGGGGTTGCACCGGTGGTCTACCGCCAACCGAAGTACGTCACCTGCCTTGACCTGGGTGAATGGGGCGCGGCTTACAGCGAAGGCTGGGAGCGCGAACTGAAGCTGCAAGGCCAGGAAGGCAAGGACCTCAAGCGCCAGATCAACTCGGTATGGATCTACCCGCCCGCGGCTGATCGTGCCGTGGCCTTGGCTGCTGCCGACCCGATGATTGCGATCGTTTGACAGCAAGATCCTGACAAAACCGTCAATAAACGACGGTTTTGTCAATTATCTCGTTACATTGTTGGACTGTTCAATAATGATGGCCATATGGCATCATTCAAACCAAAAAAGTATTCAAGAGGGTGAGGCAACACTACTAATCCGCAGCGCATCAAGAGCCTGGCGCCCTACCGGTGACCCGGCTTTCCGACCAAGCTCCTGAGGCCTGCACGCCACCGTCAAGGAGCATTCCATGCAGTTACGGAATATGAAGATCGGCATTCGCGCTGCCAGCGTATTTGCCCTGTTGGGCATCCTGGTCCTGTTCATGGGCCTTATCGCACTCTATGAAACCCGCGAGATGGACAAGGCCACCGACGAGATCCGTGTCACCTGGATGCCCGCCGTGGTAGCCCTGGGTGACATCAGCAGCAACCTGGGCCGCGCACGGGCTTTCACCTTGCGCGCCGCACTGGACGACAACCCCGCCGAGCGCGCACGCAACCTGCAACTGCTCGAAGGCATCAACGCCGAGCTCAAAGGCGGGTTGAAAGACTACGCCGACACCATCATCGCGGCCGACGAGCGCGCCCTGTTCAACACCTTCACTGACGCACACCAAGAGTACCTCGACCTGCAGGTAAAAGTGCTGCAGGACATTGCCGCAGGCCGCATGGACGATGCCAAGCAGCAGATCAGCGGCCCCCTCACGCAGCGCGCCGACACCATGATGAAGGCCATGACCGCCCTGCTCGGCTATAACAGCAAGGGTGCCGAAGACGCCTCGCAGCGCAGCAGCGATGTGGCCGACGACGCGTTCACCGCCATCATCACCTCGTTACTGGTCATCATGCTTGCCCTGGCCGCCATTGCCACCGTGCTCACCCGCAGCATCGTGGTACCACTGGCCGATGCCGTGGCTGTTGCCGAACGCGTGGCAACCGGCGACCTCACCCGGGAAATTCGCGTGACCGGTCGCGACGAGCCAGCCTTGCTCTTACGCGCCCTGGCCCGTATGCAGGAAAGCCTGCGCGATACCCTGCGCAAGATCGCCGCGTCGTCCGACCAGCTGGCCTCGGCTTCGGAAGAGCTGCACACCGTGACCGAAGACACCAGCCGCGGCCTGCACCAGCAGAGCGCGGAAATTGACCAGGCGGCCACCGCCGTCAACCAGATGACCGCCGCCGTCGAAGAGGTCGCGAACAATGCGGTCAGCACGGCCGATGCTTCCAAGGGCGCCGACCAGACCACCCGCGATGGCCGCGACCGGGTCAATCAGGCACTGGCATCCATTCAGCATCTGGTGGCTGACGTAACGGGTACCTCGGCCGAAATCGAGCAACTGGCCAGCAATGCCAACGAGATCAGCCGCGTGCTGGATGTGATTGGCGCGATTGCCGGGCAAACCAACCTGCTGGCGCTGAACGCCGCTATCGAAGCAGCCCGCGCAGGCGAGGCGGGCCGCGGCTTTGCGGTGGTGGCAGATGAGGTTCGCGCCCTCGCCCACCGTACCCAACAGTCGACGGCGGAGATCGAGCAGATGATCGCCGGTATCCAGAACGGTACCGAGCGGGCGGTGACAGCGATGCACAGCAGCCAGGGGCGTGCCACCAGCACACTGGATGTGGCGCAAGGTGCTGGTCAGGCGCTGGAAGTGATTGCCGAGGCGATTGCGTCGATCAACCAGCGCAACCTGGTGATTGCCAGTGCTTCGGAGGAGCAGGCGCAGGTGGCCCGAGAGGTTGATCGCAACCTGGTGAACATTCGTGATCTGGCGATGCAGACGTCGGCGGGAGCGAACCAGACCAGTGCGGCGGCGCAGGATCTGTCGCGGTTGGCGGTGGACTTGAACGGCATGGTCGCGCAGTTCAAGGTTTGACCTGAAACAACAGGGGCTGCGTTGCAGCCCCATTTACAGCAAAAGTCATCTATCAGTCGTTGACACTCACAACCCGCCCCGACTCCTCGGCAGCCTTGCCGCGCGTCGCCAGGCAGTAATACAACGGCACCGTGACGATCAACCCGAACAACCAGGACAAGTCCGCCCCTTCGACAATGTTGGAATACGGCCCCACATACAGCGACGTATTGGCAAACGGCAGTTGCACCAGAATCCCGCACGCATAGGCAATGATCGCGTGGTGATTGAAGCGGCCATAGATACCGCCATCAGCACTGAAGATCGACGCAATGTCGTACTGCCCCTTCTTGATCAGGTAGAAGTCGATCAGGTTGATCGAAGCCCACGGCACCAGCACCAGCAGCAGCGCCAGGATCAGGCCGATAAAGTGGCCAATGAAATCCGCCGAGGCGTTCAGGGCAACCATCCCGCAGCCCACCAGAATCACCGATGCCAGGATCACCCGCACCTTGATGCTCGGCGTCCAATCGGCCATGAAGGTCTGGATCGCGGTGACGATCGACAACACCGCGCCATACAGGTTGAGGGCGTTGTGGCTGATGATGTTGAGCAGGAACAGCACCATCAGAATCGGGCCCAGCCAGCCGGTGGCCTGTTTCACCGCATCCATGGCGTCGGTGCCTTCCGGCACGCACAGCACCGCCACCGCTCCAAAGCTGAAGCACAGGATGGTGCCCAGGGTGGCGCCGAAGTACGTGGCCCAGAATGGCTTGGCGATGCCTACTTCACGCGGCAGGTAGCGCGAGTAGTCGGAGGTGTATGGCGAGAAGCTGATCTGCCAGATGGTGCCCAATGACACGGTGGCGATGAAGCCCGACAGGTTGAATGCACCACGGCTGAAGAAGTCGGCCGGCAGGTCTTGGGCGAACATCATGATGAAGCCGGCCAGCAGCGCCGAACCCATCACCCAGGTGCCGATACGGTTCAGAATATGAATGAAGCGATAACCGATCACGCCAATGGCAGTGGCGCTGAGGGCACCGATCACGATCGCGCCCGGCATCGGCACGCTTGGGGTGATGCCATGGATGGTCTTACCCGCCAGGACGATGTTGGAAATGAAGAAGCCGACATAGATCAGCGCGGTGAAGAACACGATCAGCAAGGCGCCGTAGCGGCCGAACTGGCCACGGCTCTGCACCATCTGTGGAATGCCCAGCTGCGGTCCCTGCGCAGAGGCCAGGGCGATGACCACGCCGCCGACCAGATGGCCCAGCACAATGGCAATCAGCCCCCATAACAGATTGAGGTGGAATACCTGAACCACCATGGCGCCGGTGACGATAGGCAGTGGCGCAATGTTGGTACTGAACCAGAGGGTGAACAGGTCGCGCGCCTTCCCGTGGCGCTCGGCAGGTGGAACGTAATCGACCGTGTGATTCTCGACAAACTGGTGTTGCGACGACGGTTGGGACATAGGATTCAGCTCGAAAGGTCGTTTTTATCGTTGTAAGGAAACCGCATCCAGGGCGGCCTCTCAGCTGCGGACCATATTATGGTATTCCAAACTTTTGACAACACTGATCCGCAGGAAAAAACGCCCGCTGATCTGCTCGCAAAACCCCTGCGACAAACCGCCTCACCGCTCAAAGCCGCTATTTTCGTGGCTTAGAGCCGTTCCTCGTGAAAAATCAGGGTTGAAAATTCCGCTTGCAAAATAGGTATTACGGTATACCATCAGACACATCAACGATAAAAACCGCGGACCACCGCAGCCTTTAGAGGTACACGAGATGATCGACGCAACCGTCTACAAGCACGTCCTGGGCTCCTTCCCGTCCGGCGTTACCGTCATCACCACCCTGGACGACGACGGCTCGGTTGTCGGCTTGACCGCCAGCGCTTTCTCTTCCCTGTCGATGGACCCGCCGCTGGTACTGTTCTGCCCCAACTACACCTCCGACTCCTACCCTGTGCTGATCAAGCAGAAACGCTTCGCCATTCACCTGCTCTCGGGTGAACAGCAGGCTGAAGCCTATGCGTTCGCCAAAAAGGGCAAGGACAAGGCCAGTGGCATCGAGTGGACCCTGAGCGAACTGGGCAACCCCATCCTGGCCGGCGCCACCGCTGTTATCGAATGCGAACTGTGGCGTGAATATGAAGGTGGCGACCACGCCATCATGGTCGGCAAGGTGCACAACCTGATCGTCCCTGCAGAAGCGCCACGGCCGATGGTGTACTGCCGCGGCAAGATGGCCAGCCTGCCGGCCTTTGCCTGAAGCCTATTCTGAATCGAGCCCCCTGGCGCCTCCCCTGCCCGGCGCCAGCCCCTTTCAAGCGTTGAGGAAAGCCCCATGAAATTTTCGTTGTTCGTGCACATGGAACGTTGGGATGAACAGGTCAGCCACCGTCAGCTGTTCGAAGACCTGACCGAACTGACCCTGATGGCCGAAGACGGCGGTTTCAGCACCGTGTGGATTGGCGAACACCACGCCATGGAATACACCATTTCGCCAAGCCCGATGCCGCTGCTGGCCTACCTGGCCGCACGCACCGACAAGATCCGCCTGGGCGCCGGCACCATCATCGCGCCGTTCTGGAACCCGATCCGCGTGGCGGGCGAATGTGCCCTGCTCGACGTGATCAGCAACGGGCGCATGGAAGTGGGCCTGGCCCGTGGCGCCTACCAGTTCGAATTCGACCGCATGGCCAACGGCATGCCGGCCACCGACGGCGGCAAGGCGCTGCGCGAAATGGTCCCGGTAGTGCGCAAGCTGTGGGAAGGCGACTACGCCCACGACGGCGAAGTTTACAAGTTCCCCACTTCCACCAGCGTACCGAAGCCATTCAACGCCACCCCGCCGATGTGGATCGCCGCCCGCGACCCGGACTCGCACAACTTCGCCGTGGCCAACGGCTGCAACGTCATGGTCACCCCGCTGATGAAGGGTGACGAAGAAGTGCTGGACCTGAAGAACAAGTTCCAGGCCGCCTTGGACAACAACCCGGATGTGCCGCGCCCGCAACTGATGGTGCTGCGCCACACCCATGTGCACAGCCCGGCCGAGCCGGAAGGCTGGAAGGTCGGCGCCCAGGCCATCTCGCGCTTCTACCGCACCTTCGACGCCTGGTTCGGCAACAAGACCACCCCGGTCAACGGCTTCCTGGAGCCAAGCCCGGAGTCTAAGTTCGCCGAAGTGCCGGCGTTCGAGCTGGAGAACATCCGCAAGAACACCATGATCGGCACCCCGGAAGAGATCATTGCGCGCATCAAGTACTACCAGGCGCTCGGTGTCGACGAGTTCAGCTTCTGGTGCGACAACAGCCTGCCCCACGCCGAGAAGAAGAAGTCGCTGGAGCTGTTCATCAAGGAAGTGGTGCCGGCGTTCGCCTGAATTCCCATTGCCTGAACCATTGCGGGACGCGCCCGCTCACGTGGGCCCCTGCGGCCTGCATGAGCGGGCTTTTTTATGAAATCTGCGCAAGGCAGGAAGACTGTGCGATCCCTGTGGGAGCGGGCTTGCCCGCGAAGAGGCCAGTACAGACACGACAAGAATCAAGGCATCACGCCACCTTTCGTCTCCCAGCAAGAGAAATTTCTAGCCTCCTCTTGCACAACAAATATTATGGTATACCATCAGACAACAAGAGCTGATAACCCTCACCAGGAGCCACCCATGAGTTTCGAAATCCGCAAGATCGTCACCTACTCCGAAGAGACCCGCATCGAAGGCGGCAAGGCCACCGACAAGCCGGTGACCATGGTCGGCCTGGCCGTCGTGATCAAGAACCCATGGGCCGGTCGCGGTTTCGTTGAAGATCTGAAGCCGGAAATCCGCGCCAACTGCTCGGAGCTGGGTGCCCTGATGGTCGAGCGCCTGACTGCCGCCATCGGCGGTGCCGACAAGATCGAAGCCTACGGTAAAGCTGCAGTAGTGGGCGCCGATGGCGAAATCGAGCACGCCTCGGCGGTGATCCACACCCTGCGCTTCGGCAACCACTATCGCGAAGCGGTACAGGCCAAGAGCTACCTGAGCTTCACCAACAAACGTGGCGGCCCAGGCACCTCGATCCAGATCCCGATGATGCAGAAGGACGACGAAGGCCTGCGTTCGCACTACATCACCCTGGAAATGCAGATCGAAGACGCCCCGCGTGCCGATGAAATCGTCGTGGTCCTCGGCGCTGCCGACGGCGGCCGCCTGCACCCGCGCATCGGCAACCGCTACATCGACCTGGAAGAACTGGCTGCCGAAAAAGCCAACGCTCAATAACAACAACCAAAACGGGGCCGGGGCGTGGCGTGCTTACCCGCCGCGCCCGACCTTCAAGGAGCGCCCTCCATGATTCAGCCTGTCGCTGAACACACCCCAGCCGGCACCAGCTACCTGTCCGTCGGCCAGGGCCAACCCGTGGTATTGATCCACGGCGTGGGCCTGAACAAGGAAATGTGGGGCGGTCAGATCGTTGGCCTGGCCAACGACTACCGCGTCATCGCCTACGACATGCTCGGCCACGGCCAAAGCGCCCTGCCGGCTGCCGACATCGGCCTGGAAGGCTACGCCGCCCAGCTCGCAGAACTGCTCGACCACCTGCAAATCACACAAGCGACCGTGATCGGCTTCTCCATGGGCGGCCTGGTTGCCCGTGCATTTGCCCTGAACTACCCGCAACGCCTGGCAGCACTGGTGGTACTCAACAGCGTGTTCAACCGCACCCCCGAGCAGAGTGCCGGCGTTATCGCCCGCGCCGCCCAGGCGGCGCAGCTGGGCCCCGACGCCAACGTCGACGCCGCCCTGGACCGCTGGTTCAGCCGTGAATACAAGGCTGCCAACCCGGCACAGGTCGCCGCCATTCGCCAGGTACTGGCGAGCAACGACCCGCAGGGCTATCACACCACCTATTCGCTGTTCGCCACCCAGGACATGTACCGCGCCGACGACCTGGGCAGCATCCAGGTGCCGACGCTGATCGCCACCGGCGAACTCGACTCGGGCTCTACCCCGGCCATGACCCGCCAGCTCGCCGCCAGCATTCCGGGTGCGCACAGTGTGGTCCTCGCCGAGCAACGGCATATGATGCCGGTAGAAGCCCCGCGTGAAGTCAACAAGATGCTGCTGGACTTCCTCGCGCAAGCCCGCACCCTCACCGAATCCGCCAAGGGGATTGTTGCATGACCCTCGTTCGTTTCCAGATGTGCATCGACGGCCAATGGCGCGATGCCCAGAGCGGCAAGACCTTCGACAGCCTCAACCCGGCCACCGCTCAGGCCTGGGCGCAACTGCCCGATGCCGATGAAGCCGACGTCGAACTGGCGGTGCAGGCCGCCCAGCGTGCCTTCGACAGCAAGGAATGGCGCAGCATCACCGCCACTGCGCGCGGCAAGCTGCTGCGTCGCCTGGGCGACCTGATTGCCGAAAACAAGGAGCACCTGGCACAGCTGGAAAGCCGCGACAACGGCAAGCTGATCCGCGAAACCCGCGGCCAGGTGGGCTACCTGCCAGAGTTCTTCCACTACACCGCGGGCCTTGCCGACAAGCTCGAAGGCGGCACCCTGCCGCTGGACAAGCCCGACCTGTTCGCCTACACAGTGCACGAGCCGATTGGCGTAGTGGCCGGCATCATCCCGTGGAACAGCCCGCTGTACCTCACCGCGATCAAGCTGGCCCCGGCCCTGGCCGCCGGCAACACCATCGTGCTCAAACCGTCCGAGCACGCCTCGGCGACCATCCTCGAACTGGCCCGCCTGGCCCTTGAGGCCGGTTTCCCGGCCGGTGTGGTCAACGTGGTCACCGGTTACGGCCCAAGCACCGGCGCGGCGCTGACCCGCCACCCGCTGGTGCGCAAGATCGCCTTCACCGGCGGCGCCGCCACCGCGCGCCACGTTGTGCGCAGCAGTGCCGAAAACTTCGCCAAGCTGTCGCTGGAGCTGGGCGGCAAGTCGCCAAACATCATCTTTGCCGACGCCGACCTGGACAGCGCCATCAACGGCGCTGTGGCCGGCATCTATGCAGCCTCCGGGCAAAGCTGCGTGGCCGGTTCGCGCCTGCTGGTACAGGACGAGATCTTCGACGAGTTCGTCGAACGCCTGATTGCCCGTGCCAAGCGCATTCGCATCGGCAACCCGCAGGACGACGCCAGCGAAATGGGCCCTATGGCCACCGCCCAGCAACTGGCCGTGGTCGAAGGCCTGGTCGCTGCGGCCAAGGCCGAAGGTGCCAAGCTGCACATGGGCGGCAAGCGTGCTGAAGTCGAAGGTGAAGGCTGGTTCTACGAGCCGACCTTGTTCGAGTGCGACAGCAACGCGATGACCATCATGCAGGAAGAGGTGTTCGGCCCGGTTGCCGCGGTGATCCGCTTCAAGACCGAGGAGGAGGCACTGGAAATCGCCAACGACTCGCAGTTCGGCCTGGCCGCCGGCATCTGGACCCGCGACCTGGGCCGTGCCCACCGCCTGGCCCGCGACGTGCGCTCGGGGATTATCTGGGTCAACACCTACCGCGCCGTGTCGGCCATGGCACCGATCGGCGGCTTCAAGAACAGCGGCTACGGCCGCGAGAGCGGCATCGATTCGGTGCTGGCCTATACCGAGCTGAAGACCGTGTGGATCAACCTGTCCACCGCGCCGATGCCCGACCCGTTCGTGATGCGTTAAGAGGAACACGAGATGATCGAACCCGGCATCTACAAAGACGTGATGGGCTCCTTCCCGTCCGGCGTCACGGTAGTCACCACGCTGGACGCCGACGGCGCCATCGTCGGCATCACCGCCAGCGCCTTCAGCGCGCTGTCGATCGACCCGGCGCTGGTGCTGTTCTGCCCCAACTACGCCTCCGACACCTACCCGATCCTGCGCGACAGCAAGCAGTTCGCGATTCACCTGCTGTCCGCCGAGCAAACGGCCGAAGCCTATGCCTTCGCCGGTAAAGGCAAGGACAAGGCCAAAGGCATCGACTGGCACCTGAGTGAGCTGGGCAACCCGCTGCTGACCAAGGCTACGGCGATCATCGAGTGCGAACTGTGGCGCGAGTATGACGGCGGGGACCATGCGATCATCGTGGGCGCCGTGAAAAACCTGGTGCTGCCCGAGCAGCCAGTAACGCCGATGGTGTACCACAAAGGCAAGCTGGGCGCCCTGCCGCCCTTGGGCTGATCTTGGAATCGCCGGCGATGGGCCGCACAGCGGCCCCCGTTTCACCCCTTTTAAGGGGCCGCGCTAATCGTCTCCCCCTCGGTTGCGGCCCCTGTTTTCTTCCGGAGTACTGCACATGAGCAACGAAAAGTACGAGAAAGGCTTGCAGATCCGCACCCAGGTGCTGGGCGAGGACTACGTCAACCGCTCGATCCAGAACGCCGACGCGTTCACCCAACCGTTGCAGGAACTGGTCACAGAATACTGCTGGGGCCACGTCTGGGGCCGCGAAGGCTTGTCGCTCAAAGAGCGCAGCATGATAAACTTGGCCATGATTTCCGCACTCAACCGGCCCCACGAACTCAAGCTGCACATTCGGGGCGCACTGCGCAATGGCCTGAGCCGTGAACAGATTCGCGAAATCCTGCTCCAGGTCGGCATTTACTGCGGCGTACCCGCGGCGGTGGACAGCTTCCGCCTGGCCCGTGAAGCATTTGCCGAAGCCGATGCGGAGCCAACCCGTTAACAACGGGCTGTTCGAACCACTGCATGGAAAGCCTCGGTTCGGGGCGTTCCGCGATGTTGGCGCAACAGCCTCATAAAGAGCGCACCTGATGAAACGCCAGCCACTCGACGACAGCTTCAAGGTCAACCGCAACCCCGTTACCCTGCGCGAAATCGTGCTCGACAAGCTGCGCGCCGCGATCATGAACTTCCACCTGCTGCCAGGCGACCGCCTGGTCGAGCGCGACCTCTGCGACCGCCTTGGGGTCAGCCGTACCTCGGTACGCGAAGCGCTGCGACACCTGGAATCCGAAGGCCTAGTGGAATTCGCCGACGCCAAGGGCCCGCGCGTCGCCATTATCACCCTGGAAGATGCCCGCGACATCTACGAGCTGCGTTGCGTGCTCGAAGGCCTGATCGTGCAGTTGTTCACCCTCAACGCCAAAGCCAAGGACATCCGTGCCCTGGAACGTGCGCTGGAGGTCAACCGCGAGGCCCTCGAAGAAGGCGAACTGCAACAGGTGCTGGACTCGGTTCAAGGTTTCTACGATGTGCTGCTGGAAGGTTCCGGCAACCAGGTGGCGGCCCAGCAGCTGCGCCAGTTGCAGGCGCGCATCAGCTACCTGCGTGCTACATCTGTGTCGCAGGAAAACCGCCGGGGCGCCAGCAACCGCGAAATGGAAAAGATCGTCGAGGCGATCAAGGGTGGCGACCCGCTGGTGGCTCACCAGGCCTCGGTCGACCACGTCCGCGCTGCCGCCAAGGTAGCCCTGGACTACCTGCGCCAGAAGCAGGATGACAACGCCAAGGTACGCGACATTGTCGAGCCCCTGGCCCTGAAGGAACCCCGTATAGGTCGCTGATCATGCCCAACGCCCCGCGCTACTGCCCGCACTGCACCACGGAACTGGCCCGGGGCGTTCCCACAGGCGATACCCACGAACGCCTGCACTGTACCGGCTGCGGCTACATCCACTACGTCAACCCGAAGATCATCGCCGGCTGCATCATCGAGCGCGATGGCAAGTACCTGCTGTGCCAGCGCGCCATCCCCCCGCGCCCGGGCACCTGGACCTTGCCGGCTGGTTTCATGGAGGCCGGCGAAACCACCGAGCAGGCGGCGCTGCGCGAGGTGTGGGAAGAAAGCGGCGTACGTGCCGACATCGTTTCGCCTTACTCGATTTTCAGCGTGCCGAAAATCAGCGAGGTGTACATCATCTTCCGCGCCATCGCCATCGAAGAAACCGGGCAGTACGGGGCAGAAACGCTGTCGTACAAGTTCTTCGAACCGGATGAGATTCCGTGGGACGAGATCTACTACCCGGCGATCCGGCAGATACTGGAGCGCTACATCCTTGAGCGGCAGGCAGGGGTTTACGGTATTTACATGGGCAACGATGACTCTGGCAAGGTGCACTTCATTCGCTAGCCCGTACCGGCGAAGCGGCCGGCACAAGCCTGCACAAACCCCTCGCCAATCGCCTATTCTCGGTGCACCCTAAAGGCTTTATGCAAACGGACCGGCAGAGCACATGGCAAAATGGCTAGACGGCGGCGGACTGATGGCCGAACGCATCCGCAACCACGACTGGGCCGCCACGCCTCTGGGCCCGCTCGAACACTGGCCAGACGCTCTGAAAACCACCCTGGCCCTGTGCCTGGCATCGCGCTTTCCACAGGCCGTGCTGTGGGGCCCGGACCTGCTCACCCTGCACAATGACGCCTTCACCCCGATTCTCGGGCGCAAGCCCCTGGCGTTGGGCATCCCCTTCCGCGACGTGTGGCAGGAAGCCTGGGCGGACATCGGCAGGATGGCCGACCGCGCGTTGGCTGGCGAGGCGGTGTACATAGAAGACTTTCCGCTGACGATTAACCGCAACGGCGGCCCGGAACGCGCCTATTTCACCTTCTGCTACAGCCCCATCCGTGACCATGACGGCACGGTGTTGGGCATGCTCGACACCGTGACCGAAACCACGGCCAGCGTGATCGCCAACCAGCGCCTCAACTTCCTTGACCAACTCGGCCGCGCCGTGGCCGAAGCCACAGCCTCGGACCAGATACTGGCCACCACAACGCGTATGCTGGTGGAACACCTGGGGCTGTCCAGCTGCGCCTATGCGGTGATGGACCCGGACGAAGACGGCTTTACCATCTGCGGTGACTCAGTAGCCCACGGCGCGCCACGGCTGGTGGGCCAGTACCAGTTGCACGACTTCGGTCGCCTGGCGTTCAGCCGCCTGCGCAGCGGCCTGCCCCTGGTGATCAACGACAACCTCAGTGAACTGGCTGCCGACGAGGCAGCCACCTTTCAGGCCATCGGCATCACTGCCACCATCTGCATGCCACTGATGAAAGGCGGTCGCCTGACCGCATTGATGGCCATCCATGACTGCGTGCCGCGCGAATGGACCGATTACGAACTGGCTTTGCTCAGTGAAGTCACCGAACGCTCCTGGGCCCACATCCAGCGGGTACAAGCCAATGCCAAAGTGCGCGAAGCCATGGCGGCGCTCGAAGCACTCAATGCCACCCTCGAACATCGCGTCGAAGAGCGCACTACCCAGTTACTGCACACCGAAGCCGTGCTGCGCCAGACCCAAAAGCTTGAAGCCATCGGCCAACTGACTGGTGGTGTTGCCCACGACTTCAACAATTTGCTGACCATCATCCGCTCCTCGCTGCATTTTCTGCAGCGCCCAAGCCTCGATGAAAAGCGCCGCGAACGCTACCTCAAGACCATGTCCGACACGGTCGACCGCGGTGCCAAGCTGACGGGGCAGTTGCTGGCCTTTGCCAGGCGCCAGGCCCTCAGCCCTCAGGTGTTCGAAGCCGGGCCACGGCTGGAAGCCATGGCCGACATGCTCGACACCGCCACCGGTGCGCGCATCCAGGTGGAGCTGCAGTTGCCAGAGGCGCCTTGCCACATCCGCGCCGACCTCAGCCAACTGGAAACTGCGGTGATCAACCTGATGCTCAATGGCCGTGACGCCATTGCAGGTGAAGGCACTTTGCAACTGCGCTTGCTGGCTGACCAGCGCCTGCCTGCCTTGCGTGGCCAGCCTGTGCAGGCAGGCACATTTGCGGCGATTTCGGTGAGTGACGGCGGTGTGGGCATTGCCGCCGAACTGCTGGAGCGTATCTTCGACCCGTTCTTCACCACCAAGGCGCCAGGCGAAGGCACCGGTCTCGGGCTTTCGCAGGTGTTCGGCTTTGCCAAGCAGTCGGGCGGGGATGTGCAGGTGCACAGCACCCCGGGTCAGGGCACCACGTTCACCCTTTATTTGCCTCAGGAGGCGCCGCCAGCGGCTCCGACGGCAGACACCATGGCCAGCCCACAGGCTCAGGCGCAAGGTGAGCAGCGGCGAATACTGGTAGTGGAAGACAACCCCGACCTTGGTAACTTCACTGCACAAATCCTTGAGGACCATGGTTACCAGATCAGCTATGCGCGTTCGGCCGAAGATGCCTTGGCCCAGTTGGCGGGGCCTGCAGGCCATTTCGATGCGGTATTTTCCGATGTGGTGATGCCCGGCATGGGGGGGCTGGCACTGGCCCGTGAACTGCGGCGTCAGCGGCCGCAATTGCCGGTTATCCTCACCTCGGGCTACAGCGAGTCGATTGCTGAGGGCGGGCACCAGGGCTTTGCCTTTCTGGCAAAGCCCTACTCGGCAGAACAGGTGTTTCAGATACTCGGGAAGGTGCTGGGCAGCTGAACCCGACAGCTCGCCTGACGGCTCAGCGACGCCCTTCAGCCAGCATGCGCACGGCCAGGCCCGCCAGCACAGTGCCCATCAACCAGCGCTGAACCTGCTGCCACAACGGTCGACCGGCCAGGAACACCGCAATGGAACCGGCCATGATCGCGATCAATGCATTGACCGAGACGCTGATGGCGATCTGCGTCGAGCCCAGCACCAGTGACTGCACCAGCACACTGCCGTGGCCGGGTTCGATGAACTGCGGCATCAGCGACAGGTACATGACGGCGATCTTGGGGTTCAGCAGGCTGGTGGCAAAACCCATGGTAAACAGCCGGCGCGGGCTGTCCGCCGGCAGGTCCTTGACCTGGAACGGGGAGCGACCACCCGGGCGCAGCGCTTGCCAGGCCAGGTACAGCAGATACAGCGCGCCACCAATGCGCAGTGCATCGTAGGCAAAAGGCACAGCCATCACCAGGGCGGTGATGCCCAGAGCAGCGCAGAACATGTAGATGACGAAACCCAGCGCTACGCCGCCAAGGGAAATCAAGCCGGCCTTGCGCCCCTGGCAGATCGAGCGGGAAATCAGGTAGATCATGTTCGGCCCCGGGGTCAGCACCATGCCGAGGCAGATCAGGGCAAACGTTAACAGTTGTGTGGCTTCGGGCATGGAGCACGTCCTGGTTGTGCTGTGAAAGGCTACGAGTTTATCTGAAGCCTTTTGAAACCGGTGAACTCAGTTGATCTGCCCCGCGATCAAGCCCAAGGCCACCGTGATCATCGCCACCCCCGACACCCGCCCGACCAGCCTGGCCGCCCCCGGCCGGGTGCTCAGCACCGCCTTGGCGCCATAGCCGACCAACGAATAGATCACCAGCGAGCTGCACAGGTGCACCAGGCCCAGCAGCAGGATCTGCAACGGCACCGGCCAGCTTGACTGCGGGTCGGTGAACTGCGGCAACAGGGCCAGGAACAGCAGGAACACTTTCGGGTTCAACCCGCTGACGCAAAAACCCTTCAACGCCCAGCGCGAGCCCGACTCCCCCTCACCGCCCTGCCCGGCCTCGGGCAATGCCGGGCTCAGCAACAGGTTGCCGCCCAGCCACAGCAGGTAGCTGCACCCTGCCAGGGTCAGCAAGGTCAGCGCCAACGGGTGGCCGGCCAGCAGGCTGCCAACACCTGCCGCTACCACCAAGGTGGCCAGGAAATGCCCCGACAGCATGCCCACTACCGCCGGCATCACCCAGCGCCCGCGCATGCCCGCCGAAATGGCGTAGGCCCAGTCTGCCCCCGGGGTAATCACGAACAGCATCGACACGGCCCAGAATGCCGTCAGAACACTGATAGCCACTTGAATCTTCCTTTTTCCACTGCTTAGGGATGCCGAAAGATTACGGATTCCGTCCGGGGATTTTCTTTCGTATATTTCCCCTCAGGGTTCAATTACTGGAAGATCCTTCTCAATGGATAGGACTGATCGAAAGATTCTTGCCGAACTACAAAAAGACGGTCGCCTCTCGGTGACCGAATTGGCCGATCGGGTGGGGCTCAGCCTGTCGCCCTGCCATCGGCGCCTGAAGGCACTGGAGGAATGCGGGGCGATCCTGGGGTATCACGCCCGCCTGGCGCCGAGCGCACTGGGGCTCAACTTCGCCGCGCTGGTGTTCGTGACCCTGCGGGAGGTCACCCGCCAGCCGGTGGCGGACTTTGAAGCGGCACTGGCCGAGATCCCGCAGATTGTCGAAGCACAGCGGCTGTTTGGTGACCCGGACTACCTGCTGCACGTAGTGGCCAAGGACTTGCCGGCGTTTCAAAAGCTGTATGACGAGAAGCTGACCAGCATTCCCAATGTGAAGCGCTTGAGCTCGACACTGGTGATGAAAGAGGTGATTCAGGATCGGTTGTTGCCGATGTAGCTGTTTTCTCCTGTTCTGGCCTCTTCGCGGGCAAGCCCGCTCCCACAAGTACAACGCAGCTTTCAGAAGCTGTGGTAATCCTGTGGGACCGGGCTTGCCCGCGAAGAGGCCGGCACAAGCTACTTTTTCTTCTGCCCTGAAAACGCGCATGGCGCACCAGCACAGTCCATCGCAAACGACCCACCAAACCGCGAACCCCTCTACTTTCAGCCCTCCCGCCAACTGGCACCCTCCTTGCTACCGTCACCCGCTTAAGCTTTTGTCAGCCTTAGGTTTTTTAAGGTTTATGGGTACATATTTACTAATTTCTCGTTATCCCCGCGCCCCGCATCATCGCTCCAACAAGAACGCGTCGCCCTTCGCCGGCACGCCCCCGGGCAGTTCCCGATGCCCTACCTTGCCTTGGAGTCAGTCATGACCAGTGCAGCCAATTCGGCACCCCTCATAGAAAAACACACGATCGGCTACGTACCGCCGGAAGACCGCCATGGAAAGGTAAGGGATCTGTTCACACTGTGGTTCGGCGGCAACATCGCGCCGCTGCCCATCGTTACCGGCGCGCTGGGCGTGCAGTTGTTTCACCTGAACTTGGTGTGGGGCATCATCGCCATCCTGGTCGGCCACCTGGTTGGCGGTGTGTTGATGGCACTGCACTCGGCCCAGGGCCCGCAAATGGGCATCCCGCAGATGATCCAGAGCCGCGCCCAGTTCGGTACCCTTGGCGCGCTGCTGGTGGTGGTGATCGCCGGCGTCATGTACATCGGTTTCTTCGCCTCCAACATCGTGCTCGCCGGCAAGTCGCTGCATGGTGTGGTCGACGCCGTGCCGGTACCGGTAGGCATCCTCATCGGTGCGCTGGGCTCGGGCATCATCGGCATCATTGGCTACCGCTTCATCCATGTGCTCAACCGTATCGGCACGTGGGTGCTGGGCATCGGCATCGTGGTCGGTTTCGGCTACATCTTCACCCATGTGCAAAGCGACGACTTCCTCACCCGCGGCGGCTTCAACCTGGCCGGCTGGCTGGCCACCGTGTCGCTCGCGGCGCTGTGGCAGATCGCCTTTGCGCCCTATGTGTCGGACTACTCGCGCTACCTGCCGGCGGATGTGAAAGTCAGCTCGACCTTCTGGACCACCTACCTGGGCTCGGCCCTGGGCTCGAGCCTGTCGTTCATCTTCGGCGCCGTGGCGGTGCTGGCGATCCCGGCCGGCATGGATACCATGGACGCGGTCAAGCTGGCCACCGGTACCTTGGGCCCGATCATGCTGGTGCTGTTCCTGCTCAGTGTCATCAGCCACAACGCCCTCAACCTGTATGGTGCCGTGCTGTCGATCATCACCCTGGTGCAAACCTTCGCCTACCGCTGGATCCCGACCGCCAAGAGCCGCGCGGTGCTTTCGCTGATCGTGCTGTCGGCCTGCTGCGTGGTGGCGGTGTTCGCCTCGGCAGACTTCATCGGCCACTTCGTCGACATGGTGCTGGTGCTGTTGGTGGTGCTGGTGCCATGGACGGCGATCAACCTGATCGACTTCTACGCGATTCACAAGGGCGACTACGACATCCAGTCGATCTTCCAGGTCGATGGCGGCATCTACGGCCGTTACAACCCGCAGGCGCTGATCGCCTATGCCGTGGGCATCGTGGTGCAGATCCCGTTCATGAACACGCCGCTGTATGTCGGGCCGATTTCCGAGCACATCAACGGGGCTGACCTGTCGTGGCTGGTGGGCTTGGCGGTTACCTCGCCGCTGTACTGGTGGCTGGCTTCGCGTGACAGTGCCTACCGTCGTCGGCAGATGAGTGCCAAGTTGGCCATGGGGCACTGATTCAACCTGTACCGGCCTCTTCGCCGGCGTGCCCGCGAAGAGGCCGGTACAGACAACACATCAGTCAGAGGTTATACGCCCGCTCATTATGCTCCGCCAGGTCCAGCCCCTGCTCTTCCTCTTCCCGACTGGCCCGCAGGCCCACGGTCAGCTTGATGGCCCCAAGAATCGCCCAGCTCACCACGAAGCAATAGACGAAGGTGAACGCCACCCCCTTCAACTGCACCAGCGCCTGCCCTATAGGCGATACGCCCTCCACATAACCTCCCAACGCCGGTGCAGCAAACACCCCGGTCAGAATCGCACCGACCATCCCGCCCACGCCATGCAGCCCGAACACGTCCAGGCTGTCGTCATACCCCAATGCCTGTTTCAGTCGGGTCACGGCAAAGAAACAGATGGCCCCGGTCAACAGGCCAATCACTACAGCCCCCAAAGGCCCGACAAACGCACAGGCCGGGGTAATCCCCACCAAACCAGCCAGCGCGCCGGACGCCGCACCGAGGGCAGTCGGTCGACCATGCATCACCTTCTCGGTCAGCAACCAGCCGACAATCCCGGCGCAGGCCGCCACCATGGTCGCCAGCATCACCACCCCTGCTCCTTCGTTGGCCGCCAACCCCGACCCCACGTTGAAGCCAAACCAGCCCACCCACAACAACCCGGCACCCACTAGGGTAAAACCGAGGTTGTGGGGCGGCATGGCCACCTGCGGATAGCCCTTGCGCTTGCCCAGCATCAACGCCGCCGCCAAGGCAGCGACGCCGGAGTTGATATGCACCGCCGTGCCGCCGGCAAAATCCAGCACGCCCCAGTTGACCATCAGCGCCCCCGGCCCGCCCCACACCATATGGGCGATCGGCGCATACACCAGCACGAACCAGGCCCCCATGAACAGCAACGAAGCACTGAACTTCATGCGCTCGGCAAAACCACCGGCAATCAGCGCCGGGGTGATGATGGCGAACGTCAGCTGGAACACCGCGAACACACCTTCCGGGATCGTGCCCACCAGGCTGTCGTGGCCGATGTTCAGCATCAGCGCCTTGTCCAGGCCACCGATGAAGCTGTTGAAGGTCAACTGCCCCTCGACCATCCCCGTGGTGTCGACCACCAGGCTGTAGCCAAACAGCACCCAAAGGATGCCGATCACACCCGCTACGGCAAACAGTTGGGTGAACACCGAAAGGAAGTTCTTCGCCCGTACCATGCCACCGTAGAACAGCGCCAGGCCGGGTATGCACATCATCAGCACGAACATCGCGGCGCAGATCATCCAGGCGGTGTTGCCGGTGTCCAGGGTGGGTTCTGCGGCGTAGGCCAGCGGTGTCAGCGCGAACAGCACAACAGCAAGGGCAAGCTTCATGGAGTCACTCCTGTGCAATGAAAACCGCCGGCTGGCAGCCGGCGGTGTCGGGGGAGATCAGTACTGCGCCTGGCCCGGTACCCACGCAGTCCCCGCCAGCGGCACCCGTGCCATCGCTGCCGCTTCCACGGTCAACGCCACCAGGTCCTCCGGGTCCAGGTTGTGCAGGTGCGACTTGCCACACGCCCGCGCCATGGTCTGCGCCTCCAGCACCAGCACACGCAGGTAGTTGGCCAACCGACGCCCGGCCTCTTCCGGGTTCAGGCGCTTGGCCAGTTCCGGGTCCTGGGTGGTGATGCCGGCCGGGTCACGACCGTTCTGCCAGTCGTCATAGAAGCCGGCCGCCGAGCCAATCTTCTTCAGTTCGCTGTCCAGTCGCGGGTGGTTGTCGCCCAGGGCGATCAGCGCCGCCGTACCAATGGCCACCGCATCAGCGCCCAGTGCCATGGCCTTGGCCACATCGGCACCGTTGCGAATGCCGCCCGATACAATCAGCTGCACCTTGCGGTGCATGCCCATTTCCTGAAGTGCCTGCACGGCCTGCGGGATGGCCGGCAGAATCGGGATGCCGACGTGCTCAATGAACACCTCCTGGGTCGCTGCAGTACCGCCCTGCATGCCGTCGAGCACGATCACATCGGCACCGGCCTTCACTGCCAGCTTGACGTCGTAGTACGGGCGGCTGGCGCCGATCTTCACGTAGATCGGTTTTTCCCAGTCGGTGATCTCGCGGATCTCGGCAATCTTGATCGCCAGGTCGTCCGGCCCGGTCCAGTCGGGGTGGCGGCAGGCACTGCGCTGATCGACGCCGATCGGCAGGGTCCGCATGCCGGCAACGCGCTCGGTTACCTTCATGCCCAACAGCATCCCGCCACCGCCCGGCTTGGCGCCCTGGCCGAGGACGATCTCGATAGCATCGGCCTTGCGCAGATCATCCGGGTTCATGCCATAGCGCGACGGCAGGTACTGGTACACCAGATACTGCGACTGACCGCGTTCTTCCGGGGTCATACCGCCGTCGCCGGTGGTGGTGCTGGTGCCAGCGATGGTCGCACCACGGCCCAGCGCTTCCTTGGCATTGGCCGACAGCGCGCCGAAGCTCATGCCGGCGATGGTCACCGGGATTTTCAGGTGGATCGGCTTTTTCGCAAACCGGTTGCCCAGCACCACATCGGTGCCGCACTTCTCGCGGTAGCCTTCCAGCGGGTAGCGCGACACGCTGGCACCCAGCAGCAGCAGGTCGTCGAAGTGCGGTACACGGCGCTTGGTGCCGCCACCGCGAATGTCGTAGATGCCGGTTTCGGCAGCACGCTGAATTTCCTGGATGGTCAGGCGATCGAAGGTGGCCGACTCACGCAGTACCGGGGGGAATTGTTCGCTCATGGGAATGCTCCTGGATCAGTACGCGCTGGCGTTGTCGACTTTGAAGTTGTACAGCTGACGGGCCGAGCCGTAGCGTTTGAAATCGGCGGCCTTGTGGTCCAGGCCTGCCTTGTTCAGCAGCTCCTGCAACGCTGTAAGGTGCTCGGCGCGCATTTCTTTTTCGATGCAGTCCGAGCCCAACGACTGCACCGAGCCTTTGACGTAAATCTGCACCTCGTACAGCGAGTCGCCCAACGCATCGCCGGCATCACCACACACCACCAGGCGCCCGGCCTGGCCCATGAAGCAGCTCATGTGGCCGATGCTGCCGCCCACCACGATGTCCACGCCTTTCATGGAAATGCCGCAACGGGCACCGGCATCACCCTCAATCACCAGCAGCCCGCCATGGGCGGTGGCACCAGCGGCCTGGGAGGCACTGCCCTTGACCCGCACCGAGCCAGACATCATGTTTTCGGCCACGCCCACGCCCACGTTGCCATGCACCGTCACGCTGGCTTGCTGATTCATGCCGGCACAGTAGTAGCCCGCGTGGCCTTCGATATCCACCGCCACGGCGGCGTTGATGCCCACGGCCAGGTTGTGTTTGCCATCGGGGTGAGTCACCCGCCATTCGTGGTCCTGCACCTCGCCGTGCAGGGACTGGTTGAGCACGCGCACCGAAGTGCTGGAAAGGTCGATCGTTTTCATAAGGTTCTCCAGAGGTTCGGTGGCAGGTCAGGCGCTTTCGCGCTCCCAGACGTACAGGGTGGCCGGAGCCGGCTCCCAGACCTTGGCATGCTCAATGCCCGGCAGGCTGGTCAGGGCCTGGTATTCCGAGGCCATCGCCACGTAGTCGTCGGTTTCGGCCAGCACCGCCGGCTTGCAGGCAATCGGGTCGCGGATCACGGCAAAGCCGTTGCGGGTGCCGATGGCGAAGGTGAAGAAACCGTCCAGGTCTTCCAGCGCGCCATCCAGGGCCTGGGCCAGGGTATCGCCCTGCTGCAGGCGCCAGGTCAGGTAGCCGGCGGCCACTTCGGTGTCGTTATCGGTTTCGAAGCTGATACCTTCGCGCTTCAGTTCCTGGCGCAGGCGGAAGTGGTTGGACAGCGAGCCGTTGTGCACCAGGCACAGGTCGGCACCGGTGGAAAACGGGTGGCTGCCTTCCATGGTCACGGCGCTTTCGGTGGCCATGCGGGTATGACCAATGATGTGGCTGCCCTTCATACCGGCTAGGCCGAAACGGCTGGAGATTTCCGCTGGCAGGCCCATGCCCTTGAGGATTTCGATGCTCTGCCCGGCGCTCATGATGCGCACGTCCGGGGCCAGTTCGCTCAGCGCCTGGCGGGCAGCCGATTCGCTGGTATGCACCTTGAGTACCGCCGCGCTGGCGTTCTGGAACCCGTCCAGCGAGCAGCCCAGGCGCCCCTCCAGCTGGCCCATCAGGGTGGTCCAGGGGTAGTCGATATCCGTGGCTTGCAGGGTCAACTTGACCCAGCCATCCGCCACTTCGTCGCCGTAGATGGCAAAGCCTGCGCTGTCCGGGCCACGGTCGGTCATGGCTTCGAGCATGGGTTCGAAGAGTTTGCCAAGCTGGGCCTCCAGCTCGGGCTTTTTCAGGTACAGACCTACGATTCCACACATAAAAGAGCCTCACTACGTTCGGCAGCAAGCTGTAAGGGGCAAGCTGCAAGTTGTCCGTAATAGAACGGGATAGTTATGTTCACCGCGCACTGGCTTTCTATTGCAGCTTGCGGCTTATAGCTTGCAGCTCAGAAAAACTCGGTGTAACGCTGGATTTCCCAGTCGGAGACATGGCGGCAGTACTCCACCCACTCCATGCGCTTGAGCTTGATGAACTCGTCGACGATCTCAGCGCCCAACACCTCGCGGAACAACGGGTCGGCTTCGAGCGCGTCGGCGGCTTCCTTCAGCGATTGCGGCAGGGTCTTGATGCCGCGTGCGGCAATTTCTTCAAGGCTGAGGTTGTAAAGGTTCTCGTTGCACATCTCGCCCGGCTCCAACTGGCGGTCGATGCCATCGAGACCCGCGGCGATGATCGCGGCGGTAACCAGGTACGGGTTGCAACCGGCGTCCGGCAGGCGGAACTCCAGGCGGCCATACGGGATGCGCACCATCGCCGAGCGGTTGTTGGCCCCCCATGCGACAAAGGCCGGGGCCCACGTCGAACCCGACAAGGAACGGCCGACCACCAGGCGCTTGTAGGAGTTGACCGTCGGTGCCGCGAAGGCACACAACGCCGGGCCATGGGCCAGGAGCCCTGCGGCAAAGTGGTAGGCCAGCTTCGACAGGCCCATGCCACTGCTGTCGGACGCGTCGTGGAAGAGGTTCTTGTTGGTGCTGCTGGCCAGCGACAGGTGGAAGTGCATGCCATTGCCGGCGCGCTTGGGGTCGGGCTTGGGCATGAACGAGCAGATCATCCCCAGGTCGTTGGCGATTTCACCGGCGGCCATGCGGAAGAAGGTGAAGCGGTCGGCCGACTCCATGGCGTCGCTGTAGGTGTAGTTGATCTCGAACTGGCCGTTGGCGTCTTCGTGATCAATCTGGTAGATGTCGAAGCCTACCGGTTGCAGTGCCTCGGTCAGGCGCTCGAGAAACAGCCGCGAGCGCGACAGGCCCTTGTAGTCGTAGCACGGCTTGTCGAGGTTGTCGGAGGCATCCACCAGTTGCAGCTTGCCGCCTTCGTCACGGCGGAACAGGCTGAATTCCGGTTCCAGACCGGTGTTCAAGGTCCAGCCCTTGTCGGCCAGGCGTTGCACCTGTTGTTGCAACACATAGCGGCTGTCGTAAGGCCAGGGCTGGCCGTTGACATGCCCCACGCACACCACCCGGCCATAACCCGGCTGCCACGGTACCGGGATCAAGGTGGAAAGGTCGCCACGGGCCATGAAGTCCGGGCCGTGCGGCTCCATGCCCATGCCGCAGATGGCGAACCCGGCAAAGCCGGCGCCCTCCTCGGCCACCATCTTCAGGCCCGAGACCGGCACCGATTTGGTCTTCGCCGAGCCATGGATATCGACGAACTGCGCCAGCACGTACTTGATGCCATGCTGGTCGAGGGTGCGCTGGGTTTCTGCTGGCAACATGGGTTGAACACTCCTGGGTAAGGGGCAATGATTCCGCATAAGAAACTTACTTTCCCCACAGGAATGCAATGCGCTTGCCAAGTTTGTCCGGGGGGTGGCCTTTGGGGATCAGTGCGGGCCTCTTCGCGGGCAAGCCCGCTCCCACAGTGGATTCGACGCAAAGCCTTGTGGGAGCAGCTTGCCCACGAAGAAGCCCGTACAAACAACACAAAACCCAAGCAGGTTTTTCTGTTCTATTTATGGGAAACTTGTTTTCACCCGAGGAAAGAAGCAGCCAACGCAGCTGCTTTTCGCACTTTCCCAGTGCGAAATCTTTATTCTTGAACTGAAACCGTGCAGGACATTCGATGTCGACCGAAACCGAACCGCGCCTTCGCCTGGAGCAGTACCTGGGCCTCCAGATCAAGCGCCAGCGCCAGGCCCAGTCCCTCAAGCTCGCCGACGTGGCGCGCATCGCCGGCATCAGCCAGGGCATGTTGAGCAAGATAGAGAATGCCCAGGTGTCCACCAGCCTCGACACCCTCAGTCGCCTGTGCGACGTCCTGGGCATGCCGATGGCCAAGCTGTTCAGCCAGTATGACCAACCCGACGGCAATGCCTTGCTGGTGAAGGCCGGCGAAGGGCTGGAGGTGGTGCGCCGCGGCACCGAGAAGGGCCACACCTACCACTTGCTCAATCACGCCAGGGGGCCGAAAAAGAACTTCGAGGCGTACATGGTGAGCATGGACGACGCCAGCGAAGAGTTCCCGACCTTCGCCCACCCGGGCACCGAATTCCTCCACTTGCTGGAGGGCGAGCTGGTGTACCGCCATGGCAACCAGCTCTATCACATGCATGCCGGCGACAGCCTGACCTTCGACGGTGAAACCCCGCATGGCCCCGAACAGCTGGTGCAGGTGCCCATCCGCCTGTTGTCAATCATGAACTACGGCGGAGAGTGACGCGGCGTAGCAAGGCAACTGCGGATATCGCGATCAGGCAAGCACACGTCACCCGCAAGATGGTTACCGCCGGCCTGGTGTTGGTGGTACCGACTTTCGACCTGCTGGGCAGCACCCGCCTGGCAGGCAGCGACTGGGTCGACCTGGCCTTGCTGGGTGTGTTCTGCACCGGGTTGTCGCAGTTTCTGTTCGTCAAGAGCCTGGAATCCGCATTGCCGGCATGATCATCGCGCTGGAGCCGGTGTGCGCGATTATCGGGGCATGGTGGTTGTTTGGTGACCAACCGAGCCTGCGCATGGCTGCGGGTGCTGCGCTGATCGTGCTGGCGACTTTTCTGGCTGCCGCGCGAAAAGCACCTGCGGAGCAAGGGGACACCAGTCGCTGCGCGCACTGAACATCTGTCCTGGGCGCGGCTCAACGCATGCCGCGCCTGCTTAACGAAAGGCTTACTTCTAGAGTTAGCGTCGCCTAGGGGGTGGAGAAGGCGGCGCTTCTGGTGGTCCATAGCGCTCAAGCATCCCATCAAACCGGTCAATCTCCCTTTGGAAACGCACATCCCACATTGCTTTAGCAACTTCAGGCCACGCTGACCCTGCTAGCTGCGGTCTCTCGTGCTGAGCAGCAGGAAGAGAGAAACTCCTAAGATCTCTTTTACTGACTTCGTAAGATTTATAATTTCCGAGTCCTCGTGCGGGTTTAAAAGGTCCCACGCCCAATACAAAGATATTCAGCTTCGCCTCATAGTGACCAACCGGCAAATGAAAAATGGGGCTGCCAGCCACAAAATCCGCTGCAAACCCGTTGGTTTCAAAATTGTATTTTAGATCCCATCGGGTGTACCCATAGTGCGGAACCCCGTGCTTATATAACCGTGCAGCTACGACACTCTTTTCCATCGCTCCCCGATGTATTCCCTTCGCCACTTTTCGGAAATGTAAAAGCTGTGGCTGCAAGCTTGATGGAAAACCCTCTTTTTGCAAAACATTGATATCCAGACTCATTTGAGGGTTCACTTGTCCCCTGGATGCATTTCTGGAAGACCCAGAAGGGTCAACATAATTCACAGGATCACCTGAGCAATAAGCATACGCATTTATCCCCCCGCTACCAAACGGGCTTATAGAGTCAGGGCTGGTAAAACGGCAGATTGAAGGGCTATACAGACGCCGACCATTTCCAAGCGGATACAAGCCATGCACTGCGTCACGCCGCTGTCCGGCGAATCCGATAATGGACGAATGTTGTGACAGGTCAGAGAAACCGTAAACCGTATAGGCTAGATCAAGGTTCGGACGACTCTGGAGGCTTACACTCCGAAGAAGACAATCCATGGCAAAACTATCCCAAGCCTCAGATGCCTTCACCCTACATAGACATTCGTGGTTTAGAAACTGATATTTTTACTAGGTCAGTCATTGCTTACTCAACGTTGCAATCTGGCCTGTTGACGAGAAGCATGAGCCGCGAGCGAATTGCACAACTGCCCGATGACGACTGGCGAAAAACGCGCAGCGCGGATTTCCAGGAACCTCGCCTAAGCAAGAACCTCGCTTTGGTAGAAGTCATGGCAGATATCGGTGCAGGCACGGGGTCGGTGCGGCGGCTGTAGCGATCGCTTGGGTTCTGCGTAATCCCGCAGTATCCGGAACTATCGTAGCCGCACGCCGCCCCAACCAACTTGCCTGCCAACACACAACTCAAGAAACCGCGCGGCCGCCCGTGACGGGGCAGCTGCATGCGGCACCAGAATGGAAAACCGACGCACCAGCGCCAGCGGCGTAACCTGCAGCCGGTGCAGCGCCCCATCTTCATGGCGAATGGACATCGCCGACACAAAGCCAACCCCCATCCCGGCCCGCACCGCCTCCTTCACCCCTTCCACCCCGGCAATCTCCAGCGCCACGCGCATCGCCACCCCCTCACGGGCAAACGCCCGCTCGACGATTTGCCGCACACCCGAGCCGCTTTCGCGCAGCACCAACGGGCAGGCGCCCAGTGACGCCAGGGTCTGCTGATCACTGCCAGCCAAGGGGTGGCCACGCGGCACGATGGCCACGATCTCGTCCTCACGCCACGCCGTCACTTCCGTGCCCAGCGGTAGCTCCTGTCCTGGCGGGCCTTCGATCAAGGCGATATCGACACTGTCCAGGGCGGCAACAACTTCCGCCGTGTTGCCTTGTGAAGTGGTGACCAGTACGTCTGGATAGCGCCCGTGAAAATCGGCAATCAGGTAAGGCAACAGGTAGCTGGCCGGCGTGGTGCTGGCACCGATGCGCAAGGTCCCGCGCTCCAGCCCGCGCATGGCTTCACGCAGCCCCTGCGCCTGACGAAAGGTTTCACGCAGGCGCTCGGCATGGGCGAGCAGTTGCTCGCCAGCCGCCGTCAACCGCACACCACGGCCGGCACGTTGATAGAGCGGCTCGCCAAACGCCTCCTGCAACAGCTTGAGCTGGCCGGACACAGCCGGCTGCGACAAATGCAGGGCCTGGGCCGCATGGCTGATGTTGCCATGCTCGGCAACGGTGGCGAACGTTATCAGCTGTTCCGGGGTCATGGATGAAAAATATCAGCTATTCGGATATTTGCCATCCTAAATTACGATTTTTTATAAATTTATAACCAGATTAACGTAGGCCTTGTCGAAACACCTTTCCGGAGGACTCACATGGCCACGGTTCCGTCCAACCCTGCTTTTGCACCTACCCTCTCTACCCGAGGGCGGCTCAATGGCATCCTGTTCGTCGCGTTGTTCGCGCTCGCGGTCACTCAGCTGGCCGCCATGCCCGCCATCGCCAACCTGGGCATCAGCCCGCTGATCGTCGGCATTGTCGCCGGTGCGCTGTATGGCAACGCGCTGCGTGACGGCGTACCGGCTAGCTGGGCGGCGGGTATCAACTTTTCTGCGCGCGGCCTGTTGCGCATCGCCGTGGCCTTCTTTGGCCTGCGCGTCAGCCTGCAGGAGATCGCCGAAGTCGGCTGGTCGGGGCTGATCGTGTCGCTGCTGGTGGTATCCAGCACGCTGCTGATCGGCCTGTGGTGCGGCATGAAACTGTTCAAGCTGGACCGCGACACCGCCTTGCTGACGGCCGCCGGTAGCGCCATCTGCGGCGCCGCTGCGGTGCTGGCCTTCGAATCGGCACTGCGCAGTGCCCCGCACAAGAGCGCCATGGCAGTCGGTAGCGTGGTGCTGTTCGGCACCTTGTCGATGTTCCTGTACCCACTGGCCATCAACGCCGGCTGGCTGCACCTCGACACGATGGGCGCAGGGTTGTTCCTGGGCGGCACTATTCATGAAGTGGCCCAGGTAGTTGGCGCCGCCAGTAACGTAAGCCCTGAAGCCACCCATATCGCAACCATCGTCAAGATGACCCGGGTAATGTTGCTGGTGCCGGTACTGCTGGTGGTAGGCCTGTGGATCAGCCGTACGCGCAAAGCCGGCCAGGCGCAGGGCAATGGGCGTATCGCCATGCCCTGGTTCGCCTTCGGCTTCCTCGCCCTGGTGTTGGTGAACTCGTTGCAGGTGCTGCCGGGTAGCGTGACCCAGGCGGTGAACAGCCTGGACACCTTTGCCCTGACCATGGCGATGACGGCGCTGGGGATGGAAACCCGCTTCAGCCAGATCCGCCAGGCTGGGCCAAAAGCGCTGGCGACCGGGGCAATTCTCAACCTGTGGCTGGTCGGGGGTGGTTTGGCGATTACACTCGGCGTGCAGAAGCTGTTGGGCTGACTTGAGACCGGGTTGGCTTCTTGGCGGGTAAAAACGCGAAGAAGCTAAGCCGGTCTCAAGCTTTTTCACCAGCCCTCTCGTTGCCGCCCACATTTCTCGGTATGGTGTTGTCAAAGAAGGATGTTTTACCCGCACAGGAAAGACTTAGATGCCTCAACGCAATGTCATCAATGCATCCGTCAGCCCCAAAGGCAGCCTGGAAACGCTGTCACAACGTGAAGTGCAGCAACTGAGTGAAGTCGGTACCGGTAGCCTTTACACCCTATTCCGCCAGTGCGCCCTGGCCATCCTCAACACCGGCGCCCACGTCGACAATGCCAAGACCATCCTCGAGGCCTACAAGGACTTCGAGGTAAAAATCCACCAACAGGACCGCGGGGTCCGCCTGGAGCTCCTGAATGCCCCGGCCGACGCCTTCGTCGATGGCGAAATGATCGCCAGCACCCGTGAAATGCTGTTCAGCGCCCTGCGCGATATCGTCTACACCGAAAGCGAACTGGCCAGCCAGCGCATCGACCTGGAAAGCTCCCAGGGCATCACCGACTACGTTTTCCACCTGCTGCGCAACGCGCGCACCCTGCGCCCGGGCGTGGAACCGAAAATGGTGGTGTGCTGGGGCGGCCACTCGATCAGCACCGAGGAATACCAGTACACCAAGAAGGTCGGCCACGAGCTTGGCCTGCGAAAACTGGACGTGTGCACCGGCTGCGGCCCTGGCGTGATGAAGGGGCCGATGAAGGGCGCCACCATCGCCCACGCCAAGCAGCGCATGCACGGCAGCCGTTACCTGGGCCTGACCGAACCGGGCATCATCGCCGCCGAAGCGCCCAACCCTATTGTCAATGAACTGGTGATCCTGCCGGACATCGAGAAGCGCCTGGAAGCCTTCGTACGTGTCGGCCACGGCATCATCATCTTCCCGGGCGGTGCCGGCACGGCCGAGGAGTTCCTGTACCTGCTGGGCATCCTCATGCACCCGGACAACCACGACCTGCCGTTCCCGGTGGT
Source organism: Pseudomonas sp. FYR_2 (assembly GCF_043106425.1). NCBI lineage: Bacteria > Pseudomonadati > Pseudomonadota > Gammaproteobacteria > Pseudomonadales > Pseudomonadaceae > Pseudomonas > Pseudomonas sp. FYR_2. Next base: position 228,620 of record NZ_JBICMM010000054.1, read on the forward strand.
ACTCACCGGCCCGCGCAGTGCCGAGCCTTACCTGCAGCAGTTGCATGCCTTTGTCGGCGCCACCTTGGGTGAAGCGGCGCACCGGCTGTACGAAATCATCATCGACGACCCGGCGGAAGTTGCCCGGCACATGGTCGAAGGGCTCAAAGAGGTCAAGCAGTTCCGCCGTGAGCGTAACGATGCCTTCCACTTCAACTGGCTGCTGAAGATCGAGGAGAGCTTCCAGCGCCCGTTCGACCCGACCCACCAGGCCATGGCCGAGCTGGACCTGCGCCGCGAGCTGCCGCCCCATGAACTGGCAGCCAACCTGCGCCGGGCATTTTCCGGCATTGTTGCGGGTAACGTGAAAGACAAGGGCATCCGCCTGATCGAGGAGCATGGGCCCTACCAGATCCACGGCGACAGCGCCGTGCTGGACCCGCTGGGCCGGCTGTTACAGGCCTTCGTCGATCAGCACCGGATGAAGCTGCCCGGCGGCGCGGCGTATGTGCCGTGCTACCAGGTGGTGGCCTGATAGCCCACACCATCGGGGCCGCTTGTCGGCCCCAATGGTCTATTGGCTAAGGTCTGCCATCGGCCGCTCTACAAACCGGATACTGTCCCGCCCACTGCGTTTGGACTGGTACAACGCCACATCCCCCTGCTCGATCAATGCCGCCAGGCTGACCGGTGGCTGGTCGAACAGGTTGGCACCGATACTCAAGGTGACCGCCTGCGGTGTAGGCACGGTCTTGCTGGCGTACTGCTGGAACTGTTCACGCAACAGCCCACCCAACTCCATGACCCGCTCACTGCTCGCCCCGCACAGCAAGATGACGAATTCATCACCGCCCAAACGCGCTGCCAGCGAGCGCTCGGGCAGCACCGTGCGAATGAGTTCGCTCAGGGCAATCAGCAAGCGATCACCCGCGATATGCCCGTGAAGATCGTTGACCAGCTTGAAGTTATCGATGTCGATCAGCAGCAAGGCCCCGGGTTGAGCCGGGCTCACTTCCTTGAAGAAATGCCCGGCCCGCACTTCCAGCGCGCGGCGGTTGTAGAGCGCAGTCAACGGGTCGCGCGCGGCCAGCCGGGCAATCCGCTCCTCGCGTCGATAACGCACGGTACCGGTCATCGACAAGGCAATCAGCATGATCGCCATTGCCCCTTCGACCAGGGAAATCTGGATGATCAGCCCGCCAAAGGTGGCCAGGTCAATCAAGGTGCCCGGCGTGATCGCAATGACCGCCTTGGCCACGTAGAACAGCCCGTGGAGCAGCAACACATAGCGCAGCTGCACCGCCCCCACGCTCAGCGACTTGCCGTGCGGCCGCAACAGAAGGCTGGCCTTCAGCGTCAGTGCGGCCACCAGCAGCGAGTTGACCATCAACATCACCTTCGACCACTGCGGCCCCACGGGCAGCAAAAGCAAGGCGAACCACACGACCACAACCAATAACCAGGCCCGCGACAAACGGTCCTGGGTAAAACGCAACACGCCCATCAGGAAAAACCAGTGCGCAACCACCAGCAAGCCATTGGCGAACCAGATGCCGATGAACAGCAAGCCGATCCCGCGTAGCAAGGCCAGAACACAGCCGACAGTAATGGTGGCAAAACCTGCACTCCAGAACAGCAAAGAGGTTTCGCGGACGCTGCGCCACTCAATCGCCAGGTACAACGCAGCAGCTGCTGCCAGGGCGACCGAGATGGTCAGCATCGTGGATGGATCTAGCGCCATATACGCATTGGCCTATCTGGTTAACGAAGAAAAGGCCCGATTGTATGCGCTCGTGATGACTTTTCAGAGGGGCCTTGCACGGTTGCCTGCAAATGATAGCCCAGCCCCTGTCCATGGTCGTACGCAAGCAATATCATATTGACATCAAGCTGTCGTGTTCACCACTCAAATCGCGATGCATTCACCCAAGAAAGCGCCCCAGTTGCCCGCCCGTGAGCACTCAGGCGGTCCGAGTCACACATGCACAGGCTTAGCTAAGGTCGCCGAGCCTGCACGGTCCTTGTAGGCGCACGCATCGCTTTTGGAAGGGTGCAAGGGCTCAGAGCACCCGCTTGATCAACGGCTCCAGCCGGCTAAAGCGCAGCCGCCGCAGAAACTTGCGCACTTCCTTGGGATGTTCGGCCTTCACCCCCAGCGCCGCTGCAGAGCCGATTTTTGGCGCGTACCTGCGCAGTTGGTTCAACTCCGCTGCCCGTGGCGCCAGCCACTGCCCCTGCGGGTCATCGATGAGCAGGCCGTTCTCAAGGTCCAGGTTGAACCCGCGAGGGTTCAGGTTGTTGCCGGTCAGCAGCGAATAGCGCTGGTCGACCCACACACCCTTGGCGTGGAAGGTATGCCCGGGATCGTTCCAGATCCGCACTTCCAGCTGGCCACGGGTAATGGCCGCGTGGCGGCGCCGGGCGAAGGCTCGCAGGTTGTCTTCATACAGATAAGGCAAAGCGCCACTGGCACTGAACGGCTCACCGGGGGCGATGTAGAAGTCGTTGGCGGTGCGGTCACCCACGATCAGCTCAACATGCACGCCCCGCTCCAGCGCATGATCGAGCTCGCGCATCACCACCCGTGGCGGGTTGAAATACGGCGTGCTGATGATGATGTGCGTGCGCGCCGCCGCCAGCAGGGCACACAGCGCCCGGTTCAACGGGTTGCCACGGCCCACCCCCAACAGTGGCACCACCCGCAAGCCCTCCCCAGGCACCGCGGCCGGTGCCTCGTACGCCATGCGCCGCAACCGCGCACGCAAGCGCCGGATGTCGCCGCGCAGGCTACGGGTGGCGGGTGGTGCGGGCACGTCGAGGCGCGGTGTGGCGGTGTGGTGCAGCAGGCGCCCTACCAGGCCGACCATGGCGTCGGCCAGCGCCGGCGACTGGAACAGGTGATAGCGGTCCAGGCGATAACGGTCGAAGCGGTGCAGGTACACGTTATTCAGGCTGGCGCCGGTGTAGATCACACAGTCGTCGATAATGCTGCCCTTCAGGTGCAACACACCAAACAACTCGCGGGTCTGCACCGGCACCCCGTGAATGACGATATCCAGCCCGCGCAACTGGCGCTGGGCCTGGTACCAGGCGGCGTTACCCGGCTGGCGACCGGCCCCGAGCAGGCCACGGCGGGCACGGAACCAGTCGACCACGATGGTAATTTCCAGGCCCGGCCGCTCGGCCTTGGCCTGGTACAAGGCATCCAGCACTTCCTGGCCGGCCTCGTCTTCCTGCAAGTACAACGCAACGATGACGATGCGCCGGGTTGCAGCGCGGATGCGCTCGAACAGGCAGGCGCGGTAGGCCTTGGCATCGGGCAGCACCTGGATCGACTCGGGCGACATGGCGTAGCCTGGCAATGCCGCCAGCATGGATTCGGGGTTCACGAACGATCACCTTCTCTGTGCAATCACTGTCGGCCCTGCCAGCCGGCGGGGCCATTCCTGGTCGCTGCGCCGGGGGTGTAAGATCGACCCGGCAACGACCTATAACAACAAGAACCACGCGAGGCTGTATTTTCTCACTGCCCCTGACGAACTATGCCTCAGCTTGCACAGGAACAGCGCAATGGTCCACCCCGCTTCTGCAACCCCATCGCCGTCTATTGTAAAGAGTTGTTCCGCGAAGACCTTCGGCTTTCTGATTTTGCCCAACTTCACCACCATCGGCCTGGCCTCGGCGGTAGAAACCTTGCGCATGGCCAACCTGGCCGCGCGCAAGCCACTGTATCGCAGTGTGCTTATCGCAGCAGACGATGCGCCAGTGACGGCCAGCAACGGCATGCGCGTCTTGCCCGACTACAGCATCGCCAACGCGCCCGCACTGGATGCTCTGCTGGTGGTGGGTGCCAACCCCATCGACCGTAGTCGTGGTAACCGCCCGTTGATCGACTGGTTGCGCCAACTGGCCCGCCAACACATGCCTTTGGGCGGTATCTGTACCGGCAGCTACCTGCTGGCCAAGGCCGAGCTGCTCAAGGGCTACCGCTGCACCATCCACTGGGAAGACTTGCCGACATTGCAGGCACACTTCCCCGGCATCGTGATCTCCAGCCAGCTGTTCGAACTGGACCGCGACCGCTACACCTGCTCGGGCGGTGTGGCGGCCATGGACATGATGCTGCAACTGGTAGCCCGCGAGGCTGGCGGCCAGGACATCGCGGCCAAGGCTGCCGAGCTGTTGCTGTGCGACCGCATGCGTGGCGAGCGCGAGCGCCAGCGGGTGCCGCTGCGCACCCTGTTGGGCAGCGCCCAACCCAAGCTGAGCCAGGTGGTGGCGATCATGGAAGCCAACCTGGAAGAACCGCTGGGGCTGGAAGAGCTGGCCAGCCTCAATGAAGTGACCGTGCGCCAGTTGGAGCGGCTGTTTCACAAGTACCTGCAGCGCACGCCCAGCCAGTATTACCTGGAGTTACGGCTGTCGAGAGCGCGGGAGTTGCTGCTGCGCAGCGATGTACAGGTGCGTGAGGTGGCACTGGCGTGCGGGTTCAGTTCGCCGGCGCATTTTTCCAAGAGTTATAGCCGGTTCTTCGGGTTGTCGCCGCTGGGGGAGCGACGGCAGGCCTCGCTGCACTGATTCAAGTTTTGTATTGGTTTTACTGGCCTCTTCGCGGGTAAACCCGCTCCCACAGGGACCGCACAATGCTCAGGCCTGTGGGGTTCCTGTGAGAGCGGGTTTACCCGCGAAAAGGCCAGTACAACTAATCTTCAAGAGCCGAGTGCGCCGTTTCCCGACACATCAGCATGGCAACCAGCGCCACCAGTGCCGCCGCCAGCAAATACCCCGCCGGTGCCAGCTTGCTGCCGGTCACCTGGATCAGCCAGGTCGCAATGAACGGCGCAGTCCCGCCAAACAGCGCGTTGGCCAGATTGAAGCTCAGGGCAAAGCCACTGAAACGCACCCGGGTCGGGAAAATCTCCGCCAGCAGGCACGGCAAGGTGCCGTCGTTCATTGCCAGTATCGCCCCGAAGCAAATCTGGATCGCCAGGATCACCACCAGCGGCTGCCCATCGAGCAGGCGGAACAACGGCACGGTCAGCCCCAGGAACAACAGCGACGCCACCACCAGCATGGTCTTGCGGCCAAACTGGTCGGACAAACGCCCCATCAGGAAGATCAAGCCAATATAGGTGGCCAGCGACACCGTCGAGGCAATGAACGAATCCCGCTCGCTCATGCCCATTTCAGTAGACAGGTAGGTCGGCATGTAGCTCAGCAGCAGGTAGAACGCCACGGCGTTCAGGCAGGTCACGCCAATGCCGATGCCCAGGCTGCGACGGTGTTGGCTCATCAGCTCGCGTATTGGCGCCCGCGCCATGCAGGCTTTGTTTTCCAGGCGCTGCTCCATCTCCAGAAATTTGGGGGTGTCCTGCAGGCTCATGCGGATATACCGCCCGACCAGGCCAAACGGCGCCGCCAGCAGGAACGGCAGCCGCCAGCCCCATTCATGCAGGGCTTCGTTGCTGAGCAGTTCGTGCAGTACCGCCACGAATGCCGCCCCAAACAGCAAGCCCGCCGCCGTGCTGGCCGGCACGATGCTGGTGTACAAGCCGCGCCGGCCAGGCGGTGCGTATTCAGCCAGAAACGCGGCGGCACCGGCGTACTCGCCCGAAGCCGAAAAGCCCTGCACCAGGCGGATCAGCAACAGCAGGCAGGGTGCCCACAGGCCGATTTGCGCATAACCGGGCAACAGGCCAATGCAAAAGGTGGATACCGACATGATCAGGATCGACCACGACAGTGCGTTGCGCCGGCCATGGCGGTCGCCAAAATGCCCCCAGACGATGCCGCCCAATGGCCGCACCAGGAACGACAGGGCAAACACTGCAAAGGTGGCCAGCAAGCCGGTGGTCTTGTCGGTTTGCGGGAAGAAGGTGGCGGCGATGATGGTGGCCAGATAGCCGTAGGCGGCGTAGTCGAACCACTCGACGAAGTTGCCCATGAAACTGGCCCGGGCGGCCTTGCGCAGGGCCTGGCGTTCGGCACTGTGCGCGGGGCGGTCGACGGTGGATGGGTCAAGTGTGGTGCTGGACATGACGGGTACCCTCTGGTTCTTTTAATTGGAGGCAGGGTCTGGTGGTCATACAGTGATTTTTT